>CAYZSD010000057.1:0-5264 GCA_964481075.1 uncultured Rikenellaceae bacterium | reverse complement strand
CAGGAACAGCCACCCTGGAGTTCACCTACACGATACAGCCAGGCGATGCAACTCCAAATCTCGATTACAAGCGCTCTACTGCTTTAAGTCTAAATGATGGAACAATAAAAGATCTTTCGGGTAATAATGCTAACCTTGGTCTTCCACTACCGGGGGCTTCAGGCTCGCTTGGAAACAACAAGAACATTGTAATCGATACCGAGGCACCAACTGTTACCATCGTTTCTTCTACAACTGAAAATGGTATATACAAAGCTGGTGATTTAATTAGTGTAACTATAACCTTCTCCGAAACAGTAACGGTAACAAACACACCTCGCTTGACACTCCAAAATGGTACATCGAATCGAGTGATTGACTACTCTTCTGGTTCTGGGTCTTCAACTCTCGTCTTCAATTATATTGTTCAGGCAGGCGATAATTCTGTAGATTTGGATTATGTTGCAACCACCTCGTTAGTATTTAATGATGGAACTATTGTTGATGCCGCTGGAAATAGCGCAAATCTTACCCTTTCAACACCAGGTACTGCTGGCTCACTTGGACATAGCAAAAACATAGTAGTTGATACTCAGTCACCTACAATCACCAATGTTATTGCCACTACTCCCGATGGTACTTACGGTGAAGGAGAAAAGATTTACATAAAGGTTATTTTCTCCGAGGTTGTTAATGTTGTTACCACATTAGGCACCCCATCTTTGGCTTTAAATACTGGTGGAACAGCGACTTACTTTTCTGGAACTGGAACAGACCAGATAATTTTCGAGTATATTGTTCTATCAGGACACTCTACTGGTGACTTAGACTATGACTCAAATAGTGCCCTTGCTCTAAACTCAGGTTCAATTATGGATGCTGCTGGCAATAACGCAGATCTTACACTCGAAGAGCCGGGTGATCCAGGTTCTCTTGGAGACAATAGTGCAATTGTTATTAATACCTCAAAATCATCGGGTTATATGCCTCTAAGTGATAAGAATCTCATTTTGGAAAGCACCACTGTAGTTTCGTTATATCCAAACCCATCAAAGGGATTGATAAATATTAACGTTGAAGGTAGTTCCAGGTCAATAGGCTCAGTTGTTGTTTTTGATTCCTTCGGTAGGTTGGTGTATTCCGATAGCAATGTATCTGGTTCTATATTCGAACTTAACCTTAATATTGCACCTGGTATATACATTCTAAAAATAGAAGTTGACGGTATTGAGCATACCAAAAGATTTGTTATTCAATAGGTTTTTTCATCAATTTCAGTTTAAAACAACGAAGGCATATTCAAGCCTTCGTTGTTTTTATCATTACAGTTTTAATAATGAAATTACAAAAGATTAGAGTTTATACCTTTTTATAATGTTTAAGCTTAATATAATGAGAGCAGTTATTCTTTTTATCTTCTTTGCAATAAGTTTCACGCTACAAGCACAAAATCAATTTATTGATAGTTTACGACGGGTGGTTCAAGTGGCAGAGGGGAGAGAAAAAGTTGTTGCCCTAGTAGAGCTAAGTTCTAACCTATATAACCGAAACCCAATCGAAGGGCTTTCTCTGGGAGAGGAAGCAATACGAATTGCAGAAGAAATGAACTTCCCTGAACTTAAAGGGAAAGCGTATAACTCTATAGGGATTAATTATTTTGGTAAAAGTGATATTCAAAATGCGAGAGCATTTTTTGAAAAGGCTATGCAAGAAGCAGTTAGGTATAACGATACATTAGAGGTTCTAAAAACATACAGTCGTTTTGGTGTCATTTATCAAACTGAAAGCAAATACGATTCGGCTCTGCTTGTTTTCAGGAAACAGGAAGAAATGTATAATGCTATGCAAAAAAGGAGCAATCTTGGTAAGGTTTACGAAAATATTGGCACAATACACTTTCTTAGAGGAGAATATGCTTCCGCGATAACATATTTTTTAGATGCAAAGAATCTGGCTGAAGAGTTTAACAATTTTACCCTGCTTGCCTCAATGTACGGAAAGATTGGGGGCATTTATAGTAGAACTAAAAATTACGCCGAGGCTGAAAAGTATTTAAGGTTGGCCATAGCCCAGTACCTTGACAATAAGAATTTTATTGAGGCTGCACGGTTTACCAATATCCTTGGAATTAACTTTAAACAACAAGCAATGTTTCCTGAAGCTTTAGATTGTTATCATAAAGCATTGGAGTTATTAAAAAGCATTCCGAATAAACCCATAGAGCTGGCTGTTTTTTCGAACATTGCGTCTATCCACGTTGAACTAAAGGAGTACAATCAGGCAAAGGTATATCATGCAAAGTCCCTTGCTCTTGCCAAAGAACTTAATTCGAAAAACAGCATTGCAATATCTACCTATAATTTAGGCGAGATTGCCCTCTTCGAGAAAGATTACCCTTTGGCTAATACTCTTATTGAAACTGCACTCGAATCATTCATTGCTATCAATGATTTTACCAGTCAGGTTAAGTGTTACAACAGCTTGATTGTAGCAAATAATGCTCTTGGAAACTTTAAGAAGTCAGTTGAATACTATAAAGCACTTAATACTTTGAATGACTCCATTTTCAAAAAGGAAAAAGGTTTCGCGCTTGACTCACTGCAAACTTTGTTTAGCACTCGAGAGATTGAAAGGGAGAATCTTATTCTTGCACAGGAAAAGAAAATTATTAATAAAACCGTTGAAAAGCAGAGAGTTGTTATTGTTTCGGGTTTGCTTTTTTCTCTCCTCCTCATTTTTACAATTCTTTTTGTTGTTCAAAGCCGTAGACGAATAAAGAATTCAAAGGACATGCTTGAGATACAGAATGCTTACATCATCGAGCAATCGGAAGAACTTAGGGTGCTGAACGAGAAGCTTGTAGAACTCGACAAGTTCAAGGCCAGCCTAATGCAGATGATAGTTCATGATTTAAAGAATCCCTTGAGCAATATCATTTCAATTGCTAGCAAGCGTCTCGATAAGAGCAGCGAGCTAACACTAATCCACGAGTCGGCCAATAGAATGCTTCGCTTGGTACTTAATATTCTCGATATCAATAAGTATAACGAATCGAAGTTAAACCTTCGGCTTGTTGATGTTCCTGTAAAGGAAATAGTTGATTCGTCAATTAAAAACATGGAGGTAAGTCTGTCGTTAAGTTCATGCTCTTTGAGTTTGAACTATGAGCCGAACCTTGTAGTTATAGCTGACCTCGAGTCGATGCAGAGGGTAATGGAAAATTTGCTTTCCAATGCCATTAAGCACACCTATCCGAATGAAAACATTGAGGTTAGTGTTTTTCGTGTTAATGACATGGTGCGTTTTAGGGTTTCGAATAAAGGAGCTGGAATACCAAATGAAAAGATTGAACTGCTATTTGAGCCTTATGGGCAGATTCCATCTGAAAAACAGCAAAAATTTCGATCAACCGGTTTGGGACTGAATTTCTGCAAATTAGTAGTAACTGCTCACGGGGGTGTTATTGGTGTTGAGAGTATCCCAGAAACGATGACCCACTTCTGGTTCGATATTCCAGCAAGCACAAACACAATAACTGCCGAATTGCCCGAGACAGTTACTGAAAACATATCATTTTCGAGCACCATCGTGCTTTCAAATTCCGATAAGGAAGCTTTAAAACCCTTCCTTGACAGATTGAAAAACCTTGATATTTATGAGGTTAGTGGTATTCGTGGGGTGATTGGACAGATTGAAACTACCGACTCAGCGGCAATTGAAGCATGGAAAATGGAGGTAGAAAACGCAATTTATAGCTTGAATGGTAAGAAATTTAATGAACTTGTAACCATGATTGAGACATAGAGTATAAACATAATATACTCATTTTTAATGAAGACAGAAAAATCAATATTAGTAGTTGATGATGACCCTCAAATTATTAACATAGTTTTTAGTATTATTTCCAAGGCAAATCCCGACTACATTTTCCTTCAGGCCAATTCAGGGGTAATGGGTTATCAGGTTGCATGCTTAAAAAAACCCGATCTCATCATCACCGATTGGGATATGCCGGGCTTGAATGGCATTGATTTCATCAGGAAGCTCAAAGAAAACGATGAGGTTAAGGACATCCCCATAATTATGGCTTCTGGGGTGATGACATCATCACAAAACCTTCAAACCGCTCTAAACGCTGGTGCAGTCGATTATATCAGAAAACCTATTGATCCAATTGAACTCGAAGCTAGGGTAAACTCCATGCTCATTCTGGCAGGATACATTCAGGAGATTAAAAAGAAAAACGAAACAATTATTGAGGCTAACATTTTCCTTAATGACCTGATTAATACTATCCCTTTTCCAATTGTTTACTACGATACCGAAGGAAATAGTATCATTAGCAATAAGAGCTTTTCTTCAATTTGTAATATGGAGGTTGGTAAATCGGTGTATGGATGCTTTCTAAAAGATGGCATTGATACCCATTATGCATACGATCAGCAGCTTATCAACGAATCAAAACAAATCATTACATACGAAGGGGTAATTGGTTTTTGCGATAATAAAATTCACGATATTATTTTCACAAAGTCCTTGGTTCACGATTACAGAGGAAGCTTGAAAGGTATAATATGCGTAATGAGCGATGTAACCGAACTAAAAAAGGCCCATCGCGATGCCATGGAAAGGCAGAAGAGCGACTTGGCAAACATTACCCTAAGATTAATTCAAACATGTGAACTTAACGAAAAGATTATTAATGATATATCTCAACTTGCTGAGTACACCAACAGAAAAGGAAGCGATCTGATACGTGAAATCATCTGTAACTACAAGTACGCAGTAAACGATAATATTTGGAGTGAATTCGAGAAACGATTCAACGATGTTCATGCCGACTTCTACAGAAAACTTGGCGATGCACACCCCGACCTAACACCCAATGAGCGAAAACTTTGCGCTTTTTCAAAGCTCAACATGTCATCGAAAGAAATTGCCTCTATCACCTTCCAGAATGTGAAGAGCATCGATATGGCCCGATATAGACTGCGAAAAAAACTTGGATTGAATGAAGAGGACAGCTTTCTAACCTATATTTCAAAATTCTAACACATTAGCTGCTTCAATAACACTCTTTTAGCAATTACAAATAATCAGTTTTCTACCACGAATACTCATTGTCCTCTCACGAATTATAGTTTTTATTAGTTATTTCCTTTTCTAAGCCGTACCTTTGTGAAAATTATTAACCCTTTTTTCTAACCAAAATTTATTAATTATTATGAAGAAACTATTTGTAGTATTTTTTGCAGTAGCAGTAGCTGCATCGTTCACCTCCTGCA
>CAYZSD010000056.1:0-19955 GCA_964481075.1 uncultured Rikenellaceae bacterium | reverse complement strand
TATTGACTGGTAACATCACATCGTTGATAAAATCGGGAGCACCATCAATTGACATGGGAGCTTCTAACTCTAGCTTAGCCCAATCGGTGGGAACCTCAACCTTAACAAAATTGCACCCACGGTCGATGGCTGCTTTATTCATATTAACGATATCCTCACCCTTACGGCCAAAGGTATAATCTACTGCATCCTTCATCTCCTTAACAGCAAGTTCGTAAGGAATTACATCTGAAATCTTGAAAAAGGTGCTTTGCATGATGGTGTTAGTACGCCCACCAAGACCAATCTCCTCTGCCAATTCAGTTGCGTTGATGATATAGAAATTGATTTCGTTCGCAGCTAAGTACTTCTTAATTGAATTAGGAAGTTTTTCCTTGGTTTCCTCAACACTCCAAATTGAGTTTAGCAGGAAAGTACCACCCTTACGTAAACCCTTCAGCATATCATACTTACCTAAATAGGCTGGAACGTGACATGCAACAAAATCGGGTGTTGTAACAAGGTATGGCGAGCGAATTGGCTGATCGCCAAAACGAAGGTGAGAAACAGTGACTCCTCCCGACTTCTTGGAGTCGTATGCGAAGTATGCCTGGCAATATTTATCGGTATTATCACCAATAATCTTGATGGAGTTTTTGTTAGCACCAACAGTTCCATCGGCACCAATACCATAGAACTTGGCTTGGAAAGTCCCTTTTGGTGCAAGGTTAATTTCAGGAAGAAGAGGTAACGATTTAAAGGTAACATCGTCAACAATACCCACAGTAAACTGATTTTTAGGCTCCTTCATCTTAAGGTTCTCGTACACAGCAATCATCATCGAAGGAGTAGTATCCTTTGAACTCAACCCATAACGTCCACCAACAATAAGAGGAGCATTATCCTTTCCGTAGAATAATTCTTTAACATCGAGGTACAATGGATCTCCGTTTGCACCAGGTTCTTTTGTACGATCCAGAACAGCGATTCGCTTTACTGATGTAGGAATTGCTTTGAAGAAGTATTTTGCCGAGAATGGCCTGTAAAGATGAACCACTAGCAAACCAACCTTCTCACCCTTTTCATTCAAGTAATCAACCACTTCGCTCAGGGTATCGGTTATTGAACCCATTGCAATTACCACGTTTTCTGCCTGTGGATGACCGTAGTAACGGAATGGATGGTACTCACGACCTGTCAACTTCTTAATTTCCTGCATGTAGTCCTCAACAACATCAGGGACAATATCATAAAACTTGTTGGCTGCCTCACGTGACTGGAAATAGATGTCGGGGTTTTGAGCGGTACCACGGGTTACTGGATGCTCTGGGTTAAGAGCCCTATCGCGGAACTCTTGCAGTGCTTTTTTGTCAACCAAAGCAGCCATCTGCTCGGTTTCTATAACCTCAATCTTTTGGGTTTCGTGTGAAGTACGGAAACCATCGAAAAAATGCAAGAAAGGTACCCTGGTTTTGATTGCTGTAAGGTGTGCTATTCCAGCCAAATCCATTACCTCCTGAACACTTCCGGTGGCCAACAAGCCAAAACCACAGGAGCGAGTACTCATCACATCGCTATGGTCGCCAAAAATTGATAGTGCCTGAGCAGCGATGCTACGTGCCGAAACGTGAAAAACGCCAGGCAGCAATTCGCCTGAAATCTTATACATGTTAGGAATCATCAGCAGTAAACCCTGCGATGCTGTGAAGGTGCTAGTAAGAGCTCCTGCTTGGAGTGAACCATGAACTGCTCCAGCCGCTCCTGCTTCCGATTGCATTTCGGTCACCTTAACGGTTTCTCCAAAAATATTCTTTCGTCCAAAAGCCGACCACTCATCGATGTACTCAGCCATTGTTGATGAGGGAGTGATTGGATAAATGGCAGCTACTTCGCTAAACATGTAGGCGATGTGCGATGCTGCATAGTTCCCGTCACAGGTAATAAATTTCTTGTTTTTTGCCATTGTATTATACTATTTTATTGATAATAAAGAACTTACATTTCAAAATAACTTATCAAAGTTATAAATAATTGATGAAAAATGAAATGTTGTTAAGCATTTAACATATAATTAATTTCACTTCAACGTTTGCGTAATAAATAAAACTGTAACTACTATCTTTGCAAGCGAAGGAAAATTAGAATAAATTTTCAACTTTTTTCATAATTTTACCCCACATATCATTAACATACAAATATTTAACATGGAAAAGAAGTTTAAAATTGGATTGATAAAGGAGACAAAGACTCCTCCCGATCGAAGGGTAGCCTTACCTCCAGCACAGGCTGTAGATTTAATGAAACGTTGTCCAGGCATTGAGGTTGTAGCTCAACCAAGCGAATTAAGGTGTTTCACTGATTCGGAATATCAGGCTGCAGGCATTAGCCTTCAGGCTGATTTGAGCGATTGCGACCTCCTAATAGGAGTAAAAGAGGTTAAAATTCCTGCATTAATCCCAAATAAATCGTACCTCTTCTTTGCGCATGTTGCTAAAAAGCAACCTCATAATCTTCAAATGTTCCAAACGATTTGCAACAACAAAATTACTCTTCTCGACCATGAGTATATCACCGATATAAAAGGGGAAAGATTGGTTGCTTTTGGGAGATGGGCTGGGATAGTAGGTGCTTACAATGCAATGAAAGCCAGGGGCATAAGAACTGATGGGTACAAATTAAGGCCTGCCTTTGAATGCCATGACTATGAGGATATGATGTCAGGATTAAAAAAAGTTCACCTACGACCAAAGAAGATTCTTGTTTCTGGTGGTGGTAGGGTTGCCAATGGAGCACTTGAGGTATTCAGAACAATTGGAATAAAAGAGGTTACTCCTGAGGACTACCTCACAAAGGAATTCAATGAACCTGTACTATGCAGGATTGACCCTTGGCATTACGCTAAACGCAAAGATGGGAAACCCTTTGAGTGGAATCACTGGGTAAAATCTCCGATGGAATACGAATCTACATTCCTTCCCTACACTAAAGTTACCGATATTTTTGTGGCTTGCCATTACTGGGACTTCCGCTCACCACATTTCTTCACCAAAGAGGATATGCGTTCACCCGATTTCAAGATTACCGTGATTGCCGACGTGAGTTGCGACATACCTGGTCCAATTCCTTCGACCCTTCGGGCAACCACTATTGCTGAACCATTTTACGGGTACAACCCTGTCCTTGAAAGGGAGGAGATTGCCTTTACCAGCAAGAAGAATATCACGATGATGACTGTTGATAATCTGCCAGGGGCACTCCCCCGTGATGCAAGCATCGATTTTGGTAAGACATTGGTTGACAGAGTACTCCCCCATTTTGTTGATGGCGATCCAGAAGGAATACTTCGAAGGGCAACCATCACAAAAGATGGTAAACTAACAGAACCATTTAGCTACCTTGCTGATTATCTAGAAGGTAAATAGTATTTTCCAATAATAAGAGAGGGGCAGTCTCATAATAGGTCATTTTTCTTGACTTTTAGGACAGTCCCTTTTTTGTTGTTGCATGTCGAACCATAATCATATCAACCAAAGCAATTGCAGTAATAGCTTCAATAACAACGGGAACACGAAGAGCGATACAGGTATCATGCCGACCCTTTACATTCAACTCTTCAATTTTATTTGTCTTTAAATTAAAAGTTTGTTGAGGTAATCCAATGCTTGAGGTTGGTTTAACTGCCACACGAAAAACTAAATCATTCCCGTTGGCCAATCCACCAGTGATTCCACCCGAGTTGTTTGTAGCTGTTCTTCCGTATTCGTCAACAATAGCATCGTTATGCTGAGAACCAAACATGCTTGCAGCATGAAAACCTGCACCGAATTCAATACCCCTTATCCCAGGAATAGCAAAGATTAAATGGCTTATCACTGATTCTAACGAATCGAAGAAAGGCTCTCCTACCCCTACTGGGATTCCCTTAGCCTGACATTCTACTATTCCACCAATAGAATCACCTCTTTCTATTGCACGTTGAACTGCATCTTCAATGTTTTCATTCCCTCCAACAGATATTAGGTTTGCTATTACACTAACGGTTGGAATTATTTTTTTGGCAACCACTCCTGCCGCAACAAGAGCAAGGGTTAATCGTCCTGAAAAATGTCCTCCTCCTCGATAATCATTGAATCCTTCAAACCTTTTAAAGGCAGAGTAATCGGCATGGCCTGGCCGAGGGGTTGACCTTAATTCATCGTAGTCGGTTGAAATTACATTTGAATTCTTAAATCCGATGGTCAAGGGAGCACCAGTAGAAAAACCATTTAACCAGCCTGACAGAAACTCAGGCTCATCGTCCTCAAGTCGTGCAGTAGTCCCTTTTTTCAATGGTTTTCTTCGGCTTAAGTCTTGTATAAGATCCTCTTTACTTAAAGGAATACCATGTGGAATGCCATCAATGGTAACACCGATCAATGGTCCATGCGACTCCCCAAAGACCGACAAACGAAAGATTCTTCCTATAGAGTTCATCATCTATAAAATTATCAAACAAAATTAAGGATATTGATATTGAAATCCTATTCTTAAAAAAAAACATTACAAAATGAGTATTTTTTCCCCTTCAGCTGAACAACATGACTACTAATAGATTACTTTTGATTAATAAATTAAATCTAAACCCCAACCTCTAATTAACTGTCTATGAAAAGATTAGGTCTTATGGCTGTTGCCTTTTGCATGTTTGGTGTTACTATGGCACAAACAACCCCTGAAAGATACTTTGATGCTGCACCTAGACTCCCCAAGAATTGTTGCACAGCTAGTTCTGATGAAGTTGACCAGTTCAACAACGAAATTGAAAGGTTGGCTGCAACAATTAGAAAGGATGCTGATAGCAGAACCGAGGCACTACAAAACAACGTTGATGTGCAATCAGTTTCTGCTCAGTATATGGGTGGTACTGGTTTGACTGCTGAAGAAATTGCCAAAATTCAGAGTGGAAACATTTCCGATGCCGAGGCTGCTGCCATAGCCGCCAGAGTGGCTGCTCAAGGTGGAGGTAAAGCTTACCAACCATCGCAACAAGAACAAGGTACACAACCCTTTAAATTCTTGCTCAAGTATGCCGAACAGTCGTTGGCCCTCTCAAACGAACAGGAGGCTTACTATAAAAAGAACATTCTCCCCATAGAGGAAGAAGAAAGTCCAGCAATGGTTTCAGTCGATGCGCAGGATAAATGGGATTCTGAAAAAAATGCAAGGTTACGGGCAGCACGTAAAACGTTCTGTGAGATCTATACCCCCAAAAGGATTGCCTTGGTTGAATCGCTGAAGACCAGCGTTAAGAGTGAAATGGAAAACATGAGAAAGTACGAGGCAAAACAGTTAGGTGTGGTTGGTGCAAGCAACCAAGACATCATCCTACTTAACCTAGTGTTAACCTATCTTGATGAGCTCAAGGGAGTACTTGACCTAAACGTGGCTGACTAACAGTAACATGTTTATGCAAATCTTCGTAGTCCTCAGCCAATAGCAAGTTGAGCCAATTAATAACCTATCCTGTTTTGCAGAATGAAGCTAGGTAACTAAATGGCTTTGGTGGTCAAATTGTATATCCAACAAAAAACCACCTACCCCGAAAAACGCTGTAAGTGGTTGATTTTGTGTGTGGGAACTACTGGATTATTCGCTTCGCTCATGAGAAAGTTATTCGCTCCGCTCATGAGAAAGTTATTCGCTTCGCTCATGAGAAAGTTCGAATTTACCTGTCGAAGACAGGCCGGTGACCCTTCCGACTTGTCAGTCGTTATGCTCTAAACCAGCAGGGAGTTTAAGATTTTTTAGAAGTTAACCGTTTGTGTTAGGTTGATTTTAGCAGAATAAAGCTGTAACTTTGCGAAAAAAGCAAGAATGCTATGGATACAATTATCGTACAACCCTCATCAAGACAAGAACAGCAACAACTAACTAGCCTTTTTAAAAGAATGGGTGTTAAGGCTAAACTTCTTAGCGAAGAGGACAAAGAAGATTTAGGTTTAGCTGGCTTAATGAGGAAAACCGACCGTAAACAGAAGGTGTCAAAGGCTGATGTAATGAAAAAATTGGGTAAATGAAAACGGCTTTCCTAAAGCAGTTCTACAAGGACTTGGACAAGATAACAGAAACTCTCATAAAAAACAGTATTGCCAACACTATTGAAGAACTTGAAAATGCGTTATCACCAGCCCAAATAACAGGGCTAAAAAAAGCTAAAAGGCTATAGGGACGCTTACCGTATCAAGACGGGTGATTATCGTATAGGAGTTTTCATTGAGGGGAGTACCGTTGAGTTTGCCCGTATTGTTCACAGAAAAGATATTTATAGGCAATTCCCCTAAATCAGTTAATTTTTTATTGCAGTTATCCCCTATAAGGGGTTTGCTTCAAACAAAGGGTACTAGTCCTCTTTTTCTGCATGGAACTTCGATAGCCCTCTTATCAAAGCCATTGACTGGCTAAAGGTAGTGAATAGGCTAGACCTTTCGTTCTTATCGTATATTTCCATACCATCACTTTCCATAAACTGAGAGAATATCTCTGTTAGGTTCTCACAATGCTCGTCTGCATTGCGGATTTCAAAAAAATTGAGAAGGGTATAAACTGGGGCAAGGTGTATAAAGAGGTGTATAAACAAAAAGCCACTTACCCGAAAAACGTTGTAAGTGGCTTTATTATATTTAACTGATTAACTACAAAACGAATAATCTTTTCAACAAGTGATTCGGTCTAATAACCTGAATGAACTTAATCAAACAAAATCACAAGCTCATTGATATACTTTGGATTGTAAGGTGTTAGTAAGAGGATATTGCCCACTAAGCTATTGTAATTATTTGAGGGAGGAGTACCACCCTGAATAAACCCATCGGAGGAAAAGAAGGCTGGAGGGGTTAGGTTGACAAGGTAGGCATCCAGAACTTCCTGGCTGACTCCAGGCCATACAGAGAGAATCTGCTGCTCGAACACATTCTTTATGGAATACTCAACAAGAAGGGTGTTACGATCGCTCGAATCAAGATACATGGGTGGTAGCCCAACTTCAGCCACTGCAATATTCATTGATGTGCTAGCAGATGCCACAAAGGCCCAATCGAATCCAGTATCCTCATTGAAGAAGTATGCGTTTGGATGCTCTGTATTCCCGTAAAGATCAATCACATCGCCGTTCTTACCAACAAACATTTTTAGATTTGAAACTCTATAAATATCCGTTTCAGGATCACCGAGGGGAAGGTTAACCAGGGTTACAATCATATACTTTTCATAACCCATATCGTTGGCTTCGCTATAGTCCAATCGATACATAACATCTTTAATATCAATACTATTATTCACTCTATCGATATTGTATGGGTTAAGCAATGCGATTCCAACAATTGGATTGCGACTCCAGAAAATCTGTAGCGCAATATTATTCCCATCCTCACTGCCTTCATCCACATCGGTTATGGTCATTTTGTATTGCCATTGCTTACCCTCGAAGGTAGCGTTCTCAACAATTATCAGATGCTTGGACCGATTATCATCATCGCTGATAAAGGTGAACTCAATGGGCCTGTTTAGATTATGTTGCGCAATAACAGTCATAATACCCTGGATTATTTCTGCTGCGCTTTCTCCAACCGCAACAAAGTTGCGAAGGTGTTCATAAACCTCATCGCCCTGAATATTATCAATCTTCAGGTTTTTGAGTGTGGTTACAGAACTTCTAGAGCTAATGGAACTAGGTATTTCAACCATAAAGGACTCGGGAACGATGTTCTTGTCCTCGACTATAGGGTCAAGTTCATCCTTTTCGCAGGATTGGAACACGAGAAGTGAAGCCATTGTAATAAAACTTAGGAAGACTCTTAATGTTTTCATTTTAGTAATTTTAAGTTAGTTAAGAATAATAATCAATTCATCTGTAAAACACAACGGTCATAGTTTACCCCTACGCACTTTTTGCTTTTTTTATTGAACATATAAAGTGTCCCTCTTTACTGCACAAACTCCAAAAAAGCCTAAGGCTTCACCGCTAATGTTGCCTGGCAGATTACTTCTGGCATTCTCAAACAAGCTACCCTGCCAGCGGGTTTCGGCTAGCAATGCCCTCATATAGTTTGCATGCTCGTTCGAAAGCGAATACTTGGAGAAAACTACCCTACTACCATGAGGGAAAAGGACATCCTGTTGATTTGGAGGGAAGATATTGTAATCAATATCTACAGTGCTGAAGGTAAAAAACATTAATCGATGATTTGTGATACTGTCAGGAATTTCTTTGCTTAATAGGTGATCCCAGGAAATATCTGCTGTAAACATTGCCTGCTCAAAGGGATGATACTTCTCATTATTCCAATTTATTCGATAGAGACTCCCTATTCCTGCTGCTTCAAATAAGGGTAGGTTATACGGTTCAAGTATCTCCATTCTTGCAGTGGCTTGGAATACATCTTGATTATGAATTATCCTCATCGTATAGGTTCGATTAATACCCGCAGCAAATGACCTTTCGCTGATAAAAATCCCTGATTCCTCAATTGACGCTTCGAATTGAATTATGTCGGTTTGAGTATAAAGATAAACTTCGGCATTGGTAACCATAGGTGGCTTCTGGTCAAGGCTGCTGAAAGTTTGCGTTAGTCGAACTTCATGCCTTTTTACCTCATCGGTTATGATTGCCTCAACAACAAGGTGAACCTTATCGTAATCATTAAGACTATAGTCTATTATATTTTCACAACATGGAAAAACAAATGAAAAAAGGAGGAATATGATACTTCGATAAATAGCTTTAGTACATTTCACTTTCATCGCCATAAATTTAGAATTTGAACTTATAGGTTAGAGAAGGTACAAATCCCAAAAGCGATTTCTGTGTGCTAAATATCTCTGGGGTTTGATATATATCGGCTGGAACCACTAGTTTTCCGTTCCTGGTTTTCATCTTATTGAAATTAATTGATATTGGGTTTTGTCTATTGTAAAGGTTGTAAAGGCCTAGAATAATGAAATGCTCATACCTGTTTCCGGGTTTATGAAGGTTTCGAGTGAAAGATACATCAAGCCGGTGGTAGTTAGGTAATCGGTCATTATTCTTATCGGAGTACAAAGGGACAATACTACCCATATACTCATAGAATGATACGGGCGTGGTTATTGCGGCACCGCTATAAAAAATCCAATTCGCTGATACCGATAATTTATTATTAATCTGATACATCGAATAAATTGACAGGTCATGGGGACGGTCGTGAAAGGCTGGGAATGTTCTCCCTTGGTTGATATCATCAAATCGATTGAGAACCCTTGACCAGGTGTAGCTGATCCAACCATTTAAACGTCCTCTTTGGCGGCGGAGCATTAGCTCTACTCCATAGGCAGTGGAGATGCCAAATCGGAGTTGACCTTCGATTAATGGATTGAGCAAAAGATTTGCATGTTCGGCATACTCAATCTGATTGTGCATTTTTTTATGGTATAGGTCGGCACTAAACTCGATATTTGCCTTTGGGAAGAAGATATTGATACCCAAATTGACCTGATTGGCTCTCCCTGGTTTTATATTCACAGAGCTAGGCATCCAGACCTCAAAAGAGGAGAATGGGCTGATGGAATTAGAGAGAAGGTGTAAATACTGGTGATTGATATTATAGCTGAATTTAAGGCTTGATTTCTGACTCAAACTATAGCTGAGGGTTACCCCTGGATCGATGTTAAGATACTTGTGCAATGGTTTACGTTCTTCTTCGATGTATCCATCAACAACCTCAAATTCATCGTTATATAGAAATACGACAGCAGGTCCGGTGTGAACCCAAAACGGCAATCGGAAGCCGGCTGTGTACGAAAACTTTTCGGTAATTTTATGCTCTCTGCTTACATAAGCAGCCGTTTGAAGAGCCCCGCTTTTTGAGACAAATGGAGTGTAGGGGCTTTCATCAAATCCATATAGATTGCCCGGGTTAAAGTTATGCCCCGAATAGGTAATACCAAACTTAGTGATTAGTCCGGGCTTTTGATAGAAGGACCAATCATAGGCTAAACCAAGATTGCTTATGGCCGACTCCCAGCCAACTCTACCTAAAAGCAGGTAATAGTTGTACGAGCTTGCATAGAGCGTAAGGTTAGAAAATAGCCGGTGGCTGAAAAATCGATTCCATCGAATGGTGGAGGTAAAGTTTTGCCAACGAATGCCTGTTTCTTGGTTTTGCTGATTGTAGAACACAAAATTATCAATGCTACTGAACAGCGAAAAAAACAACCTATTCTTCTCATTGATTACTGTGTTAACCTTAAAATGTAGATCTCGGATATGCAGATCCTTCTCAACATTCCTTTCACCTAGTAACCATTCGAAGTGTGACCTTCGGACTGATATATAGAATGAGGCAACATCTTTCTTTATTGGCCCCTCAACGGCAAGCCTCGACATAAGAGGATGAATTGACCCCTCAACGCCAACACGTTTCATGTTTCCGTCCTTTGTTTGTATATCGATAACGGAGGAGAGCCGTCCGCCCTTCTCGAAGGGGATGTTGCCCTTATAGATATTGATACTCTTTGACACATCGGGGAAAATTACCGAGTAAAAGCCAAAAAGATGAGCCGGGTTGAAAATAGGTGCTTCATCAATTAGTATCAGGTTCTGATCCCTGCCACCACCTCTAACATAGAAAAAAGCGGATCCATCGCTATGAGGCTTAATTCCTGGGTAGCTTTGCAGATTTGCCACTAAGCTGTTTTCGCCCACAAAAGAGGAGAAACCCTCTAATTTCTTTGGATCGATGTTTACTTGTCCCGTTCGATTCTGCTTTACCCATTCTACTTCCTTGTTATAGACTATGCTAATTTCGCCAAGAGCAAGCGAACCACTAGTAAGGTCAATTTGTACACTTACATTTTCATATAAAGAATATCTGTTGGATAGCGTCTCGTATCCAATGAATTTGAAGAGTAGGGTGTATTCACCTTGAAGTAAACTCAATGAGAAAAAACCATAGGAATTAGTTATAGTACCTTTGTCGTTACCATCAACCGAAATGCTGGCTCCAGGTAGTGTTTCACCTGTTTCAGCATCCCGAACGGTTCCACTAATTGTGAAGAATCGGTCTTTAACCTCTTTCTTTGGAGTCGGCCGTAGTACCATCTGACCTCTAACCCATTGGTAATCGAATTGAAAATGATCAGATAGATAGCCTAATACTTCCTTAATCGATTTATCCTGAAGATTGACGTTAACGGTTTTGTCCGAACGGAGTTGACGGCTATTGTATGAGAATCGGATTCCAGTTTGCTCGCTAATTGCCATTAAAGCATCATCAAGATTTACTTGCTTGAGCTGAATGCTAATTCTTTGGTTTGGGAAAGATTCCTGGGAAAGAACCTTAAAAGGGATTGTTAGAATTAGAAATGGAATCAGCAAGCGGACAATCATGGAGTTATATAACTTTTCAGGGTTTGATAAATCTTTAGGAACAATTAATGACATCCACTCCCTTCAATAACAATACCTTTTTCTTCAATATGATAGTTAATCTGAAGGGTTGCCTGAATGATTTCAAGGACATCATCAAGGTTTTTCCCTTGAAATTCAGCAGTGAGCCTGCATGTGGAATCATCACTATTTACAACGGTAACTTTCACATTGTAGGTTTTTGATAAAACCATTGCCACCGTTTCAAGATTGCTATCATCAAAGGAAATTTTTCCCGTTTTCCACGAGATAACATTTGGATCTTTATTTATTGAACGTGTTAATCGTCCTGTTTTCTTATCAAAATGTGCCTGTTGATTGGTTTCAAGCTCTAGGATAATTTTTCCATTTCGTATCAAAGCAACCCTTCCAGAGGTTACAATAACGTTCAAGTAATCATTTTCTAAGTGATTATCAACGTAGAAGGTTGTTCCTAGCACTTTGATATCCAAATATGGTGTCTCAACCACAAAGGGTATCAGGTCCGATTTGCTAACCTGAAAGTAGGCATCACCCTCCAGTACAACTCGTCTTTCCCTTGAGTTAAACTTCTCAGGATATCGGATCTTTGAACCACTATTTAGGGTAACCTCTGTTTCATCCTTCAGGATGATTGTCTGTGGTTGCAGATCGGCTATTTGCACTTCCTCTTTAGTTTTTGCAGGGATATTCAAAAAAAGATATACGCTAATTAGCAAAAGTATTGTAGCTGCAATGCCCATACCCCACTTAATGTTTTGAGGGATAGAATATCGTGAAATGGGAATGGTCTTATTATCTGAATCGTTGATACGAGAACTTATCTTACTCCAAGCCCTAGAGGTATCGGTCTTGGGCGTTGGGTTTGTTAGATGCCAAATCCTTTTATACTGGACGAACTGCTCTTTGAAAAGTGGATTACTTTTAACCATATCCTCAATAAGGATAGTTTCTTCCAATGACGAACTATCAGCAAAGTATTTGCCTACAAGGGTCTCAAAATCGGAATGTAGGTTTGTATAATCCATTTCTTACTTTTTATCAATACACATAAACTCAATTTTACCACTACTCAATTTTAGTCTTTTTCACCTAAAAATGATGGTAATTAAAATTATTAGAAATATTAAAAATTCTTTTAGTTCGTCCTTTAATATTTTAAGTGCTTTCGACATCTGGGCTTCAACTGTTTTTATGGAGATACCGAGTTTTTCAGCCACCTCTTTGTTCTTCATATCGTCGAATCGGCAAAGCATAAAAACTTCGCGGCATTTTTCGGGTAACCTACTTAGCGCCTCCTCAACCCTTGTTTGGGTGTATTGCTCTGAATGGGTATCCTTGAAATCTACTGGAATCTCTAATTCTAGCTCTATGTCAAGATATTGACTTCTGAACTTTTTATTATCGCGGATATAGTTAAGGCAGCGATTCTTAACCGAGGTGTAAAGGTATGACTTGAGCAATTTGGTTGACTCAATATCCTTTCTTTTTTCCCAAAGGTTAACGAGAACATCCTGTACGATTTCCTCTGATGCATCATGCCCCTTCACATAATTCATTGCAAAGCGAACCAATGAGGTGTAGTACTCCTGGAACACCATTTTAAAACTGGTGCTGTTAATTATTGAGTGGGGTAATTCCAATACTAAAAAAATAAAGTGTTATTGATCAAAATAGTACAAGTAAAATTTCAAATGAATAATGAATTACAAATGTATTTATTTATACAATGTCATAAATGGTTTTTAATGTTATAAAATTTTAAATCTGCCAAAAGCCCAACTAGCAAGTTTAGCTGTAAGTTCTCACAATGCTAATCTGCATTGCGGATTTCAAAAAAACCTTTAATTAGTTTAGTTAGCTCTGTCATTTGTGCAGTCATTGTTTCCATAACTTTTTTTACTTTTGGTTAGACAATTAATTTTTCTACTTGGAAGCAAAGGGTATTAGCATACCCGATTTAATAATGAATGAAGAAAGCAAGTGTTTTCCAGTTGAAATGAGAAGGGTATAAACTAGGGTAAGGTATATAAAGAGGTGCATAAACAAAAAACCACTTACCTCGAAAAACGTTGTAAGTGGTTGATTTTGTGTGTGGGAGCTACTGGATTCGAACCAGTGACCCCCTGCTTGTAAGTAATAATTTTTACACTTTTACCCGTTTTAGCCATTTCGTTACTATCAGATATAAAATGTTAATAATCAATGTAAAAATAATTGAAAAAAGGTAATAATTGTAATTAATATATTTACTATATTTGCATATAGTATTGGTGAAATTATTGGTGAAATTTTTTTTTCACCAATAGAACTAAAAAACTTTTGAAATGAAAACTTTTGATATTGGCAAAACAACGGGGGTGATTAGGCTATACACCACCAAAGGAGCTAAAAAAGATGGAACTTACCCCGTCAAGGTGCGGATAACCCATAACGGCGTGGCTATTTTCGTTAGCACAGGATTTGATTTACATGAGGAGGTATTCAATCGTCTTTTTGTGCCAATAATAGATAAGCATGGAAAACCAAAATCTGTTAGGTTGTCAAATGAGGAAAACACCACAAAAAACCTTATTACAGCCAGTTTCGAGCGTATTAAAACCACGGTTGAGGAGTTGCATAAAACAGAAGAGTACACACATGACAAGCTTAAGAACAAGCTCAGGAAAGGGCGAAGAGCGTACGTAGATGCAGCCTTCGACAATAAGAACAGCGAACTGACAAAGAACGGGCAGGCAGGCACGGCAGCCAGTTACACCACGGCAAAGAACTTTATCAGCAAGTATAATAGCAATTTGCGTTTCGTGGATATTTCCCCGCAATGGTTGGCTAAGTTCGAGGCGTGGGCGTTGTATAAGGAGGGTATCAATGAAACTTCGCTATCAATATACCTTCGCAGCCTCCGAACCCTCTTTAACGATGCCATTCGATGCGGTGATGTACCCCGAGGAGCGTACCCATTTTATAGCAAGGATACAGAGGGCTATAAGATACCCACGGGCGAAGGCACAAAGATTGCACTAACCATTGAGCAGATGAATAGGATAGCCACAATGGAACTCACAGGCAGCCCCGAGCGTTGCCGTGATATGTTTCTTTTATCCTTTCATTTAGGAGGGATTAACTTCAAAGATATGTTACTGCTAAAGTGGAAAAACATAAAAGGCGGTGAGGTGCATTTCATTAGAGAAAAAACAAAGCATACTACCCGCACCCAAAAGAGTATTAGCGTACCTTATACCGACAATGCGAGGCGTATCATTGACAAGTGGGGCAATCCTGACAAGTCGCCCGAGGCGTATGTTATACCCCACTTAACCGAGGGATTAAGCCCCGAGCGGTTGAGGGATAACATCAAGTCTTATACACACCAAGTAAACAAGCAACTCAAAAAGATTGGCGAGGAGCTGGGAATCGAAGGGCTATCAACATACGTTGCCAGACATTCATTTGCTACTATCCTTAAAAACTCAGGTGCACCCATTGCCTTTATTGGCGAAACGCTGGGACATACCTCAACCAAAACAACGGAAAGTTACCTAAAATCATTCGAGACCGAGCAGAAAAAGAAACACTTTGAAGTTTTATCAAACATAGGAGGGTAAAGAGATGAAAGAATATTTTGATATGATGCTTAAAAGAATCGAAGGAAAACAACTAACCTTTAATGATGCCATGCTTTTTGATAGCGTTGTTGATATTGATACGTGGGTTCTAAATTACACCAAAGCAATAGAATTGCATATTAAAGGTGGTACGTTAACACGTGAGGCGTGTGCAAACATTACCAAACTATTTATAAGCAGCTTTGAAGAGGATATTAGCGATCCGACTAAACGAGAGCAACGTGAAAACTTGCAATATTTGAAAACCAAGCTAAGCACGCTATTACTGATGCTGCAAACGGAAGTGGTATCTGTTCAAAAAATCTGCTCATCTATACCCCAATCATTGCTTAGTGATATATTCAGAAAATTTAATCAGTACTTAGCATACGATAGCGAGGAGGAGTTTATTGATGCCGTTTATGATGACAAGCCAATTGAGTACGTGGGAAAAGTTAAATCTAATCTTTGCAGCGTATTTAGCGAAGCATTGAGGCGACTGAAAGAAAACAATGCCATGAGCTTTGAACACACAAAGATTGTCGAGACCCTATTTAAAGGGATGCCTAATAAAGAAATCCAAGTTGGAAGCAAGCCGATTCACAACGAAATACATTCATTCTTTCAGGAATTTGACCCCCAAAAGTATGTAACGTAAACTGGATAAAAAAGATATTTTACCGTTATCCAGTTAAACTCCTAGCAATCAAATGCTGGGAGTTTTTTTGTTGAAAAAAGATAACGCCAAAAAATCCAATTATCAGTAAATCAATGGCTTACTTTTGGTGTTAGATTATTCACCAAAAAACAAAATACGCAATGGAAGCAGTAAATCATTCAAATTTGCCCGAGGTGGTTGGACTTTTATACTCGGAGTTTACGGAGTTTAAAAAAATGATTAGCCAGAGGTTGCCCGAGCCTCCAAAGCCTAAAGAAAAGCTAATCACCCCCGAGGCTATTGAGTACCTTGCTAGCATAGGATACCCCACCACAGATTTTAATCTAAACAAAATGTGTAGCCTTGGAAGACTGGACGGCATTTATACCATTATCGGAGGGCGAAGGGTATTCAGCAAAACCAAATTAGGGCAATGGGTTGAGCAGGGTTGTCCAAACATGAGGGAACTCCTAGCAGCCGACCGACTACAAAAAACTGTTCGATAATAAAAAAGCCCCGAGGCTTGGAGGCGAAGGGGCAAATAAATTGAGATGATGGATACGCAAGCAAAGATACAAGAAAACATTGATTTAGAAGCGTTGCCCTTGCAAAACGGGCAAAAAGTTGAACTTAACCCAAAAGATTTTTTAATTAACCTTGCTGATGACGTACCAGACCCGCACCCGCTTTTATCCATTGACGGCAAAACAATTTTTTCTCCCCAAAACATAGGAATCATTAAAGCGAAGGCGAAGAGCGGTAAATCGTTTCTTTGCTCAATAATCGTTTCAGCACTCCTAACAGGTCGATGGGACAACCTTACAGCCTCCCTGCTAATCGGTAAATCGAAGGTTATCCTAATCGACAGCGAGCAAGCCGATGCGCACGTGCATAAATTGGCGAGGCGGGTGCATAGCATGGCTGGAGTGAATACAAGCGCAAACTACCCTTACTTCGAGGTTTACGCAACTAAGGATTTAACGAACGATGAGCGTTTTGAACTTTTGGAGACCCTTGCGAAAGACCCTGAATGTGGTTTGATAGTACTCGATGGTGTAGTTGACCTCGTGAATGATTTTAATAGTTTGGAGGAATGTTCGGAAAAGAAAGACTGACTTTTGAAACTGGTAAAGCAGAATAATATTTTTTTTCTTGGAGTTATCCACGAGAATAAGAAGGATGCCAACAGCCGAGGGCACTGGGGAGCGTTTCTTGAGCAAAAGAGCGAAACCACCTTGCAGATAGTGAAAGATGGTGATTACTTCGAAATTAGCCCTGCTTATTGTAGGAACGTTGATTTTGAGCCGTTCGGTTTTCACATTGTGGACGGCATTCCACAGCCCGCTGATGCTTGCGACCGTCCGAACCCTCTCCACACCAAACAGCAAAATATATTTCGGAAGATCCTTACAGGAACTTCGACAATGAGTTATAGCGAACTTGTAGAAAAGTACATTGACCACAGCGGACTAAGAGCGGATAGCGCAAAAAAACATATTGCACTCCAATACTCTAATGGATTTTTAGAAAAAGCAAATGGAGCGTACTGGATTAAGAATAATACTGAGGTGTAATAGTGGTGTATTTACCCTATATAGGGTAAATTACACCTTACACCCTACAATTTACACCTTTTTTACACTAAAAATACACCAACTAACTAATTAACAATTAATGATTTACAAGGATATTAAAAAACACAATTTACACCTTTTACACCTTCATTACACTCCGAGGTGTAAAGACCACTTTTACACCAATTTTACACCAGTTAACTAGTTGATTATGAACATTAACGCTAAAATTTCGGTTTGCAATCCGTTATCGAGCCTGAAAAAAGATGAGCCGATAACACCCGCTGCTACAATCACCATTGGGGAGTTCATGGCAGCCGTGATGACCGACAAGGATATTGGGGAGCAGATTGAGGCAATAAGAGCCGAGCCATGCGAGGTAAAACGCAAGCAGTTGAAAAAAGATTTGCCGATGGTAACTCCGAGCGGGGTATTCCTACCCACGGTTAAGAATGAAAATATTGAGAAGCATAGCGGGTTTATTTGCGTGGATCTTGATGCTAAAGACAATCCCAGCGTTAAGGATTGGGCAAGTTTGAGGGACATTGTCGGCAGATTCAAGCAGGTTGCATTTAGCGCACTTAGCGCAAGCGGGAACGGGTTATTTTGCCTCGTGCCGATTCATGACCCATCGAAGCACTTGCAACACTACAATAGCGTTGTAATGGACTTTAGAAAGATTCGTTTGTTTCCTGATGAGAAATGCAGCAATGTGGCACGGCTAAGGTTTATGAGCTTTGACGAAGAGGCGGTTTTCAATCCGAACGCAAGGACGTATAAAAGGTTTTACACCCCACCACCACCACCGAAAACGAAGTACATAGCCCCCAATGGTGATGACCTTCAAAAGCTGATTGCGGTTGTCAGTCGTAAGGGCGTGGATATTACTGCCGATTACAAGAGCTGGTACGAGGTTGGGGCTGCATTGGCTAACGAGTATGGCGAGGCGGGGCGAACAGCGTTCCACGCAATTAGCCAGCATTATTCAAAGTACAATCCGAGCGAAGCGGACAAGCAATACACAAAATGTTTAGGCAACCCAAAAAATTACAGGGCGGGGACTATTTTCCACCTTGCTAGGTTGGCAGGGATAACTATAAACTAATTAAAAGAACATGAAAAGCGAAGCACTAATAGAACTCGAAAACAAGGCGTTTAAGGCGTTGCAAGAGCGTTACCCTGCCACGCCATTACAATACATACCCAAGCCAAAATACACCGACAGAAACGCTAATGGATTGACTAAAGCTATCATTGATTATTTGAGGTTGGAAGGTTGGCAGGCGGAGCGGATAAGTGTTACAGGACGGTATATTGATAATAGCAAGGTAGTTACTGACTGTTTAGGCAGGCAGCGTACAATCGGCACGGGTCAATACATACCAAGTTCGATGCAAAAGGGGTCGGCAGACATTAGCGCAACGATTGCGGGCCGTTCGGTTAAAATCGAAGTTAAGATTGGCAGGGATCGACAAAGTGAACACCAGGCGTTGTATCAACAGCAAGTTGAATCAGCGGGCGGGTTTTATTTGCTCGTAAGATCCTTCGATGAGTTCTACAGTTGGTACAAAAAAATATAATTCACTTAACAAACAAAAAACGATGAGAAAAACAGTTATTTATTTTAATGCGGGGGCTTACAACAGCCTGAAAAAGAACATCGAAAAGTGTGCTGATGACTGCAATCGTATCATTGCACACTACATGAAGCATCAACCACCAGGAGGCGAGTTAAAGACCTTTGCGGACGTGGAAAGCCTGCTCACTTCGCCTGTTGAATTTTACGATGGTTTTGTATTGGCAGCCGTGCCGAGCGTGCAAGGATTGACAGCCCGTCCGAGTAAAATAGCCGAAATGTACGGAATCAAACGGGCGGAATTTTTAGAGATTTTTGGCGTAACTGGTGATTTGCTTGTCGAAAGTTCGAGCGACTTGAAGCATGAAGCGGATTTTGACAGATACAAGCAATATTTGAAGTTTAACGCTGTATCATTCACTTTCGAGCCTAACGCTGTGAAGATGGAAGAGGCGAAGGAATCATATACGCAATATGCGACCGATGAGCAAAGACAGCAATTGAAGTATTTACAGGACTTTGTTGAATGCGTGAACCACCTCCACGATTGCGGTATCATATCGAATGAAACGTTACAAAGCATGAAGGCATTTAGCTACAATTGGGACTACCGAAAAATAGGACTGCCGTTTGACATTCATTTACTTTTAGGAAAACTTGCACAGCATGAAGCAAAAGCAGTTAAATCAACAGTTTGATATGTTTGCATACTTGCAACGGATAGCAATCCGAGTAGCACGGGAACAAAGGATTTTTTGGGACATTAAACCAGCGAGAAAAGTTTTTGAACACACAATTAAAATGAATTTTCTAACTTTTAAATCTTGAAAAAATGAGTACAAAAATCGAAATTAAGGAAGAGGACGGAACGTATTTTGTCAGGAATCAAAGAGGATGGCAGCCGACAACAAAACCAATTTACGATGAGTTGAAGCGACTGCAAGCGACCGAGGACAAACCCGAACCTAAAGAGCCTTTAAGGTACAAGTTTTACAGGGATGAGGAAACGAATGAAAAACGATTGCTAACACAGGACGGGCGAGGTGATACGTCAATTGTGGCTAACAAGTCCATTGATGCGATGGAAGAGATCGTTAAGCTTCGAGCCGATGGGCGACCTTACGAATTTGATAGGCTTTCATTT
>CAYZSD010000055.1:0-19958 GCA_964481075.1 uncultured Rikenellaceae bacterium | reverse complement strand
TGTAAAGAATTGGTTTAAAACCTCCTTTTGTTGTATCGATTGCATTTTGGTACATCTCAATTCTAGGACGAAAAAGAGCAATTGAATCGCACTTAATTCTCTTCGAGAAAATGTATGAAAAAACACCAACATCCTCTATAACAATTTTTTCAACCTTGAAATCGAAAAGTCTAACGCTATCTCCCTTTTCGTTTTTTTGAAAGCGATGAATAGCCATATCTTGAATTAACAAATTACCAGTGAAAACATTCACCTTCAAATGGCTGGTACGTATCTCGAACTTCCCTTCTATTGTTGTATTCAGCTTGCTTCTAAGAAAAGCGTTTGCTAATGGGTTAATAATTAAAAATGTAGTTACAATTACTCCTACTACTAAATAAAAAATTGTTTTATTAACCCTTGACAAAACCTCAAATAACTTGTGCTGTCCCATTTTGATTAGAGTGCTATTTTTTACATCTCGAAAGTTAGTAAAAAACCTTTTGTATTTAGTTTTGTTTTAGCAAATAGATAGCATATTTTTGCGTTTTTATTTAAATTAAATTTAAACATGCAACCAAGCGAGAATTCTATAGTTGAACTTCTTCAAACAATAAAGCACCCGGAGCATGGCGAGAGCATTGTAGCCCTAGGCATGGTTGATGGGTTAAGGGTTGATGAGGGCAGCATAAGATTTACGTTAAAATCACTTAAAAGGCCTGATCCATTTGCTGCATCATTAAAAAAAACGTGCATTAAAGTTCTTGAAAATCAATTTGGGACAGGTATCAAGATTGAAGTTGAACTTATCTCCCAACCAAACCCTACAGTTGAGTCGCCTTACAAATCAAAGGCCTCAGTATCACTGGTAAAGAACATCATCGCTGTTGCATCGGGGAAAGGTGGTGTTGGAAAATCTACAGTAGCAACAAATCTTGCTGTTGCTTTAGCCCGAACGGGCTTTAGGGTTGGTTTGATTGATGCAGATATTTTTGGGCCTTCTATTCCAAAGATGCTAGGTGTTGAATCGGCTATCCCTCAAATGATTAAAGAGAACGATTTGGATCTTATTGAGCCAATCCTGAGTTTTGGAGTGAAGCTTCTTTCCATTGGTTTTTTTGTGAATCACAACGATGCTCTGGTATGGCGAGGGCCAATGGCTACTAATGCACTTCGACAGCTAATACATCAGGGTGCGTGGGGTGAACTTGATTATCTTATCTTCGACCTTCCTCCTGGCACAAGCGACATTCACCTAACTCTAGTTCAAGAGGTAGCTGTAACTGGTGTTGTGATTGTTAGTACACCTCAAGAGGTTGCTATTGCTGATGCAATAAAGGGGATTAGCATGTTTACAGGTAAAAGTATAAATGTACCTGTTCTTGGCCTGGTAGAAAATATGGCATGGTTTACCCCAGAAGAACTTCCTCAGAATAAGTATTACATCTTCGGAAAGGATGGTTGCAAAAAGTTAGCCGAGAGGATGAAACTACCCCTTCTTGGACAAATCCCTATTGTTCAAAGCATCAGAGAGGGAGGCGACCATGGTGTACCTGTTGCTTCGGGCATTGGAATCCTTGCCGATGCCTTCGCTGTGCTTGCACAAAATGTTACAGCTGAGGTTCAGCAACGAAACCTTCAAAAACCAGCCACAGAAAGAGTTGAAATAAAACACAAATAATGAATTAATGTTTTTTTACTATGAACAGAGAAGAGATTACAAGCAAGGTTAGTGCGGCAATAGAATTGGTTCGCCCATTTCTTCAGAACGATGGTGGTGATATCTCATTAGTTGAAATAACTGATGATCTTACCGTTAAAGTAAAACTCATGGGAGCTTGTGGAAGTTGTCCCTACAGCTTAATGACCCTTAAAAATGGGGTTGAACAAGCTATTCGCAGGGATGTTCCAGAGATAAAAGAAGTTGTTGCGGTAAAATTCTAGGTCGAATCTATACCACCTGAATTCAACAAGTTAGGAATTAACGGTAAGATTTCAAGGTAAGAAATGGTTTTCTTTTTAGGCTCAACACCTAGAAATGTATCTTTATTTCCTACTCCAAGTACGTGTATCCGTAAAGCCCTGATCTATAGTTCGAAAGAAATTCCTTACCCTCTTCGGTAGTAATTATACCCGCTTTTACTGATGATGTAACCCAGGTTTCAACAGTTCGAACCATTTTCTTTGAGTTGTACTGGACATACTCAAGAACTTCTGCAACAGTTTCTCCATCAATCACTTGATCGATTGTGTAGCCATTATCGTCAACCGAAACGTGAACTGCATTCGTATCGCCAAAAAGGTTATGAAGATCGCCAAGGATTTCTTGATAAGCACCTACCAAGAAAACTCCAATGTAGTATGGCTCCCGGTACTTAGGTGTGTGGACAGGTAAATAGTATGAGAAGTTCTTTGTTGCTATGAAATTATCGATTTGCCCATCGGAATCGCACGTAATATCCTGAATTGTAGCCGACCGATCGGGTTTCTCATCGTGTCTTTGGAGGGGTATAACCGGGAATATCTGGTCGATAGCCCATGCATCGGGAAGGGATTGGAATAGTGAGAAGTTACAGAAAAACTTGTCGGAAAGTAGCTTTGGTAGCTGTCGAAGTTCATCTGGGACATGCTTCATCATAGCTGTCATTGCATGAATATCCTTGGCTATAGACCAGAATAACCGCTCGATTTGGGCACGTGTTTTCAAATCGAGTATTCCTAAGCTAAAACGATCAAGGGCTTCCTCCCTAATTTGCTGAGCATCATGCCATGTTTCAAGCATCCTGGGCTGGTTAAGGGTATCCCAAAGTGAGTACAGCTCTTGAACCAATTCGTGGTCGGTCTCTGTAATCTCCTCTTCATCATTCCAAGTTGGTAAGCTGGTGGTTTCCAGAACCTCAAAAACCAGCACAGAGTGATGGGCGGTTAGTGAACGACCCGACTCAGTAATAATATTTGGATGAGGGAGGTTGTTTTTATCGGCGGCATCAACAATTGTTGACACAGCATCGTTCACATACTCCTGAATGCTATAGTTTACGCTACTTCCACTATTCTCGGAGCGAGTTCCATCGTAATCAACTCCTAATCCTCCTCCAATATCAACAAAGTCGAGGCTATAGCCCATTCTACATAGCTCAACGTAAAACTGCGAAGCTTCACGGAGGGCAATTTTTATTCTTCGAATCTTGGTAACCTGACTTCCAACATGGAAATGTACAAGTTTCAGGCAATCCTGTATTTTATTCTTCTCCAGAAATTCAAGAGCATCTAATAGTTCGCTCGAAGTGAGGCCAAACTTACTAACATCTCCTCCTGAGTCTTCCCACTTGCCACTACCCGAACTTGCCAATTTAATCCTTATGCCAATATTGGGTTTCACTCTTAACCGTTTCGAAATCTTTGCTATAAGCTTCAACTCATTGAGTTTCTCAACAACCAGAAAAATCCTACGACCCATTTTCTGAGCGAGCAGCGCAAGTTCAATGTAGTCCTCATCCTTATATCCGTTACAGATGATGAGCGAATCGTTGTCGGTGTTGATTGCAATAACAGCATGAAGTTCAGGTTTCGAACCAGCTTCTAGACCAATGTTAAACTTCTTCCCGTGGCTAACAATTTCCTCAACCACAGGACGCATTTGGTTGACTTTTATTGGATAAATTATGAAATTCTGCCCTTTATACTCGTACTCTTCGGCCGCTGCCTTAAAGCAACTCGACATCTTTTCAATCCTACTATCAAGGATATCAGGGAATCGAATCAACATAGGCGTTGAGACATCCCGAAGTTGTAGCTCATCAACAAGTTCCTTTAGGTCAACCGCACAACCATCCTTTCGGGGTGTAACAATCACATTTCCCTTTTCGTTTATCGAAAAGAAGTTTATACCCCATCCTTTTATGTTGTACAACTCCGCAGAATCTTCAATTCGCCATTTTCTCATGAAATGATTTTTTTGAAATTAGTAATAATAAAAAAACCATACTTTTTCTAAATACATAAAAGCCAAACCGATTCGTTTGGTTTTGATTGTCTCATCCGCTCCAACTCTTGTAAAGCGCGATTCCTGTCGGAAAACTTGCTAATAGCAACTCTAAATTTCCCGTCATTCTCAAGAATCTCGGGTTTAAAACCCTGCTTTTGCAGGTAGTTATAATGATTCTTGGCATTCTCTATGCTAACAAAACTACCAGAGATAATATAGTATGTTCTTGTGTCCTTGGGTTTTGGTTCCTCATAATACAGGGCTTTCTTCTTATCAGCATGTAAATCAATGGTTTCCTTTACTTCTTTTGGTGTTTTTATCTCTTTTACCTCAGTCTTACTGAAATCTGTAACAAAATCAGTATATGCTTCTTTAGGGCTGCTTTTTGATTGTTTTTTTTGCTGTTCGCCTACCTTATGTTTTTGGGTGATAGGTTCCTCCCAAAATCGAAAGAGAGGAACAAAAAGGAATAATAGGGATGATAAAACACCAATAGTTACAATTGTTGCAAGCGTTGCAACCAGCACTTTATTAACACCTTTCGGCTCTTTTTGAGCAATGATATCCTTCTCTTCAATTATAGGAGGCTGAAAATGTGGTTTATCAGCAGTTTTTCCAATGAATTCAACAGGTTTAAGACCAAATGCTTTTGACAATCTACTACTCTCATCGGCTTGTTTAAAAACCAACACGTTGTCTTCATAATAAAGAGTGCCTATGCTCTCAAAATCTGCCTTTTCACCATTTTCTAAACGCTTTCTTAGTCTAGAAATAAAATCATTTAGCACTTCAACTGCCCGGCTTGGTGAAATTGCCAATTTTTCTTTCAAATATTTTTCTATAACCTCATCATTAAACGTACGAGAAGTATCAAAAGATATGGAATGAACAGGTGGCAATAATTCTTTACCATTTGCCGAAAGCTTTGCAGGTTGGTAGTTTTGCACAAAACTCCCTAAACCAGGAAGGCTGACATAGGTGTTTTGTGAAAGTGTTTCTTTAATTATTTTCTGAAGTTCCAATTCCAGTATTATTTTGACTAGCAAAAATATAAAAGTATTGCTTAAGTGCAATACTATTCATTCATTTTGTAAACTAATATAAGACTTGAGGTTTCTGTCCCTTTTCTCTACTCATATCTGAGTGCTTCAATCCCGATAGCTTTTACTTTCGGTACTCACGGATTGAGTATCTGCTAATCAAAGACTCACCCAGTGAGTTATTATTACCCCAAGACCTCCATCCCGATTGCTTTTTCTGTTGCTTTTCGTATCTCGAAGCCTACGAAAAATGCATCGGGATTTCGGCATTGAGATACTACTCGTATCTTAATGCCTCAACCGGATTTCTCCTAGCCGCCAGCCAGCTTTGCCAGCTAACGGTTAGCAAGGCAATAACCAGTGCCAACAATCCAGCCAACGCAAACACCCACCAGCTAAGCTGGGTGCGGTAGGCAAAATTTTGCAACCACTTATCCATGGCGTAGTATGAAATCGGTGTGGCAATAACAAAGGCTATTGCAACCCATTTCACAAAATCAATATTAAGCATTATCATCACCTGCCAAATTTTGGCACCGTTCACCTTGCGGATGCCGATTTCTTTGGTGCGTTGCTTAATCACAAATGCTGCAATCCCGAATAGTCCGATGCATGAAATAAAAATGGCGATTAGCGCAACTATCCTAAGGGAGGTTGCACGTTTCTCCTCCTGTAAGTACATGCTTGTCAGGTAATCATTGTAGAAACGGTGAGTAAACTCAAAATCAGGGAGCACCTCCTCAAATATCTGCTTTATTTGAGAAATTGAATTTGCAATATTGTAAGGTTCGAGCCTTACCACTATGTGAGAGACATCGCTCCCATGCGAAATCATAAGCGCTCCAATTTGATGATACATATTCTGATAGTGAAAATCATCAATCACCCCAATAACCTCATAGCCAAACAATTCTTTTCCTTCAAAATCACCCCAACCAGCTTGTATCATTACTTTTCTATTGATTAAGCAAACAGGTCTGTTCTCCTGTGCGAAGAAATTACGTCCCTCCTTGATTTCAATGCCAAAAGTTTCAACAAAGTGCTTATCGCTTGTGAAAACAAAAACTTCTCCAACCTCCCTATTTGCTGAGGTGTTCCTAACCTCTCCAGGGATACCATGCGAGTAGCAAGCACTAATTACGCTGGGTTTTGATTCCAACCTATTAATTAGCACCCCTACTTTCTCCTTGGCGCGCCAGTGAACTGGTATAATAATGAGCTCATCGGTATTGAAACCGTAATCCTTAGCCTTTACATAGTTAACCTGGCGGGTAACCAAAAGCAAAGATGATATAATGGCAATTGTAGCTGCAAACTGGATGACAATAAGGATTTTGCGAAAATCGTAACCGCTACTCTTTTTTGAAATCTGTTTAACAAGTAAATCCCTTGTATGCACTTTTAGCGCAATGCTGGCTGGGAAAAATGCTGAAATTAGAGCAATAAAAATAAGACCAAGAAAACAAGCAAGTAGTAATTGGGGCGAGGTTAATAAGGAATTGAGATTAAAGGTTTTCTCGAACATCCCCTCAAAAATTGGCTTAAGGAAAAGTGCCAAGTAAATTGCAATACCAAAGGAAACTAAGGTGGTAATGAACGCTTCTGTTAGGCATTGAATGAATAGCTGGATTTTGCCAAGTCCCAAAACCTTCTTAACGCCATACTCCTTTAGCCGATATAAACTTTGAGCAGTAGTAAGGCTTACATAGTTAAAAACCGACAAAACCAGTAAAGCCAAAGTAAGCCATACCAATAAATTAATAAGCTTAACATTAGCATGTTCTAGACCATCGAAATGAGTTTTAATGTCAAAGTAGGCTTTATTGAATGGGGAAAGTGAGTAACTTGCTTCGGCTCCATTTACCGCTTCTGGAATTATTTCATTTAATCGTAAATTAAGGTCATCAACATTAGTCATTGGGTTAATCCTAAGCAGCAAATTGTAGAAATAGGTGCATTCGTCGTTGTTGCATGATGAGGAGTAAGCTAATTTTAATTCAGCAGAACATATAATATCTCCATTGAGCGAACTTTTTGAAGGAAAATCATTGATAACCCCGGCAACAACAACCTCCATATGATGGGCAATTGTTAGAACCATTCCAATAGGATCCTCATTGCCAAAAACTTTTGCAGCCAAACTTTGAGTTATTGCAACTTGTCGTTTATCTGAAAATATCCCCTCCGCAGTTCCTCTTGTAAACTCGGTTTGAAAAACTGAGAAGAACCCCTCATCGGAATGGATTATCTTAGCAGAGAATGTTTCCCTGTTAAACACAATGGGTGCAGAATAAACAACATAATTTGTAGCCTCTTCTATCTCGGGTAGTGTTTCTAGCAATAGCAATCGCGCCTCTTCGGAAACATTGGTTCTGTCGCCAAAATTTACTACTCGGTATAACCTGTCAAGATGCGGGATGTGCTTATCGTACGCAAACTCCGACGAAATAAACGAAGCAAGGATTACTACAATAGCAAGGCTAACTGCAAAGCTACCAATGGTGATTGCAGAAAGAACCTTAAACCTAATTAGGTTTTTGAAATAGAATTTTATTAGGTTCATTAATTAATCAATTAAAACCCTGTCAGGGGTTGATTTTTTATTCTATTCTATTCTATTCAAACTCCAACACCTCTATTCCGTTTGCTTTTTCTTTCGGCACTCACGGGGTGAGTATCTGCTAAGCAAAGACTCACCCCGTGAGTTAACGCAGCGGGAAGTCCGCTCTCCTCACTACTCGTATCGGAGAGCTTCCACAGGATTCTTCCGAGCCGCCAGCCAGCTTTGCCAACTAATGGTTAGCAAGGCAATAACCAATGCCATTATTCCCGCCAACGCAAACACCCACCAGCTAAGCGGGGTGCGGTAAGCAAAATTTTGCAACCATTTATTCATGGCGTAGAAGGAAATGGGTACGGCTATAACAAAAGCGAGTGAAACCCAAATCACAATTCTTCTATTTAGCATAACAACAATTTCAAAAGCAGTGGCACCATTAACCTTGCGTATGCCAATCTCCTTAATTCTATCGCGCGACATGAAGATGGTTAGTCCAAGTAGCCCAGTTAATGCAAGAAGCACACACCAGAGTGCGACGAACTCAATGAACCTCGCAAGTTTTACCTCTCTTTCGTATAGTCGATTTAATGAATCATCAAGGAATCGTGGCTCTGCATCGTAATCGGCATCAAACTGCTGCGCAGTTTCTTTTATAAAATTCATTAGCTGCGTGTAGTTACCGGTTTTTGCTCTGAGCATTAAAATGTTTTTGCGGTTATCGGTTAGCCAGAATATCATTGGTTCTATCTCCTCGCGCAGCGATGAAAAGTTGAAATTCGTTGCAATGCCTACAATATCACCATAGAAATCGAATCCAGGGAACTTCTTCTCAAGTGGATTTTCCCATCCAAACACTTGCACAGCCTTCTCGTTTAGGATAAAGTTGTTAATATCACCCTCGCCTTTCATAAAAACTCTTCCATCGGCTAATTGTAGGTCAAAAAAATCGAAGAATCGATCGTCAACAGGCCAACATTTAAGCTGTACCCTCTGCCCGTCAACCTCCCTGCCCCAGCCCATTTGAACATTCCCTGGCAAATACTGCGAGTAGGTATAATCGTAAATATCGCTATGCTTCATCAACTCATCGGCAAGTGCCTGATGGCTTTGTCTGAGTCGCCCTGAGGTGTTGATATAAATAACATTTTCCTTGTCGATTCCAATGTCGAAGTTTTTCCAGAAACTGAGTTGCTTCTCTATGGTTAGCGCTGCCACAATCATTGCGATGGTAAAAACGAATTGGATGGTTATTAACACTTGCCTAAACCCTTTCCCCTTGCCAGAAAAGTACATCTTCCCTTTTACAGCTTGTGAAACGGGGGGTGAAGTGATATAACGTGAAGGGTACCATCCTGCTATAACACCAAACAGGATTGAAAATCCAATAAATAGCAACAGGAAAGATTGTCGCCCGTCAAAACCAATTCCATTGATACCAAAAAACGCTTCCACATCAAGATAAATGGCATTGTGTATTAGTAGCGAAGCTAAAAGTGCAACAAGTGCCAGAAATACAGATTCTCCAATTATCTGAAGCCTAGAACGCCATTTCTTCTCACCATGTATTTGTTGTATTGATAAAGATTTTGCCCTTAAGGGAGCTTGCGATGTTGAAAAGTTTATGAAGTTCACAATGCCCATAATAACAAGAATTACAGAAAGCATTATTAGCACATCAACCACCCTTTTGTTAATATTGGGCACAAAAAGACCTGGAGTAAAATGAGCATCTTTTAAGGGAAGCAACTTAACATAGCCAGTTTGTGGATTGTGCTGCTTCATATACTCCAACGTTTGGGAAATAGCCCCAACGCTGCTTAGCATCTCCTCGGCAATTGATATTGGAGTGTGCTTATTGATTTGGAGGAAGATATGAAAACTCCATTCGCTCCACTGCTGTGCTCCGCGAAAATCCTTGCCCGGTTGCATAAACGTTTCAAAGGATATTATTGCATCACTATAAAAAGCAGAATTCCTGGGCATATCCTTCATCACACCTGTAATCGTGAAGCCCTCGCTATAGTAAAGCGTTACGGTTTCACCAATTGGATTTACATCGCCAAATACTTTTTTGGCTAATTCTTCAGATATTACAATCGATTTGGGTTGACTTAAAACAGTTTCGAGATCTCCATTTAGCAATGGGAAATCGAACATTTTAAAGAAATCTGTACTTGCAGCTAACCCGTTAAAACTAATTCCCTCTTTTATTTCCTTGTCTGGAGTGTAAATCAAATTATCCCACCACCCCGATATTACAACAGAATTCACAATATCAGAAAGTTCGCTCTTAATTTCATAGTTGGTGAGGGCAGGCACCCAGTAAGTGTCTCCATTATAGGAAAACAGATAAATATTTTCCTTGTTTTTATGAAATCTATCGAAGCTATATTCGTAGCTTGTGTAAAGCGATAGCATTATTATACCAAGGAAAGCCACCACAAGGCTAAGCAGTGTCAATCCCGACGAAAGCTTATACCTAAATACTGTTTTTAATAGATGTTTTAGTTGTATCATTTTTTTAATTTTTTTATTCGATGGAACGCGGAGTACGGGGATTTAGCAGATTTACACGCCTGCCTGCCTTTACGGCAGTTCAGGCAGGGTTTTTTTCTCAAATATTTTTATCGGGGTTTATCCGCAAGATCAGCGTCATCCGTGTTCTATCACTTTACAAAATCGTCTCCATTTGCCGTTTCATATTCTCGGTTAGCACCTTCCCATCGAACAGATTTACAATTCTATGCGCAAACTCCGAGTCGTGCTGCGAGTGGGTTACCATCACTATGGTTGCGCCCTCTTTATTCAGTTCCGTCAGTAGGTTCATCACCTCAAGACCATGCTTCGAGTCGAGGTTACCCGTTGGCTCATCGGCAAGGATTAGTTTAGGGTTAGCGACCACTGCTCTTGCTATTGCCACTCTTTGCTGCTGTCCGCCCGATAGCTGCTGAGGGTAATGGTTACGGCGGTGGCTTATCTTCATGCGCTCCAGCACGGAATTTACCATCTCCTTGCGCCTTTGGGTTTTAACACGCATATAAACCAGTGGAAGTTCTACATTCTCGTGAACGCTGAGCTCATCAACCAGGTTAAAACTCTGAAAAACAAAGCCAATATTGCCCTTACGGATATCGGTGCGCTTGTTCTCGCTCAAATTACCAACCTCCTTCCCATCGAAGAAATACTGACCCGATGACGGGTTGTCGAGCATCCCAATAATGTTAAGCAGTGTTGACTTGCCGCAACCCGATGGACCCATTACGGCTACAAATTCACCCTTTTTTACTGAGAAGTTTACTTCGTTCAATGCGAGCGTTTCCACCTCATCGGTGCGGAAGATTTTGTTTAGATTAACTGTTTCTATCATGTTTATGAATTTTGGTTGTTATTATTCTAATCATAGATAAAACTTATTCAGCTGCTTAATAAACCAAAGTTGTGCCAAATAAGGTTAAGAACTGATTATGTGAAATATAGTGAACCTAATTACTGTGATTGTGTAAAAATATTTGACGCATATGTGTAAAAGAATTATACACTTAATTGCAATTCAACTCCACAACATCTACATTTGCTTAATTATTAAATTTGAATAATCGCTTATATACCACTTGAGCAAATTGATTTTCTTGACTTTAACTTAAGTACTGGCTAATATGCGATGAATCAATTATTTAATTGCCTATGCCCAAAGGAAATATCCTGATAGTTGACGATAACAAGAATGTGCTGGTAGCCCTAGAAATGCTGCTTGCACCAGAGTACGATAGGGTGGTTTGCATTTCAAACCCAAATCTTTTGGAAGCCAAGGTTGAGGAGTTTCAGTGCCATTTGGTGCTGCTCGACATGAACTTTAAAACTGGCGTAAACACTGGAAACGAGGGTATATTCTGGCTTCAACGAGTAAAGGATAAATACCCAAACCTTTCTGTAGTTCTTATCACCGCCTACGGCGATGTGGAACTGGCGGTTAAAGCCCTAAAGGCAGGTGCAACCGACTTTGTGCTTAAGCCTTGGGATAACCAAAAACTACTTGCAACGGTTAGGTCGGCTATACAGCTAAGCCTTTCGAGGAATGAGGTGAATGACCTACGCCAAAAGGAGAAAGACCTTATAATGAACCTAAACAGAACCGACAAGGCCATTATTGGCAATTCGCCAGAAATGGAAAAGGTTCTGAAAACCGTTGAAAAGGTTGCTAAAACCCAAACGAATATCCTAATAACTGGCGAAAACGGAACAGGCAAGGAACTGATTGCAAGAAGAATCCATCAGCTGTCGAATAGAAACAATGAGTTGATGGTTACCGTGGATATGGGTGCAGTTAGTGAGACGCTCTTTGAAAGCGAGCTATTTGGGCACACCAAGGGAGCCTTCACCGATGCCCACGACAATCGAACTGGAAAGTTCGAGTTGGCAAATAGGGGAACCCTTTTTCTCGATGAGATTGCCAATCTTCCCCTTAACCTACAATCGAAACTGCTGGTTGCTCTGCAAAACAGGGAAATAACCCGAGTTGGCTCAAACAAACCCATCCCAATCGACATTCGTTTGGTGAGTGCGACCAACAGGAATCTTCGGGAGATGGTAGATAAAGGGCTTTTTCGGGAGGATTTGCTTTACCGAATTAATACAATTCAAATTGAGGTGCAACCGCTTCGTGCAAGGAAGGATGATATCCTTTTTCTTGCCCAGCATTTCCTTGCGAAGTATTCTGAAAAGTACAACAAACCCAACATTACCATTGCCGATAGCGCAGAGCAAAAGTTAACAGAGTATCAATGGCCAGGCAATGTGCGGGAGCTAGAGCATTCAATCGAAAAGGCTGTAATACTAAGCGAATCGGGTGAACTGTGCGTAAGCGATTTTTTCTCAGGTTCAGTAAGCGATACCAATTCTTTATCAACCATTCTCAAGCTCGATGAAATGGAGCAAAAAATGATTACCCTTGCCATTGAGAAGAACGGGGGCAATATAAAAGCTGCTGCAGAGCAGCTGGGTGTAACACGGCAAACGCTTTATAATAAGATGAAGAAGTACGGGATTTACTAGCTAGCGTTAATAAAAGATGACAAAATCCTACCATATAAATATCATCATTCGCATTACGCTTATTGTGATTGCCAGCATTATTGCTGGTTGGATGGCTAATGGCGAAACGCCAATATACAACACCCTTGCAGTTTTTGTAGTCATGATTTTGCTCATAAGCAACTTGGTGTGGTACATTAATCGTGTTAACAGAAAGATTAACTACTTCTTCGATGCTGTGCTAAATGATGATTTTAGCATATCATTTTCAAAAAATAAGGGCGATGAACTAATGAATAAGCTTAGCCAAAACCTACAACGGATTAATGAGCACATTGAGAAGATTCGTCTGGAAACCATAAATCAGGAGAAGTACTTCGAGGCGCTGATTGAGCATATCAATGTTGGAATTATGTCGATTAACGATGAGGGCTTTGTTGTAAATACTAACAATGGTCAAAAAAAACTACTTAGACTAAAGCAACTTACCCATATTCGTCAAATCGAGAAGGTTGACAAGCAATTAGCCAAATTGATTAGCGAAATCAAGCCTAATGATGAAAGGACAATAATCACAAAAAATACCGAGGGCGCAATTACTGTTCTAGTGAGAGCCACATCATTCAAAAGCAGTCAGCAGAAGCTAAAGCTAATATCGATGCAGGATATTAAGAAGGAGCTGGACCAAAAGGAGTTAGAATCGTGGCTAAAACTTATTCGGGTGCTAACCCACGAGATTATGAACTCCATTGCACCCGTAACGTCTCTTTCTGAAAGCCTTTGTAATCAATATGTAAAAGAGGGTAATCCTATTAATAAGAGTGAAGTTGATGAGGCATTGATTAAAAGAACCATTCAGGGATTAAATGTAATCCGAGAGCAGGGAGAAGGCTTAACTAGATTTGTTGAGTCATACCGAAAGTTAACCCGAGTGCCCAATCCAGAGCTAACCGAGGTATCCGTTATAAACCTATTTGAGGAAATCATTACGCTTTTCAAATCGTCTATTCCTGATAATAGTATTGAAATATCTTACGAAATTGAAAACGAGAAACAATGCATCAATGCCGACAAGAACCAAATATCCCAGGTTCTAATCAATCTTCTTAAAAACTCTGCTGAAGCACTTGTCAACACACCAAAATCTAAGATTGAATTAAGCTGTAAAACGAACCATCAGGGTCAGATAGAAATTTCGGTTGCCGATAATGGGCAGGGAATTCCATCCGAACTGATTGACGAAATTTTTGTCCCCTTCTTCACCACCCGCGAAAATGGCAACGGAATCGGCCTAAGCATCTCAAAACAGATAATGCTATTGCACAAGGGAAGCATAAAAGTTAAATCCATTCCCCAAAAAGAAACGGTGTTTTCTCTAGTTTTCTAAGCTAAATAAATCATTTCGTATTTTGACGAAATAAGATATTTCGTATATTTGCGAAATAGAATTTTGTCAGATGGTTAAACCTAAATATACTGAAAACCACATTAAGTTTGCCCGTTACGCCAAGGCATTGAGCCACCCCGCAAGGGTTGCTATAATGGAAATACTCTCGAAGCAGAGCTGCTGCTACAGCGGCGACATTACCCACGATTTGCCCATTGCCCGCAGCACCCTCTCGCAGCATTTAAGTGAATTAAAAGACGCAGGGCTTATTCAGGGCGAGTTTAATCCACCGAAGATTAAGTACTGTATTAACCGAGAAGCGTGGGACGAAGCGAGGAGGATGATGGAGGTTTTTTTTAATGATTAATATTGAATAACAAATATCGAACTCCGAATATCGAATAATGAATCACGAATTTTTTAACACCCAAACAATTCAAAAATGGCAGAACGAAAATTTGATTTAGAAGAAAGACTGATAAATTTTGCTGTTAAAATAATAGAATTAGCAGAATCTTTAAAACCAACAAAAGCAGGAAATTATTTATCAGGCCAAGTATTGAGAAGCGGAACTGCCCCTGCATTACAATATGGAGAAGCGCAAAGTAGTGAATCAAGAAAAGACTTTGTTCACAAAATGAAAATTGCATTAAAAGAACTTCGTGAAACACTAGTTTGTCTCAAAATTATTCATCGCTCAAACTCATATAACTCAGAACAACAAATTGTAGATGCTATAAACGAGAATAATGAATTGATTTCAATATTTGTGAAGAGCATAGAAACTGCGGAAAAGAATTTGATTACAGAAAAACAGAAATAATGAATAATGAACACTGAATTACGAATAACGAATTTCGAAGTATTTTGGGAACAAATGGCTATCCCTTAAAATGCATTGACCCTAGCAGACCAAACTTCATCATTCTACATTCGATATTCGATGTTCGATATTCAATGTATAACCAATTAAATTTTCATATTATGGAGATAAAGGTTCTCGGGCCAGGCTGCCCAAAGTGCAAAACGCTTGAACAGGCCACCCGCAATGCGGTGCAAGAACTTGGCATTGATGCCAATGTAAGCAAAGTTGATGATATTGTGCAAATTATGAGCTATGGGGTAATGCGCACCCCAGCAATGGTTATTAACGAGAAGGTAGTTTTCTCGGGCAAGTTACCCAGCGTAAATGAATTGAAAGAGATTATCACAAAAAACAAATAACTTAACCATGAAAAGACTAGTTTTATTTTTTTCAATTGCATTTTTTGCAGTTTGCTTGATAGGATGCGGTGGAACAGGCGAAAAAAAATCGAAGGATCCTCAATTCGTTGAATTTTCAAATCATTCAGTGGCAGTTTATTACTTCCACGGGAAGCAGAGATGCAGGGGGTGCATTGCTATCCAAGACGTAGCCAAAGAGACCGTAGATGAGCATTTTGCATCAAATAACGAGGTAGCCTTCATTGAGATTGACTTCTCCGAAAAAGAAAACGAAGGTATTGCCGAGAAGTACGAGGTGGCAAACAGCAGTCTTATTGTTGCTATTGAAGGTGAGCATATTAACCTCACCGATATCGCCTTTGCAAATGCACTAAGAACACCCGAAGTGCTGAAAGAAACCATCGTAAATGAAGTTAATAAATACATAAATCGTTAAAATCATGAAGAGATTAATTTTTGCATTATTTGTTTTTGCGCTTTTCGCATTTTCTGCTAACGCCCAGAAGGCTGAGGTGATTTACTTTAAAGCCAACCTAGGATGCTGCCAAGCAAGGAGTTGTAACGCCATTGAGGGCGACATTAAGGCTATTGTTGAGAAAAATTTTAGCTCCGACAAGGTAACCTTCCGTCAGGTTCTTTTGGCCGATGAGGCCAACAAGGATTTGGTTGCCAAGCACAATGCCAAATCGCAGACGGTTGTTATTGTTAGCACCAAGAAGAAGAAAGAAACGGCTATTGATGTGTCGGATATTATTCGTAAGTATGCCCGAAGCCAGAGTAAGGATGGGCTTGAAGGTGAACTTCTGGCTAAAATAAACGAAGCTTTAAAGTAGATGGAGTTCCTTCAGCATCTAGTTGATAACTCGCAATTTCCGTTTATCACAGCCATTGCACTTGGTCTTATGACTGCTATTAGCCCTTGCCCTTTGGCTACAAACATCTCAGCCATTGGGTTCATTAGCAAGGACATTGAGAGCAAGCGCAAGATTTTTCTAAATGGAATCCTTTATACCCTAGGTCGTGCTATTAGCTATACCCTGCTAGGGGTAATCCTGATCGCTTTTCTCAAGCAGGGAGCAAGCATCTTTAAAATACAACGCGCCATTAGCACCTACGGTGAGATGTTTATTGGGCCATTACTCATTATCATTGGTGTTTTTATGCTCGACCTGATTAGGATTAACCTAACCTTTTCTGTTGGGTTGACTTCAAAAGCCGAACAAAAAGCAAGTAGTGGAAGTCATTGGGGCGCACTGCTTTTGGGTATATTTTTTGCATTAGCATTTTGTCCCTATAGCGGGGTATTGTACTTTGGAGGACTTATCCCCTTATCGGCTTCATCCACATCAGGTTACTTACTTCCCTTCGTTTTTGCTATTGCCACAGGACTTCCGGTAATAGTATTTGCGTGGGTTTTGGCTTTCAGCGTTTCAAGCATTGGAGTCTTTTACAATCGTATCAAATCATTCGAGAAGTGGTTTCGAAGGGTTGTAGCAGTAGTGTTTATTGGGGTTGGGGGGTATTATATTTGGATAGTTTACATTAAGTGGTAGATTATTAGTTTATTTGCTTATCTTTTTTAAAAACGAAAAAATAGTGTATATTTGTAACGTACAATAATGTATATTTACAATATACGCAATCACAAATGGTACAAAAAGCCGACATAGAGAAAGCCTTCAGATTACAAAGGAGTAGGAGAAAAGCAAAATCAATTCCCCGCTTACATACAAATATTAAGAAGGACAGCACGTCTCACATTGAGGTAATAACTGGAGTTAGGCGATGTGGAAAAAGCACACTTCTTCTTCAGCAAATCGATGAGTATAGTGCAAAAACAGCATACTTCAATTTTGAGGACCCCAGGGTATTCAATTTTGAGGTTGGCGATTTTCAGAAGCTCGATGAGGTTGTTGGAGACGATGTAAATTACTACTTCTTTGATGAGATTCAGAATGTTGTGTCGTGGGAGATATTCGTTAGGCATCTTCACGATAGGGGGAAAAAAGTGTTTGTTACTGGGTCTAATGCCTCTATGCTTAGTAAAGAATTGGGGACAAGGCTTACAGGAAGATATTTAGCCCATGAACTTTTTCCATTCTCCTATCAAGAATTTCTTGTCTTCAAATCATTTACTTCAGATTCAACAAAATGCGAGGAATATTTGAAGAAAGGAGGCTTCCCCGAGTTTTTAAAAAGTGAAAACCCCGAAATTCTTCAATTACTTCTGAAGGATATAGTATATAGGGATATTGCTATTCGCTACGGAATAAGGAATTCGAAAACATTAATGGATATAACGCTTTTTCTTATTTCGAACATCGGTAAGGAGCACTCATTTCAGCGATTAAGAAACCAGTTTTTAATTGGCTCTGCAAACACAGTTTCCGATTATGCAAGCTGGCTTGAAGATACATACCTTTTGTTTTTCCTCCCTCGCTTTAGCTGGTCGGCTCGTAGTATTGCCATAAACCCTCGTAAAGTCTATGCTATCGATAATGGTCTAATCAATGCCAACACCTTAAGTTTTACTGAGGATAGAGGGAGGTTGCTTGAGAATAGTGTTTATCTTCATTTTAGAAGGCAAAAACAGTACAACCTCTTCTATTTTAGAGAGAAATCTGAATGTGATTTTCTCATATTTGAAAACAGAAAGTGCAAATATGTAATGCAGGTGTGCGAACAGATTGATGGAGATAACCAAGCACGTGAGTTAAGAGGATTGCTTGAGGCTATAGCTTTTTTTAAGATGAACGAAGGGTATATTATAACTCTTAATCAAAACGATAAATTAATGATTGAAGGTAAAACCATTTTCTTAAAACCCGCTCACGAATTTTTTATAGAATTTTGATGAGAAAACATATTTTTCAGATTATTTAAATTTTGCTCATGGACATCAAAAAAGAGTTTCAAATCCTATTTTGGATAATATTTTTCTTTGCGCTGGCATTCTTTATGCCTATTGATAGCGCTACGTTCCGCACGGCTGTGGATGCTACTCTGGATTTAACCAAATGGTACGCCCAGGAGCACGTAGTGCTATGCCTTCTTCCTGCTTTCTTTATTGCTGGGGTAATTGCCGTTTTTGTTAGCCAAGGTGCGGTGCTAAAATACTTTGGCGCAAATGCTAAGAAATGGCTGGCATACACGGTGGCATCGGTTTCGGGAACTATTCTTGCGGTTTGCAGCTGCACAATTTTGCCTCTGTTTTCAAGTATTCACAAGCGAGGTGCTGGTTTAGGGCCCGCTGTTGCGTTCCTCTATTCGGGTCCCGCAATCAATATTCTGGCAATCATTCTAACCGCACGTATTTTAGGTTTTGAAATGGGCGTTGCGCGTATAATCGGTGCTGTAGTTTTTGCCATTGTTATTGGAAGCATCATGTCAATTATTTACAGGAAGGAAGAGAAGGCAAAGGCTGAGGAGCAGATGAACATCCCCTCACCACCCGAAACCCGCCCTTTATGGCAAACATCCTTCCACTTTTTTACTCTTGTATTGATATTGGTTTTTGCCAATTGGGGAAAACCCACCAGCGACGATACCAGCGGACTTTGGTACTTTATATGGAGCAATAAGTGGTACATTACCAGTATTTTTGGGATTGGGCTGATTTACTCGTTAATAAAAATTCTGAAGATTACTTGGTGGTGGGTTATCTCAGCTGCGGTTGCAACGGCAATTTCTGGCATTCTTGCCATTAACTACATAGGTGGTGTACTTGCCCCCATTGTACCTATGCTGGTTGCAATAACTGGTCTAAGCATTATCACCCTTTTGAAAGATGACGAGAACCGCGAGTGGACTCTCTCCAGCTGGGATTTTGCCAAGCAGATTATGCCATTGCTGGCATTGGGTGTTATTGTAGCAGGCTTCCTACTTGGCTCAACCCACGACTCAACAAACATTCCAGGGGTTGTACCAAGTAGCTGGATTTCTTCGCTAGTAGGCGGAAACTCAATCTTTTCAAACTTTTTTGCTTCAATAGTAGGCGCATTCATGTACTTTGCCACGCTAACCGAAGTGCCTATTGTTCAGGGCTTGCTCTCGTCGGGAATGGGTAAGGGGCCAGCTTTGGCACTCCTTCTGGCTGGACCATCACTTTCTTTGCCAAATATGCTGGTAATCCGTGGCGTTATGGGTACGCAGAAAACTTTGGTTTACGTTGTACTAGTTGTGATAATGGCTACCATATCAGGTATGCTTTTTGGTTATTTAGTCTAACCCTTAAATAGTTAACTATGGAAAACAAGAGTATCTCCTTTATTGGAGGCGGAAGGATTACTAGAATTTTCCTTACTGCCCTTGAAAGTAGAAAGATGTCATTTAAGCAGATATCAGTAATGGATGTAAATGGTGAAATCTTAAAAGCGCTTTCTGCTAGATTTCCTAACATTAACGTTTCCGAGGTTGTTAACCATGATATCCTGAATGCCGATTACATCTTTCTTGCGGTTCACCCCCCAGCAATTTCCGAAACGCTTGAAAAGGCAAAAGCAGGCATTGGTGCCGAGTCCACAATAATTTCGCTTGCGCCAAAATTCACAATCGACAAGATTTCAACCCTGCTTGGTGGATTTAATCGGGTTGTACGTTTGCTTCCTTTAGCATCATCAATTATTGGGGAAGGGTATAATCCTGTGGTTTTTTCAAAATCAATACCTGACGATTGTAAGCAAAATCTGCTGAGTATGTTTGGTGCTTTTGGTCAAACAATCGAGGTGGCTGAAAACAAAATAGAAGCCT
>CAYZSD010000054.1:0-20052 GCA_964481075.1 uncultured Rikenellaceae bacterium | reverse complement strand
GCCAGTATATGCAATTTTTACCCTTGTCCAGTTTGGTAACGAAACCCCATCGTTGTATTGAGACAAAGAGTTAACAATTATTTGAATACCTCCTCCTGTAAGGGTTAGCTTTCCTGTTTGTGAAAAGGAAGGAACTGAACTAACTAAACTTACAGCGATTATAGGTATCCATACATTACAATATAATTGCCACCTCCTGACGTTCATTAACAAGTTAATAATCAATTAATAGAGCCAAACGAAATCCGCTTGGCTCTACTTAATTATGATTTGTTACCTGTACTGTGGTGCTAGTGTTAGGAAAATATTATTGACATACACATCGGCTGCTAAACTCTGGGTCAATAGATTGTCCTCTGATGTAATAGCCAATAGCCCAGGAGTTGCTAATTCCCAAGCAATAGTATATGGTTTATTACCTCCTGCATCGCCATCATCAACAATAACTCTGGTGCCAGTTAACTCCTGTAACCCCGCATCGTTGACTCCTTGCCCCGTTAAAGTATAGCCAATGTTTTCGTTTAGGAAAACGTTAGTACTACCTGTTTCAAGGCCAACAAAATGCGTTGCATTCTCAGCTACCATGGTAACCGTAAAGTCTCTAGATGAGGATACCCTGAAGTTGGTGGTTGTTCTGGTTGTTGCAGCAATACCGCTGGTGTACTGTGCGATTGTATTAACAACAAACACAATATTTCCCCCAGATGTTACGGTAAGGCGAAGGATTGAGTTCAAGGTTACAGATACAGGAATAACGGCCTGATCCGAAACGGTTTGTCCAAAACCAAGTTGGACACAAAGCAGCATAGCTGCACCAAGAAGTAGTTTTTTCATAAGCTTATAGTTTTAAGTCAATGTTAATTTCAAATCCAATTAAGTTTAAAATTCAAAGTAAAATTACAACAAAATAAATCATTAGCAATGATAATATATTTTTTTTTTCGAAGTACCAGCATAATTTTGACAAATAAACACTTTTTAGGGATAGATGTTAGAAATGGGTAAAGTTTTAATACTGTCCGACTAAGTAATTTTTATGATGATAATCATGTCATTTCGAGCGAAGTGAGGAATCTGTATTAATTAGTAGGTCAGAAGTGTTAAACTTTAAAGCCTATCACAAGAACATCGTCAACCTGAGGATACTTATCCCGTTTCCACTCGGCAAAAGTTATTTTCAGGATTTCTCTTTGCTCGCAGCCAGGAAGCATGTTGATATATTGGATTAGTTCGGTAAAGTTTTTTATCATAAACTTTCTCCCTTCGTTTCCGCCAAACTGATCGATGAACCCATCGGAGAATAAGTAGAACCAGGTAGATCCGTTTACTGGAACTGTGTGTGTTGTGTATTCCTCTTCGGTAACAAAACCGCCACCAATCGAATCCCTATCACCTTTAATTCTTTCTACCTGACCATTCACAAGGTAAAGAACAGGGTTTTTGGCTGCAGCAACCTCAACGGTTTTGGAAATGGGGTCGTAAACACAAAGTGCCATGTCCATACCATCGCGGTTGTCCGATTCGTCTTGGCGTAAAGCCTTACGAATCCCATTGTTGAGTTCAAGTAGGATTTGTCCAGGCCTATGAATACCTCTGTCAACAATCTCGTCCAGAAGGTTGTATCCAATCATTGAAAGGAAAGCCCCCGGTACGCCGTGTCCCGTACAATCGATGGCTGATATAGCAAATTTGTGGGTTTTGGGGTCGAAAACCTCATTCTTGCCAATAATTGGTTTAAACCAGTAGTAATCACCACTTACCACATCGCGAGGGCGGAAAAAGATGAACGATTCTGGAAGGTACTGCTCGAGATGATGTTGAGAAGGGAGAAGGGCTTTCTGAATACCCTGTGCGTAGTTGATACTCTTGGTAATATTCTCGTTCTGTTGTTGAATTTTATCGCGTTGCTTCTGAATTTCCACGTTTTGGTGGCTTAGTAAGGTGTTGGCACTCTTTTTGTCGCGATACCCCTTGTAAATAACCAACGAGAGGGCTAAAAGAAGGAGAATTCCTCCAGCACCAGATATCACAATAGCTTGAAGAGCTTGTGTACGGGCTTCAGCCTCAAGTTGAGCTAATTCCTGCAACTTCTTCTCTTTTTCTAAAAGCTCGTTTTGTGTCTCAAGAAGTTCAATTTCTTGCTGTTTCTGGAGTGCATACTGTTCGGCTTTCTCAAGTGAATCTTGTTGTGCAAGCAGAACAAAGCCAAGGGAGTCCTCTGTCGCTTTTGCTCGAAGTGTTTGAAGATTAAGTTCAAGGGTTTTAGCAAGTCTTTCCATCCTTTCCCTTTCCACTTGCGCTTGGGTTTTTCCTACGATAACCTCATATTCCTCTTTGATGTCTTGCTTTGCAAGTTGTTGCTCTATCTGTACAAACATTCGGTTCATCTCCTGCGCTTTGGCAATATTCCCCATCCGGTCGTAGTTGAAAGCTAAAAGGTTCAAACAGTTGAGAGTCAAGCGGGGATTACCCAAGCCCCTTGAAAGTTCCAAGGCTTCTTCAAGTAGAGGTATTGCTCTGTCGTGCTGACGAAGTGCACCATGTATGAAAGCTACGTCAATTAAACCAGCAGCAATCTCAGCTTTGTCATTCATCTTCCGACGTGCTTCCAAGCTCTTAATGAAATTTTCTAAAGCCAGGTCGAAACGTTCAAGGTCGGTGTATATCAATCCAATGTTGCTGTATATCGATTTAATGTCGGAGAAGTTACCAATTCTTTCATTAAGAGGAACTGATTCAAGGAAGTACGAAACGGCTTCACGTAACCCCCCATTCTCCCAGTATAAAAAAGCAACCCTATTCAAATAAAAAACAGCCTGATGTAAATTTCCAGCCTGTCTATAGCGAGCCACTAATTCAAGGTAGCGGTCAACATCGTCCTGTTTTTCTTTGGAAAGGATTGTGATTTGTTGTGAAAAGGAATAGTAAGCTGTAGTAAATACAAACGATAATAATAAAATATGTAATAAGAATCGAAATCTCATGCTTTAAAAAAATCAAGACAAAGTAAACATCGCTTCAAGTAGTTAAATATGTTAAAACAACTTTTTTCAAAAATAAATAAAAAGCCATTGAAAAGTCCAATCAACTGAAAAAAGTTTGATAAAGGTAGAAACTTTTGTGGTAAGACCTAGCATATTTTCCATGAATGTAATGACTCCCTAACAATTTTCAATTATATTTGTTGAAATAAATTTTTATTCTTTTCAAACTATCAGAATGAAAACGTTTGCAGTTATACTTTTTGTGTTACTATCATTTTTAGGGTTTGAAGCAAAAGCCCAAGATTTTGAGGTGGCACCTGTTAGGCTCGACTTCAATGCCGAGCCTGGTGAAAACCAAACAAAAGTAATAAATGTCAGGAATCACGGTAACACCAAAGCATCATTCATGGTTGTTTTGTCAGACTTTATCCCTTCGAGCGATGGTAAAAAACAGGCAATGCCCCCTAGCACAACCCGTCGATCAGCAGCTAATTGGCTAAACATTAATCCTAGTTTTTTTGAGTTAAATCCTGGCGATGAAATTCCCATTCAGATAAGCATGTTAGTGCCAAGCGATGAGTACGGAACCGCCTGGTGTATGTTGTATATTCAACCTGTTCAGGAGCAAACCAGCTGGAGTGTCGATAAAGCTCTGGGTGCTGGAATAATGGTGAGCGGAAGAATTGCTGTAACAGTTTACCAGTCGCCAAGTTCAAACACCAACCACTCCGTAAAGGTTACAAGCCTTCAAGAGATAACTAAACCTGAAGATGTTGTCAGGAGATTTTCGGCAACCATTGATAACATTGGCGATAAGGTTTCTCTATGTAAGGTTCATCTAATAACCTCAAACATTCAAACTGCTGAGGAAAAGCAGTTTCCTCATTTTGAAGTGGAAACGTATCCAAAAATGACAAGAACCGTAGAGGTTGATTTGCCTACAGAAGGGATGGAACCTGGTCAGTATGCCGTTGCTATAATTGTTGACTACGGCCCTCGATTTGCGCTTGAGGGGGCTCAGATAATAATTAAGGTTGAGTAAAAGCTTCACCCTCAATTTTTTCTTATCTAAAAGATTATTGTTTTCTACAGAACACATAATTAATGAGATTATCATTGTTTTGTAATTTATTTATTTTAGCCCTATTAGTACAGTTAGGGTTTTCTTCTTTTTGTCAAACAATTGTGCTTGTCGAACAATACTATCCTAACGGAATCGTAAAGGAAAGGTATATGGCCACAATAAATGGGGAAGATACCTTGAAACGAGGCGATTATAGATTTTTCTACCCAGAGGGAGTAATACTACAAGAGGGCTACTATGTTAATAATCTTCCCGACAGCTTGTGGATTAACTATTTTCGAAATGGTCTCAGGAAGAGCATGTACCGGTATCGTAATGGTGTAAAGCATGGTTATTTTCAGATTTGGAACGATGACGGGTCGATCCATCAATCGGGGAAGTATTTTAATGATTGTCTTGAGGACGAACTTGTTACATACCATCCAAATGGAAACATTGACTCTAAAAGTCAATATAGGAAGAACATGCTAAATGGTATTTCGGAGGTTTTTTCAAGCGATGGTATAAAGCTGGTTGTTGCTGAATATTCCAATGATACCCTCAACGGTCTGTGGGAAACCTACTACCCATCAGGAAAGCTTAATTATAGAGGGAAAAAGGCTCAAGGTGTTTTTGTCGATAGCCTTTTCACATACTATGAGAATGGTACTCTTCAGCGAAAAGCATTCTATTACAATGGAATGCTGAGTGGCGTGGTAAAGGGGTACTACAGCGATGGAAGTTTAATGAATGTTTCAATTTTTATCAATAACATATTGGACGGTGAGTATGCTGAATACTACCCAAATGGGTTGCTCGCTGAAAAAGGTAGCTATTTGAATAATAGACGTGATGGAGAATGGGTGAGCTATCACCCCAATGGTTCAGTTAATAGTAAGGGCTCTTTCAGCAACGGAGTGTTCCATGGATATTGGGAAGTTTTTTATAGTAATGGAAAATCTAAGCAACAAGGCGGTTATACCAATGGGAAATCTAGTGGATTTTGGAAGTTCTACCACGAAGAAGGTTATCTAAACCTTTGTGGAAGCTATCATAATGGGAAAGCATCTGGGTTTTGGACTGTTTTTTTCAACGAAGGAAGAATTGCTGGAAGGGTATTTATGCAGGCTGGGCGTCAGTTTGGCCCAGCCTGGATTTATGATAACGACGGTAACCTAAACAAGCAAATGAAACTTAATGTGCTTCCTCAAGTTTTCAAATAATTGAAAATCGATAATCAACTAAGGAAGGATTGATTTTTTAAGGTATTTATCGGAGTTCATAATTATATCCACATATTGTGCCCGGCGGTAAGCGAACGGATCTTTGAGGTTCTTGCGCGAAAGTTTTCCCTTGAAATCCTCAATATTTCTATATCCTTTTTTGTCCATCCAGCTCTCTATTTCCGAAAGAATAGTTTTAATGTGTTGTGGTCCATGTTTGTAAAGTGAACTTACAACCTGAAAAACGGATGCACCTGCAAGAATAGTTTTTATTGCATCTACACCCGACATAATTCCCCCTGCACTTGAAATATCGGCTTTGATGTTCCCATACAGAAGACCAGCAAATCGGATAGCCATTCGAACATCGTAGCTGTCGCTTAATACCATTGTTTGCTCAATGCTCTCTTTCTCAATATCAATATCTGGTTGAAATAACTTGTTAAAGAGGACGAAGCCCTTAACTTTTTCGATATCCATTCTTCCGATAACCGACAGAGGATTAGTGTAAAAAGGGCTTAGTTTTACGGATATTGGAATCTTAATATAGCTGCTTACATTGCTAATGGTATCGATTTGTTCCTGAATAATATCTGCTCCAGCAATATCGTAATTGAGAGGGGTAGCGTAAAGGTTTAATTCAATGGCATCAACACCTGTTTGCTCGATCTGCTTGGCATATTCTATCCATGTATCTTCTTGAATAGCATTCAAACTAGCAATTACAGGAATCTTTAAGTTCTGCTTAGCTTGTTTTAGTTTTAGAAGATGTTCCTTTGGCCCTGCATGTTTAAGGGTTGGGAACAGATTGGTCATCTCTGCATTACGCTCAGAATATTCGTCTAACGCATTCATCATCTCCAACTCTTCGAACTGAATTTGCTCCTCGAAAAGCGATTTGAATACTATAGCACCAGCATCTTCAAACTGTACAAGCTTATCAGGATTTGCAGTAAGGGTGGAGGCTCCAACAATCAATGGGTTTTTTAGCTCCAAACCCATGTAGGTAGTTTTAAGGTTTGCCATGATTTCAATTTTTTTGTTGATTAATTGATTTTGTAATAACTGGTATTATTGTAGGCTCTAAGAATTCTAAAAATTAAGTCTTTATGATTTCTCTCCCATTTGTAATCAGTAAAGTTTTTAGCATTAATAGCAATTACTATATTCTTGTCAGGTATTACGTAAACATATTGATCGCCATACCCAGCTGCAAAAACTAGTGGTTTGCCATTAGGTTGTTTGGTAATCCACCAATGAAGACCGTAGCTCAGTTCTCCTGTATTAACAATTGGATTAACAGATTGTTTAATCCATGCTTCAGAAACTATTGCTTCGCTTTGCCATTTTCCATTATTCAGAATTAGTAGCCCGATTTTCGCCATATCTCTTGACGATAGCGAGAGCCCTCCCCATGCAGGCTCTCCATTTTCGGGGTAAACGTCCCAATGATATTTTGTTATTGATAGCTTTTTAAGAATGTTTTCAAATACAAAATCGTGAAACGTTTGGCATGAACTTCTAACAATTATATCTTTTAACAGCTCCGACGAAGCGCTATTATAGTTGAAAAGTTCTCCCGGTTTAGAATCAAGTGGAAGGTTAATTATCAAAGGAATCCATTCGGTATGTTTCTGGCTTAGCTCAATAAGTGGATTCCCGGCATAAGAGTAGTGAATAGACCACTCATCCCACTTAAAACCAGACGTTTGATTTAGTAAATGGAAGATGGTAATCTCTTTTTTTAGGGTATCTTGTTCAAATATATGCAAATACTCAGGGTAGTACAAGTAGATTTTCGTATCCAATGAAGGGATAAACCCTTTTTCAAGCGCAACTCCTACGGCAATTGAGGTGAAACTTTTTGTTACTGAGCTTATTTGATGAAGGGTACTTGCTTGAGTAAACCCATAGTACTTCTCGTAAATTATCCTATTGCCTTCATAAATGATTAAACTAGATAGCTTCCCATACTTGTCGTTTCTAACATCAAGGTTGACTTTTTCTAGGCTATCGGGATGGAAAAGATTCTGGGGTGCCCATTGCGAAAAACTCGCTAAAGGGTAGATATAGAGTATTGTAAGTGTAATTAACGCTTTGTGAAAATTTAAGGACATTGTTTTCTGATTTTTATACTAAATATAGTGACTTTTTTTAAGCACAAACAATTGTTTTTAAAAACGGTTTTTAATATATTTGAAATAGTTATCAAATAATAAATGATGCTACTTCACAAAACAAGAAAAAATGAGCGAACTAATAAACAATTCCCAGGCCAGAAAGGCTAAGCTTAAGGAGTTAATTCTTAAACTTCATTCGGGGCAGTCGGAAGAAGAGGTTAGGCAGGAACTTCTTGTTTCCTTAAGCCAGATACCATACGGTGAGGTTGTTGAGGTTGAACAGGAGCTAATCAGCGAGGGTTTACCCGAAGCTGAAGTTTTGAAATTATGCGATGCACATTCTGCTGTACTTCAAGGGAATGTTGATCTTTCTGGCATAAAGCATGTTCCCGAAGGACATCCGGTTGATGTAATGCTTAAAGAAAACATAGAACTTCGTAAGGTCGCCCTTCAGGCAAGGGGGTTGCTTGTGAAAATAGGTAATTCTGAACCAACAACTTTTTCGAGTTTGGTACTGAAATTACGTGAACTTTTTAATGCCCTTTTCGATGTAGATAAGCATTACTTAAGAAAAGAATACCTTCTTTTCCCATTCCTCGAGAGGGAGGGTATCACAGGGCCCCCAAAGGTGATGTGGGGCAAGCATGATGAGATTCGTGATTTGGTGAAAGGCTCAATAGAGGTTCTTAAAACGGAAGATATTACCCTCGAAGACCTTGACGCAACATCTGAAATAGTGCTTCTGCCTGCAATAAAAGGCATTGAGGATATGACCATAAAAGAGGAGGAGATACTGATTCCTATGGCGCTAGACAAACTAACTGAGGCCGATTGGTGGGAGGTAGCGAAACAATCGATAGAAATTGGGTTTTGCCTCTATGATCCTTTAATCAGTTGGAAACCAGATTGGGTTAATAATGAGGAATCAGAAGATTTACATCGGGTTGGAAGTACAGTAAAGCTACCCTCAGGGAGTTTAAATGTCGATGAACTTCTTGCTATTCTAAATACCCTTCCCATCGATATGACTTTTGTTGATAAGGACGACAAGGTGAAATACTTTTCACAGGGAACAGAAAGGATTTTTCAACGTAACAGGGCTATCCTGAATAGGGACGTTCGTCATTGCCATCCCCCCGCAAGCGCTCATATAGTTGATAAAATTATTGAGGATTTTAGAAGTGGAAAACAAAACCGTGCTCCATTTTGGATTAACATCGGAGGAAAGTTTATTCATATTGAGTACTTTGCTCTTCGGAACGATAAAGGGGAGTACTTGGGGACACTTGAGGTATCACACGATCTTACCCATTATCGCTCCCTTGAGGGTGAGCAAAGAATACTATCTTACATGTAAATGTAATATTATGGAACAGAAGTTGATAATTACACCGAAAACCAAAGTGCTTGAGCTAATTGAGAACTACCCCCAGCTCGAGGATGTGCTTATAGGTTTTGTACCAGCTTTCAGCAAGCTCAAGAACCCTGTTCTAAGAAGGACAGTTGCTCGTATAGCTACCCTTCAACAGGCCGCTTCAGTAGGAGGTATTAAGGTTGAAGACTTAATAAATAAGCTCAGAGGTGAAGTGGGCCAGGATATTTTTACCGAAGGTGCTGGTATTGTTTACAACACCTCAAAACCCGATTGGTTCGATGAGGGGAAGGTTGTAAAGGAACTTGATGCAAGCAAGATGCTTGCCCATGGAGAGCAGCCTGTAAACCAGGCGATAGCAGAGATTAATGCGTTGGATAAGGGTTCGATATATAAGCTTATAGCACCTTTCCTTCCAGCTCCCCTAATCGATAAAGCGGCAAGCCTTGGCGCAAAGCATTGGTTAATTAAGGAGGGAGAGGAGAGGTTTATTGTGTTTTTTCTAAAGTAATGTATAATCCCCAATTATTGCTTTGAATGCTTGTTGCCATTTACTCTGAGTAGAAATAAACCAAGAAAAGTTATCGCACCGTTTACAATAAGAAGTTCGAAGCCAAATTGATAGCCATTAAATAGTATTGGTGAAAGTTTTGCCAAAGCATAACAGATGATAGGGGATAGGATTGCAAGGGCTGGGATCCACTTATCGTAAACCTTATACTTAGTAAAAAGCCCAAAGGTATATAGCCCTAGAAGGGGGCCGTAGGTGTACCCCGCTACAGTAAAGATTGCACTTATAACGCTTTGGTCGTTAACAGCCCGGAAAACCATTATTACAAGAACAATTGTTATTGAAACCATTAGGTGAACCCTTCTTCTTAGCTTTAGCTGTTCTTGCTCAGGTTTATTCTTTAGGTTCAAAATGTCAACTGTAAATGAAGTTGTTAGTGCAGTAAGTGCTGAGTCGGCACTGGAATAAGCTGCTGCAACAATTCCTATGATAAAAAGAATGCTCACAACTTTTGGCAGGTAGCCTTGGGTTGCAATCATCGGAAAAAGCCCATCGCTTTGGGCTGGAATGGCAATTCCTTGCTGGTTTGCAAAAATAAAGAGCAGTGCCCCTAGCGATAGAAAAATCAGATTAACAGGAAGGAAAGCAAATCCGTACCAGTAAACATTCTTTTTTGCGTCGCTAACATTTCTGCAACTCAAATTTTTCTGCATCATATCCTGATCTAGCCCAGTCATTACAATAGTTATGAATGCACCACTAAAGAACTGTTTCACAAAGTGTCGTTTATCATTCCAGTCGTCGAAAAACCATACCCTGCTATACTCGCTTTCCCTGATTGTAGTAATCATTTCGCTGAAAGAGAGGGTCATTTGATCCATAATAAAGTAGATGCAAAGCAAGACTGCTGCCAGCATGGTGGCGGTTTGGAGCGTATCGGTCCAAATAATTGTTTTAATTCCACCCCTGTTCGTGTAAAGCCAGATAAGAAAGATGGTGATTATGACAGTAACAAAGAATGGAACATTCCATGCATCGAAAACACTAATTTGTAGCACTGTTGCCACCAAAAAAAGGCGAAAAGACGAACCAATAACCCTAGAAATCAGGAAGAACGAAGCACCTGTCTTGTAGCTGTAAAATCCAAAACGAGTATCGAGGTATGTATAAATTGATGTTAGGTTAAGTCGGTAGTACAGAGGAATTAGTACGTTTGCAATTACAAAGTAACCAAGTAGATACCCCAGCACAAGTTGAAGGTAAGAGAATTGACTAGCACCCACCCAACCTGGTACTGAAATGAAAGTTACACCTGAAAGGGAAGCTCCAAGCATACCAAAGGCAACGATATACCATGGCGATTTTCGGTTCCCTAAGAAAAACGATTCATTGGTTGCCTTTCGCCCTGTGTAGGCTCCAATTGCAAGAAGGATAGAGAAATAAATAGTGATGATAAATATCACCCAAATTGGTTCCATAGCAAAATCATTAAGCCCACAATTCTAGGGAAAAATGGTGGAATAAAAAACATTTTTCAAATATTAAGCATTGATAGTTTATTTGTAGATTTGCACAAGCACGAAAACCAAATTGATGAATACTCACAATTTCTCCTCCAAACTTCTTGAGGATGCAGTAGATCACCTGTCGAGTCTGCCTGGCATTGGACGGAAAACTGCACTTCGTTTAGCACTCCATTTGCTGCGACAACCAAGTAACGATGTTAAGCTCTTTGCAAGTTCTATTGTTACCCTTAAGGAAGAAATTAAGTATTGTAAGGAGTGTAATAATATTTCCGATACCGATGTATGCAGCATTTGCTCAAATCCCAGGAGGGACGACTCAGTTATTTGTGTTGTTGAGAGCATCAAGGATGTGATGTCGATTGAAGCAACTAATCAGTATAAGGGGCGATATTTTGTGCTTGGGGGAATAATAAGCCCTATGGATGGTATTGGGCCTGCCGATCTTAATATCGATGGCTTAGTAGAAAAGGTTTCATTGGGGACAATTAAGGAGGTGGTTTTAGCCCTTAGCGCAACAATGGAAGGCGATACAACGAATTTTTATATCTACAAGAAGTTGAGTCGGTTAAACGTTGAGGTTACTACTCTGGCAAGGGGAGTTGCTTTTGGCGATAACCTGGAATACACCGACGAACTTACCCTTGGTAGAGCGATTGTAAACAGGACTCGTTTTGAAGCAACATTAATAAATTGAAATCACTTTTACTTTTTTTTAATAATGTTGCCTTAGCATAGGATGTGATTTTTTTGTATATTTCGAACAATTAGAACACGATGAAACTACTATTTTTTTCATTCTTTTTTGCTTTAGCAGCCTTTGGTTGGCAAAATGGTTTTTCCCAAAATCAGGAACTCATTGCTTCGGGAAAGCGTAATCTCGAAGCAAAGGAATACGCTGCCGCAGTAAGTGATTTTTCACAGGTTCTAAGACAGAATCCTGGCGATACCATTGCACTTTTGGGGATTATCAGAGCGCATACTTTAAGCGAAAATTTCAAGGAAGCACAACGGTTCATCGACAATGCAATTAAGCAGTACCCTGATAATGCTGAGTTTTATATTCGTAGGGGAATTCTAAACAATCTGAGGGGTCAGCCCCGAAGAGCTATTGTCGATTTCGACAAGGCGCTAGAACTTAGCAACGACGGTCTTAAAGTATCAATTTATATTAATAGAGGTGCAGCTCATCTTAAGGATGATAGCTTTGAATTGGCTCTTAATGATTTCTCTGAAGCACTCGACTTAAACCCACGAAGTGTAGCAGCACTTAACTATAAGGCATTCATTTTCTATAGAATGGGGAACTTTGTCGAATCTATTGAAGAATATAACAAATCAATTGATCTAGATTCAGAGAACGCCATGAGCTATTACAACAGAGGTATGGCACACCTTAGATCGGGGAGTAAAACAAAAGCATGTGCCGATTTTCACGCATCGTGTAGCCGTGGAAACATGAATGCTTGCAGGATGATTATGGCTGAGTGTGGTGGTTTGAAATAATTTTTTTAATCTAAGCTATTACTTTTGCTAACCCTAAACCTAATGATATGAATAATAAGAAGATAGGAATCCTAATCGCAATTACTGGGTTAGCAATATTGGTGTTTTCGTTGGCTATTGACGATCTGGGGATTGGCTCTCCTGGCTTTGGAATTACTCAGATTCTAGGCGTAATAGTTGGTGCAGTAACCATGATGTATGGTGCAATGAGAAGTTCAAAAGTTTAGGGTGTTAACCAAACCAAGTAATAATTAAAAAGCCGAACGGGTTTCAATCCATTCGGCCATTTTTTGTTAATTCTTCTTAAACTAATTCTAATACCGATTAGAAATCATCAGTATCAATTTATGCTTTGCAACCCTGTCTGAAAGGAAGGTTTAACATCGTCATTTAGGACGCACATTAGTATCAAAAGAAACTTATATCGGTTTCTGATAGCGACTTAAGCATTGAGTCTTTTTGAGAAAGCACTACCTTACTAGGGTCAATTTTCCAATCGATATCGAATTGATGCTCATTCCATATTATTCCCGAATCATATTCTGGGGCATAATATTCATCAACCTTATATGCAATTGTAGCGGATTGACTTAGAACTACAAAACCGTGAGCAAAAGCTTTTGGGATAAATAGTTGTTTCTTGTTTTCTCCACTAAGTATAATTGAAAAGTGCTTGCCAAAAGTCGATGAATTGCTTCGAAGGTCAACGGCAACATCTAGGATTTCACCTTCAATGCACCTTAAAAGTTTAGCTTGAGTAAATGGAGGTTTTTGAAAGTGTAAGCCCCTTAGTACACCAAACGACGATTTTGATTCGTTGTCCTGAACGAAGTTAATAATTCCCACTTTCTCTTCAAATTCTTTCTGGTTGAAGGATTCGAAAAAATAGCCACGGGAATCGCCAAAAACCTTTGGCTCAATAACAAATAAATTAGAGATGAATGTTTGTGTGAAAATCATGTTGCAAGGTTAAAGTAACAAGGTTAAAGGATAAAGTGCATAGAGTGTTTAGAGTACATAGAGTGTCTAAAGTGTCTAAAGTGTCTAAAATGAACTAGAGTGCCTAAAGTTAAGAGTTACGGGTTACGAACTTCAGTTCTGAACCCCGAACCCCGACCCCGAAGCATCGGGGTTCGGGGTCGGGGTCGGGTCTCAGAGCAAGTGTTGCGAGTTAAGGGTTAAGAGTTAGGAGGTTCTTTCTCTGTTCTCAGTTCTAAGTCCTCATTCTTCCAACTTATAACTCCCAAATTTCGTCTTCGGTCTTCTAAGTTCTGTCTTCGGTTATCGAAAAGTTGAGAATCGTTAAAGTTTCCCTAATCGCTCAAGTTTGTAGTCACCCGATAGGATGTCCCTCCACCATTTTTCATTTTCAAGATACCATTTTACAGTGTTTCGCATCCCGGTGTCGAAGGTCATTCGCGGACTCCAACCAAGCTCTTTCTTAATTTTTGAAGCATCGATGGCATATCGCTGATCATGTCCAGGTCTGTCTTTTACAAAGGTGATTAGTTCATCACGTGATTTCACCGATTTTGGGGGAACGAATTCATCAAGAATTGAGCAGATTGTCCGCACTACCTCTATATTTTGCTTCTCGTTGTTTCCCCCAATATTATATGTTTCCCCAATTCTTCCTGTTTCGAAAACCCTCACAAGAGCTTCGACATGGTCTTGCACGAAAAGCCAGTCACGCACGTTATCGCCTTTTCCGTAAACTGGAATAGATTCTTCGGCTAAGCATTTAAGTATAACAACCGGAATTAATTTCTCTGGGAACTGGTATGGGCCATAATTATTTGAGCAATTGGTAATAAGTGTTGGGACACCGAAAGTATGATTCCATGCTCTTACAAGGTGATCCGAAGAGGCTTTGCTCGATGAGTATGGTGAACGAGGATCGTAGGGCGTGGTTTCAACAAAGTACCCCTCTTTGCCAAGCGAACCAAAAACCTCATCGGTTGAGATATGTAGAAACCTAAAGGCTACTTTTTTCTCTTCGGAAAGATTTGACAATAAACGTCGGCTTGCCTCAAGCATATTGTACGTACCCATGATATTGGTAACCATGAACTGACCAGGTCCATCAATCGACCTATCGACATGCGACTCGGCAGCAAGGTGGAATACCCCATCGGGTTGGTACTTATCGAATAAAGCGAAAAGAGCCTCTTTATCAGCAATATCACACTTTTCAAAAACGTGTCTTGAAGGATCATTTAAATCCTTTAGGGAATTAAGATTTCCGGCATAGGTTAAAGCATCAACATTGATAATCCTATAGGTATCGCTCTTGTATAGATGATGCACCAAGTTGGAGCCAATAAAGCCTGCTCCTCCGGTAACAATAACAGTTTTTCTCATGTTAAATTTTAAATTAGTTAGATATAATTGAATGTACTACTTGTTTTTAATGATTGATTTTAGGTACTCAGCGTAAGAACTTTTTCCTAGATCATCGGTAAGTTTAATGAATTTTTCCTTATCGATATACTTCATGTTCATCGCAATCTCTTCAATGCACGCAATCTTCAAGCTTGTACGTTTCTCGATAGTCTTTACATATTCTGTTGCTTCAGAAAGCGCTTCGTGGGTACCTGTATCAAGCCATGCAAAGCCGCGGCTCATAACCTGTAATTTTAATTTTTCTTTCTCAAGATAATCCTGATTTACAGAAGTGATTTCAAGCTCACCGCGCCACGAGGGTTTCACATTTTTTGCAACCTCAATCACAGAATTGGGGTAGAAGTAAAGTCCAACTACTGCATAGTTTGATTTTGGCTCCTTTGGCTTTTCCTCAATGCTAAGGACATTCCCTTCACTATCAATCTCGGCAACGCCATATCTTTCGGGATCATCAACATAATAACCAAAGACAACGGCTTTGCCTTCATCTTCTACCATTCTAACTGAATTGAAAAGCATTTTTTGGAGCCCTGCACCATGGAATATATTGTCGCCAAGTACAAGGCATACACTATCATTCCCTATAAATTTTTCCCCAATGATGAAAGCCTGCGCTAAACCATCGGGCGAGGGTTGTTCGGCGTAATGTAGGTTTAATCCCAAATGTTTTCCATCACCAAATAGATTTTTGAAGTTGGGTAAATCGTGAGGTGTAGAGATTATCAGAATCTCCTGGATTCCCGCCAACATTAACACAGATAATGGGTAGTAAATCATTGGCTTGTCGTAAACAGGGAGGAGCTGTTTGCTCATCACCTTGGTTACGGGGTGTAAACGTGTGCCGGCACCGCCAGCCAGAATTATTCCTTTCATCATTTATCAATTTTATGGTTTGATTTAAAATACGCCACAGATTAACAGATTTATTGAAATTCGATGTTTATATTGTAATTGACCCTGACTTTTTGCCACAGATTCACAGATTTATAGGTCAAATTTTTTATAAATGAATTTTCCCAGATTATTTCAAACAAGTTTGAAATTAAATAACATATTAAACAGACAATCTGTGGCAAAAATCAAAAGCAAATCAAATAAAATATTACAATATTACTCTTCTGTAAACTAAAGAATCTTCTCCAAAATTTACCAATAATCCTAATGGACATTTAGATAAGGCGAGATAGTTAAGCACTTGAGCAAAATGGTTTTCATCCAAGTTTCTTTTCGCTTTAACTTCTAAGATTATCTTATTGGAAACAACAAAATCTGCAATATAAAAATGCGGAAGAATTATCTCTTTGTATTTCACTTCAAACTTTTTTCTCTTTTTCGTAGGGTATGTTGTTTTTTGAAAACTCATATTCCAAAGCATCTTTATAAACATTTTCTAATAACCCTTTTCCTAGAATTCGATGAATTTCCATACAAATACCAATTATTCTGTACGTCTCCTTCTGTAATGGATATTTCTCTTCTGGATATATTATCATCTAGGAGCGAAATGAATCTGTGAATCTGTGGCTAAATTATCCTATCCTTGTTTCCCTTTCCCAATGGCATACACCTTAAATCCAATCTCTCTGAGTTTCTTATGGTCAAGTATATTACGGCCATCGAAGAGGAATGCAGGTTTTTTCATGTTATCGTAGATTTTCTTCCAATCAAAAGTTTTGAACTCATCCCATTCGGTGATGATTGCAATGGCATGGGCATCCTTGCACGCATCGTAAGGACTTGAGTGAACGGTAAGCATGGCATTATTCTCCTCAGGAGAGCGAGTCTCAAGGTAGTTGAGGTCAGCGTACATGCTTTTTGCTGGAACTTGGGGGTCGTAAACGTGTACATGTGCATGGTCGTTGAGAAGGTGATCGGTTACGTAGATTGCAGCCGATTCGCGTGTATCGTTGGTATCCTTCTTGAAAGCCCAACCTAACATGGCAATCTTTTTGCCCGAAACGGTATTAAATAGCGTGTATATTATTTTCTGAGCAAATCGTCTCTTCTGATAATCGTTCATGATTATAACCTGATCCCAGTAAGCAGCCACCTCGGGTAAACCGAAATGCTCGCAGAGATAAACGAGATTAAGAATATCTTTTTGGAAGCAGCTACCACCAAACCCAACGGATGACTTCAAGAACTTAGAGCCAATCCTAGTATCGCTTCCAATGGCGTGAGCTACCTCATCCACGTCGGCATCGGTTGTTTCGCATAGTGCTGATATGCTGTTTATTGAGGAAATCCTTTGGGCAAGGAAAGCGTTGGCAACAAGTTTACTTAGTTCCGATGACCAGAGTCTGGTTTGAATGATCCGCTCGCGAGGGACCCAATGTGCGTAAACGCTTGTCAGTGCTTCGATTGCCTCTAAGCCCTCGGGGGTTTGCTCACCTCCAATTAGAACGCGATCGGGTTGAAGTAGATCGGTTATAGCGGTACCTTCTGCTAAGAATTCGGGGTTAGAAAGCACATCAAACCTAACACCCGTACTTGTTCCATCGAGAATTGCTTTAATTGATTGGGCTGTTCGGACTGGTAGTGTCGATTTTTCTACCACAATTTTGTTGGTAGTTGAAACTTCAGCAATCTGTCGAGCGCATAGCTCCACGAATTTCAGGTCAGCAGCACGCCCCTTACCCATCCCGTATGTTTTTGTTGGGGTGTTCACGCTGATAAAAATCATCTCAGCCTCACGAATACCTTTCACAATATCAGTTGAGAAGAAAAGATTGCGTCCACGAGCCTCTTTAACCACTTCCAATAATCCAGGTTCATAAATTGGCAAGTCGTCAGTTTCCCATGCAGCAATACGCTCAGGGTTGATATCCACAACATTTACCTTTATCTCAGGGCATTTCTGGGCGATAACCGCCATGGTGGGACCACCCACATAACCTGCCCCTATACAGCAGATGTTCTTGATTTTTGTCATTTTTGAAAGAAGTATTATTTGATTAGTAAAACATGAATTGAATTGATATATTATTTCATTTGCGTAACTATTTGAGTTAATCTCCGATTTTTTTCGGAAAGGTTCTAATATAGATGAAAGTTTATTTAATTTTTTTAACAACCAAATCCCTATTATACCCAGACCGGTCCCTAATTTTATCAACATCTAATTTGTTAAAATTCCAATAACCAACAATTCCTTTAACTCTTATTTTAGTATTAAATGACGTTGATGAAATCTCTTCAACTGTAAGTGCTTTGCTCCAAATCCTTATTTCATAGAATGTTGCATTGAGAAACTTTTTGCCTTGTGCGGCAATTAGAAGTCTTGAGTTTGTACTTGCAGCGTTTTCAAGAGTTTCGAACTCTTTCTTTTCTACAAGTACTCCATCGATATAAAGCGACATAACCCTTTCCTCAATATTTCGGATTACAGTTAAACGAACTTTTTGGTTTAAGGGCAGAACCTGACCCGGTGTCCAACCTAAGGACGATGAGTTTTTCCCATCTCCATATAACCATTGAGCAAAGTTCTTGTCCCGTATTCTTAGTAAGAATTCATTTCTTGTTCCCGATTCGTGTTTTGTGATTACTGTTGTCCAACTGGTTGGGTACTCATGCAGCACAAAAAAGATATCAACGGTAATGCTGCCTGTTAGTTCTTCTATTTCAAAGGGTTCGGTTGTGGCAAATTCTTTGTTAAATGTATATCCTTTTGCTTCTTTTTCAGATGAAGAACTACATGATGTGGTTAATAATGCTGCAATAATTATTAAAAAAGCAGAAAAAGAAAAAAACTTGTTCATTTTATTGTTTTAGTTTGAATTAGCAGAAGTATATAGATATCATTCTGATGAAGGATTTAAAAATATTGTAGTAGAATAAAAAACCTAGCTGTTTACCTCTTGTCTGTGCATTCTTATAGTTCCTGTACCATTGTTTGATTGCTTTGGTCTTATTGGTTTGGCTTACTTTGACCTTATTGCAGATGTTTATGGCATTATCGGCAATTTCCTTCAAGTAGATGGGTGAATACATGTACCTATCCCTCTGGGTGTTAATACTTACCCTGAAGTAGTTCATCGACTCTGATACGAAGCAGAGCTTCGATTGTGAGAGGAGGGTTACCCAAAAATACCTATCGCCTGCAAGTTTGAATTGGAATTGTTTTTCCCAATCGAAGTTTGAGACAAGAGACTTACGAAAGATGGCTGCGCTGGCATTGGGGATAATATTGATTATCACCATGAACCGCCCAATGGCTTCAGCTCCTTCAATGCAGAAGTCGCTCTGCCATAGTGTTGAATCAAGAGCAGCTAGATTCCTTATGTGGTTACCAATTATTTTATCACTTGAATCGACAAAGTGTGATTGGCAGTATGCAACTCCTCTGTTTGTATCCTTCTCAATAGTACAGAGAAGTTTTTCGAGGAGAGAAAATTCTGCGTAATCGTCCGACTCCGCAATCCAAATAAACTCACCTTTGGCCAATTCAATACCCTTTCTCCACTGTCTGAATGGGCTACCTGTGTTTGTTGTATTGAAATGAGTGCTAATTCGAGAATCTCCAACGGCATAACTCTCAATAATTTCTCTGCTGTTATCGGTGGAGCGATCATCGAGGATTATTATCTCTATATCCCGGAATGTTTGATTGATAACGCTTTCAATCCTACGAGGTAAGAACTGAGCGTGGTTATAGTTAGGGATTATGACGGAGACTTTGGGTAACAAGGTTAAAGGTTAAAGGTTACCCTTCGACCCTGAGCCCCGAAGCATCGGGGTCGGGGCTCAGGGTTCAAGGTTAAAGCCCCGATGCTTCGGGGCAAGGGTAAAGGATTAAGTGCTGTGGCATTGGGATGATTTGAAGTGGATTGCTAACTATCTACTGTTGACGTTCAACACGCTGGTTTGTTGTGCCTACCCTCACAAAAGGCCTTCCGTACGCCAAATGAGGTTTTAGTGGGCTCTCATCAACAGCTACCAGAATGCATTATTTTTCATCAACATGAACTTTTTCAATGCTTGCGTAAACCTTTGGGTCGCTGTTTAGCTTAATGGTGTTAGCAATGTTCTTAAGGGTAGCATCGTAAACATCCTGTCCGACGACCTCACCTTTATCTGAAACACCGAAAAGGAGATAACCCCCATGAGTATTTGCGAATGGGCAAACAGTTTCCACAGCCTCAGGTAATAAGGATGTTGACTTTATAAATTCAACCGTTTGGGATTCTCCTTTGAAGATATTTTCAGCAATTAGGTTCTCAGTCATTGCTTTTAACAGGTTTTCACTATCTTAAAAAACTATCAAACAATTTACATATCATTCAATGACAATCCTTTGTATTCTATCAAATAGTCCGGAAACATATTGGCTAGGTTCTTTGATTTCTGC
>CAYZSD010000053.1:0-20337 GCA_964481075.1 uncultured Rikenellaceae bacterium | reverse complement strand
GCTTTTTTTTTTTTTCTTTCGTTATCTTTGTTCAAAAATAAATATCATGAAACACCCATGTAAGGTAGCTTGCACAAAATCCGATGAACAAACCATGGGTGTTCCATCCGCTCGATAAAGATTGCTAAAAGCAAGAAAGTAACGTGTTAGTAATTAATAATATAAAAATTTTGTACGGATGAATAAGGGCAAAGAGTCAAAACCCCACATCGGCATTTACGGACGAAGGAACAACGGCAAGAGTTCACTCATAAACATGCTGGTAGGGCAGGATATTGCCATTGTATCGAGCCATGCTGGCACAACCACCGATCCCGTTAAAAAATCGCTTGAAATAACTGGCTTTGGCCCTGTTATTCTTATCGATACGGCTGGCATTGACGATACAGGTGACCTTGGTGCAAAACGGATAAACAAAACTCTTGAAACAACCAAACATATCGACTTGGCCATACTTGTGGTTGCCAACAACAGCTGGGACAATCACGAAAACCATCTGGTAGATGCTTTTAGGAAGACCGACACTCCTTTCATCATTGTGCATAGTAAGCACGATGAGAACCAGCTTGCAGTGGAAACTAGAGAAGAGATAAGAAGGCAAGCTGGCTCTGCAATGGTGGTTGAAGTAAGCTCAAAGACAAGGTACGGCTTCGAAAATCTTATCGATGCCATTAGAGAAACGATACCCGAATCGTCGTACCGAACCCCTACCCTTCTGGGCGATCTGGTGCAAAATGGCGACATTGTCCTGCTTATTACACCCATTGATGTTGAGGCACCGGCTGGCCGTTTAATCCTGCCCCAGGTACAAACCATACGCGATATCCTTGATAACGATGCAGTTGCCATTGTTCTGAAGGAAAGGGAGGTTGATACTTTCCTCAGAACAACAGGGATTAGACCAGCATTAGCCGTAACCGACAGTCAGATCTTCACCCGAGCCGATGCTTCCATACCCCACGATATCCCTTTAACCAGTTTCAGCATACTGTTAGCACGCCTCAAGGGCGATTTTTACAGCTACCTCAAGGGGACCCCCTCAATAGCTCAGCTTACCGATGGCGACAGGGTTTTACTACTTGAAAGTTGTACCCATCACGTTTCCTGCGACGACATTGGAAGGATAAAGATACCTCGGTGGATTACCAATTTCACAGGCAAGAAACTTGAATTCGAGGTTGTTTCGGGGCTTGACACCCTACCCCGACCAATTAATGAGTATGCGCTTGTGATACAATGTGGAGGCTGCGTAATAACCCGCAAGCAGATACACAACCGACTACGTCCTGCCATTGAGGCTGGAGTCCCTGTAACAAACTACGGGATGGCTATTGCATACGTACAGGGCATTTTTAGTAGGGCTGTTGCTCCCTTCCTTTCAGGAAAAGATGAAAGCAAAGCATTTTATTTGTAGATCCGATAGCCTTTTCGAAATTGATGATAGGCATTATAAATTGAAAAAAAAATAAGTATGAAACATCCATGATAAAGGCTTACCACACACGACAATGACTATAACATGGATGTTCCATCTGTACCTCTGAAAAACAAAAAAAGACAGATGAAACTTGCATGAAATAGAAAAAAAGCTAAATTTGTTTGATATTTAGCCAACCAAACTATAACCTAAAATTATTTTTATGATTAGAAAGAAAGAAAGAAAGAAAGAAAGAAAGAAAGAAAGAAGCTGAGTTGGAGTAGCCACCAGAGCTACCTAACCCTTTTTAACACTTGCTCCCATGCTCCTTTTAAACTGTCAAAAGATTGAGGAACAGCCCCAGATTAGGGGCGAAGTGATTCCTAAATCGTCGTCTGGAGACAACATAGTAGTGGTAAGGGACTACGACGAGCCATTACCAATGGTTATTGGGCAACAGCTACCCAACCCTTACAGCATGAGCAACATGAGGCAGGCCTTCACCTCGCTCAACCTGAGCCAAGAAGCGCAGGAGCTGCAGCCCACGCACTACTACGTTCAGCTAAAACCCAGCACCCGTAGCGAGCTAGAGCTGCTTCTGGCCGATACCTCCCTAATCCTTCGCACCTATCCCCTCGACCACGAGGTGATTGCTGAGGGGCAGTACTACATTGACCCCAACGTTTCAGACTCACTACTTACCTACCGCTACACGGTTGTACCTGTGGGGCAAAGCCTCCCCAACGTGCCACACCTTGTTCTTGACACCCTCTACAAACCACGTGGAGTGGAGTACGAGGTTGAGGTTAAGGCATTTGAGGTGTGTAACCACCCCGATGCAGAGATCATGAGAACCCGAAGCCGGTTTAAACCTGCGGGGTACGTGTACGTTCGCGATAATAACAAATCAGTGGCTGGAAACAATGTTGACGAACCGCTTATACTTGCCAATATCGAGGTGGGCAATAGCTTCTGGTGGTACACTGCAACCACCAATAATCTTGGGTATTTTTCTGTAAACGTGAATTTTACAAACGATGTTAAGGTTTACCTTACCAACCGCAACGGCCTTGCCACCATTAGGGGAAGCTTCTTTGAGTACCTTGGGTTCAATGTGAGTGACTACCTAGGCACCGTGAATAGCGCACCCGTCAACCTCCTGATTACCCCGGTAAGCGGAATTGTATGGAGGAAAGCTACTGTTTACAAAGCGGTTACCACCTACACCCTTTTTGCACTTCAGAACGGGATTAGCGCCCCTTTGGATCTAAACATCTGGCTAGGGAACGCTGGTTCTGGTGCAGGTGGTGCTCCCCTCTTCAGAAAGATTGGGCATATTGGGCCCTCGATGCCATCGTGGATGTACTGGTTTCTTAACGAGGTGTGTAGGTTCAGCAACAACATCATCGAGCCGCTGGTAAAAGACCTCTATCCTGACATTGTAATCTCCACTGAACTTGAACACTCCCATCAGATAAAGGCCACAACATACCATGAGCTGGCTCACTACAGCCACTATATTAAAGCAGGCAATGTGTACTGGAAGACCTATATCGAGGAGATTGTGAATGTGCACCTTCACAATCCTCTTAACAAACCCTACGGCAATGGCTCGCGAACCAATGCGGGTTACATCGCTGTAGGTGAAGCCTGGGCTGGGTACATAGGAAATATTGTAGCTGCCAATGAATATGAAGGATTTGCTATTCACAATGATTATATTATTTTAAACGAATTTGTAAATCCCTACCTTATTCCAGCTCCAAGTGGAAGCACTGTACACAACTGGATACCGCATGGATTGCTTTTTGATGTTTTTGATCCAATTAATTTTAATGAAAATATTGAATTAAGAAATATTTTCCATACCGTTATTTTTACCACTCAGGATCTGGTACAAGGAATATCCCCTATGATGGTTTACTCCTACTTGGGACCTCATATTATCAGTATCCCAGCCCTAAAACTCTTTGTTTTAGCGAATAATCCAACCCAACAAACTCAACTAAACCTTTTATTCCAAGCTTATGGCTACTAGAATTGCTTTTTTTTCATTCCTTTTACTTGCGTTCTTCTCTTGCAAGACAAACTGTCTAGATGTGAATAAGGCAAGGAATTTAACTATAAATGGTTCTGTTGAACTTCATGTTAGTGTTGAACCTGATGCCATTATATATGTCGGTGATACAATTTGGATTACCTCAATAATTAAAAATGGAGATATTTATACTGATACTGACTACTGCAATCTTCCTAGTTTTGAAAGTGGTGCTTTTAAAATTTTGCTAGAATTTTCAGTATATCGAAATGAATCTCCTTCAATTGAAGAGTATATCAATAATTTCCCTTACTGTGAACGAATTGCTATTATTGGAAAAAAAGAACTTCTAGAACCTTCACATCAAAGTATTTACAGAGAATACTTTAGGTATTTATTTTACTCCATCAATAAATCATACAACCTTGAAATTGGTTGTATTTTTCTTGAACCTGGAAGTTTTACTATTGGTCCAAGTTTTAGTTTAATCAACAATGATCTGATGGAAAATACTTTCCCCCTAGTTTACGTTAGCATTGATGCCCCAATTAGCCCTGCTACTCTTGGTGCAACCTACTCCCAAACCAATTCAGGCTATTTTCTTTTAACAGTAATGGAGAGGAAGTAACGTTTTTCAGGCCCTAAGGGTTTTTGAAACCCTTAGGGTCTTTTCGAACAATTATTCCAAGCTTATGGCTACTAGATTGTTAGTTATTATCATAGCTGTGCTATGGCTCAGCTCATGTGGTGAAACATGCTTTGATGTTAGGAGGGTTGGTCTTAGTTTTGATGGAGGGGTTGGACTATTCCTAAGCATAGAACCCAACGATACCGTCCTATTAGGAGACACTGTTTGGCTAACTTCAACCATAATCAAGGGAAGTTACTTCCCCGTTTACAACTATTGCAACCTACCAGACATTGAAGAGGGCAAACTTAAAAATTGGTTACGATTCTCAATTTTTCGTGGAAACGAAATTGATTATCATGAATTCACTCAGAATTTCCCATATTGTGAGAAGATTGTGAAAGTTGGTGAAAAAGTCCTATGGGATCCCTGCTATAAATTTGATACGGTTGTATGCAGTGAATACTACCAGTATTTCTTTAATAAATTCACCAATTCATACAATCTTGAAATTGCTTGTGTTTTTGTTGAAACAGGAAATTTTAACTTTGGTAGTGAAATTCAACTAGATATTGACGGTAATATTAACGAAACAGCCTACCCTCTGGTTATGATATCGACATCGGATTTTCCTCTATCAAAATCATCAGGTTATGTAAAAGCTCCTTATGTTCAAACCAACTCCAACCGTTTTCCGTTAACGGTGGTGGAGAGGAAGTAACGTTTTTCAGACCCTAAGGGTTTTTGAAACCCTTAGGGTCTTTTCGAACAACCAATTATTCCAAGCGTATGGCTACTAAAACAAAAACCTTAATTCTGCTTTTGCTTACGATGACAACATCGTGCGGTGAAAACGATTGCCTTGAGCTGTACTACGCTCATAGCCTTGCCCTGTGGGGAAATTACGTTTTCTCGCTTAGCATCAACCCGAATGATACCGTTACCGTTGGCGATACGATATGGTTCGAGTCGGTGATAGGTAAGGGAGATATTTACACAAATGAAAACTACTGTAACTTCGAAAAACTTTTTGTGGAAGGGCGGTTTAAAATTCAGCATTACTTCTCGATAGTGAGGGGGGAGCAGATTACGTGGGAGGATTACCTTCATAACTTTCCCTACTGCGAACGGACTGCCACCATTGGCAATATGCAACTCTATCCTCCTTGCTTACAGCAGATTGATCGCGAGTACTTCTGCTTTCAATTCATCCCTTCAGAGGGGGTTTACAGGCTCAAGGTGGCCTGTGTGTTCGTAGAACCAGGTGAATTCGCATTCAGTGGTTATTACTATTTCGAGACCCCCGAAGCGCCTACTTTTGAAATGGATATGATGAGCGAAGTCTGGATTGCCAACTACCCTCCTAGTGGTTATATCTACTCAAGATTTTCGCAAACTGGTTCTACCCACTTTCCCCTAACGGTGGTGGAGAGGAAGTAACGTTTTTCAGACCCTAAGGGTTTTTGAAACCCTTAGGGTCTTTTCGAACAAAAAAGTCTAATGTGAAGAGACAAGTTTGAAAATCAGATGAAAAGACTTTTTAGACAGCCTCGTCTTACCAAGCGAATAACCCTAAGGAATCATCCGAAAAGTGATAAAAAGGGTAACTTTAGCTAAAAAGCTGTCTCGTCGAACTTTACTCCAATAACAAGGATATCGTCGATTTGATCGTTGTCGCCCATCCAAACATTGAGGGAATCAGAAAGCTGCTCCTTCTGAGCACTTGGCGACTCATGGGCAATTTCGGTGAGTAGCTCAACAAATCTTGTGGTCATAAACTTTTTGCGTTCCCTTCCTCCCAGCTGATCGGTGTAGCCATCGGTGTAAAGGTATATCATGTCGTTTGGGAGGAGCTGAATGGTATGGTCAGTAAAGTCGCGCTCATTCTTGCAAATACCAATAGGCATGCAATCGCCTTTAAAGCGCTTAACCTTAGCTTTCATGGTTTTACTATCCTTTCGAATGTGAACCATTGGATTAAATGCGCCAGAATATGTAAGCGCTGAGTTTTCCAGATCAATCATTATCAGAGCCATATCAATGCCATCCTTTGCTTCACCGTCTTTTCCCTCCTGCCGCAACGATTTCTTCACTTTCTCCCTTAGCTCATTGAGTATCTGTGCGGGAGTCATTATTACGCTCTGACCAATGATATCGTTGAGGAATGCTATACCAAGCATGCTCATAAATCCTCCTGGAACGCCATGCCCGGTACAATCGGATGCAGCGACATAAATGTACCTTTGAATCTGTTTCATCCAGTAGAAATCGCCGCTAACAATGTCGCGGGGGCGGAACAGCACGAAGTGCGAAAGGATAGATTCGGAGTTACCATTGCTTTTGGGTAAAACAGCATCCTGTATTCGCTTTGCATACTGAATACTCGATATGATATGATCTGATTGTAGCTCAATCTTGGCATTCCTAGCCTGAAGCTCATCGCGCTGCAGTAGTATTTCCTCCTTCTGCATGCTAATCTCATGGTTGAGCAACTTCAGGTCCTCGTACCGCTTCTGCAACTCAAGAGTACGCATCTTAACCTCATTCTCAAGTATTTGATTAGCATCCTCCCTGTATCGATTGACCTCCTCAAGCTGGCTGATAACCTGTTGCTTGCTTTGGTGCAGCATATCTGAGAACTTCACGGTCATTCCATAGGTTAGAAAAAGAATAAGGATAACAGAACACACCTTCATACCATGCTCAAATTCGAACAAACCCGTTGAGCCACTATTCTTCATCACAATCCATAAACCTCCCAGCTGTAGGAACACCAATGCAGCAAGGAAGTACTTCGACAGGTAGATCCCCTTCTTCATACCCATGCCAACAATTATTAGGATAAGAACAATTGAGTAGGCTGTTAGAAAGTTACCGAAAGCAATCATAAAACGGTAGAAAAAGGGGCTAAAAAGTGTTGGTATGGTAAGCGAGACAATAACAATGATTGTAACCGTTAACAACTTGTCGAGGAAAATGGAAATTCGTTTTGTTTGAAGAATATCCTTAATCATCAGTAGCACCGAACCAATAGTTAACATTGCAAAAATTACCACTGCAATATTAGCCCAAACAGGAGAGTTTGGCCAAAAGTACTTAAACGCAAACCCATCTCTAACGAAAAGAAACATCCCCATCGATAGTATGAACAAGATGTAGAGCAAGAATGCATTATCGCGAATATTGAAGTAGAAAAAAATGTTGATAAGTACGATAAGAATTAGAAATCCGTAGTAAAACCCTAAGAAAAGCATTCGTTGCTCATTGTTATCAAGGAAAGTAAACCTATCAATAACAGAAATAGGTACTGAAACAACATCGCCATCACTTTCGATGGAACAAAAAAAGGTTTTTGTTTCATTCTCTTGAATATCAAGTTCAAAGAGATTGGTAGCATTTCGAATTGTTCTTCTACTAACGGGATAACCATCGCCGCTATACAGGGTATCGATACCATTGGGAGTGGGTGTATAAAGATTTATTTTATACAGTAAAGGGTAATCGATTAAAAGGTAGAAATCTTTTGATGACTGGTTTGAAACGGTAAATTTTAGCCAAACTGTTGCGTTCTGGTAGTTGAAGAAAAGAATCTCCTTGTTGGATAAGCTAAAGTTTCCCTGAAATTCATCGGAGGTTACAGTGTTGTAGCTTAAGCTTTTACTCTCATCAATAAAATACTCTAGCTGCCTGCCAATTCTTGTTGAAAATACAGTGTCGGTTAGAACAACAATTTCTTGTGAGAAAACATTGTTAGTAAGAACAATCAAAAACACAAAAACTTGTAATCGACTAAGCATCTTGAAATTAACCAAAATCAATATTTTGAAAGCAGTTTTCGATAAAAGGAAACTAAATTTTTTATACGGAAGAAAGGGAAAATGGTTTTAGAACAAGCTCACTTCACCGTATGTGTCTGTAAAACGAATACCTACAACCAGTATATCATCAATTTGATCGTTGTCGGCCATCCACTCGGTAAGGTTCTCCTCAAGAATTTCCTTCTGCTCGTCGGTGGGTTTGTTGAAGATTAGTTGAAGAAGTCCAATAAAGTTTCTAGTCATAAACTTCGACCTTTTGGGCCCACCCACCTGATCGATGTAACCATCGGTGAAAAGGTAAATCATGTCATTGGGCACCAGTTCCAGCGTCTTATTGGTGAAGCTACACTCCTTTAAGCTTATGCCGATAGGCATTCTATCGCCCTTTAGGTGGTTCACCTCGGGTTGACCTTCCTGTTCGTTTGCACGGATATGGACAATTGAGTTATATGCTCCTGAGAAGGTTAGCTCCTTGCTTTCAAGGTCAATCATGATAAGCACCATGTCCATACCATCCTTTGCTTCACCCGACTTACCAACCTGTCGCAATGAACGTTTTACCTTTTCTCTTAGGGCGTTGAGAATATCGGCGGGTAGCATCGCATCGCCTTTACCCGTTATCTCGTTGAGGAAGGCTGTGCCTAGCATACTCATGAAACCACCTGGGACCCCGTGCCCTGTGCAGTCGGCCACGGCTATATAGACAAAGTTTTGAACCTGTTTTAGCCAATAGAAATCGCCGCTAACAATATTCCGTGGACGGAATAGGACAAAGTGCGAAGGGTTCAATTCTGACATGCTTTCGGCTTGGGGGAGAACAGCATCCTGAATACGCTTGGCATACTGAATGCTTGAAATAATTTGCCCTGCCTGCTGCTCAATCTTAGTATTCTTCTCAACAAGAAGTGAGTTAACATTCATAAGGTGCTCAGCCTGAGCCTGAATCTCTTCTTTCTGGGTATTAAGTTCCTCATTCTTTTGTTCAATTTCCTTTTTTTGGTTAAAAAGGATTCGGTTCTTCCTCTTGCTATCAAAAAGAAACAGGACTACCAAAAGAATGATTACAGCAGCTAAAGCCATCATCCAAACAAAACGTTTTGCTCTTTCGGCCTGTTTCTCAAGGATTAGCTCTTGTTTTTGTATTTCTAGTGTCTGCATCTCCTTTTCTGTCTTCAGCAGTTCTATGGCTTTTGCTTGCTCCTTCTCCTGGGCCTCTTTAAGTTTCAACTCCTTATCCTTAATGTCCTTCTCTCTTTCCAGCACCTCAATAGCCCTATTCCTGATGAGGGCCTCGTTTTGCTGCTTAACCAGCAACAACGATTGTTCAACACGCTCACGCTGCGACTCTTGTAATTCCTTCTCTTTCTTGAGAATTTCGTTCTCTTGCTCTCGCTGGATGGCCTTAAGCTGAAGCTGTTCGAGCAGGATATCCTTCACATTCTCCTCTGCAAGCCGAAGTTTCAGCTCCTTTTCGCTTTTTTCGAGATTGAGAATCCGTTCATCGAGTTCCTCCCGCTTTTTCCTTTCAATTCGCATTAGCGAGTCCTGAAGGTAAAGAAACTGCTTGTAGTAATCTAAAGCCTTCTGGTAGTCTTCTGCCGCCTGAAGAATAGATGAATACGTGTTGTAGGTTTGGCTAAGTAGTTCCTTGTTATTGGTCTTTCGTGCCGCAATAACGGCATCGTCACTGTACTCGAGTGCGTTATAGAGGTCGTTGCTTCTAAAATAGGCTAGGGCAATGAGCTTATTCACTAAAGCAATCTCCTCAAAATCTTTAAGGGTCTCCCTGATCTTGAGCGCTCGAAGGAGGTATTCGATGGTTTTTGCCTTTTCGCCCGAATTCTGGTAGCATACCCCTATGTTTGTAAGCAAACTCGCCTCGAAGTCCTTCGTGAAGCTATCGCCTCCTATACGTTTCTCGGCATTCTGAAACGATTTTCTGGCTTCCTCGTAGTTACCCTGAAGGACGTAGCAATACCCAATATTATTAAGCGACTCAACAACTCTTACTACATCTTGTCGTGACAGGTAGATTCCATAAAGAATCTTATAGTTTACAACTGCTTCATCGTATTTTCTTTGTTTCTCCTGAGCTATGGCGATATTGTATAGCGATTTAATAGATTCTTCGTCAACACCATGAAGAGAGTAGTATGAGTAAAGCTCTTGGTATAGATTCTCGGCTTTTTCGAATTCTTTTAGGTTGAAGTACGAACTCGCGCGGTACTCATTTATTATGGCTAAAAAACCAGATGTTATTTCTTTACGGGTTCTTGAAGCAATGGCTTTTTCGAAAAATTCAAGGGCTTTTGTAAAGGCTTGAAGATTGAAGTAGATAAGTGCCACCTGATGGTTCACAGAAGAAATTGATAAGGAATCGCCTAGCTTCTCGAAGCAGTCCAATGCTTGGTGGTAATATCTAAGGGCATTAATATAATCCCCATTTTTCTCGTATATACCTCCTGCCGAAGAATTTATCAGACCCTTCTCGGCAACGGATGGTATAACAGGTATTAACGCAAGGGCTTTATCTATGTTCTCCTTCGCCAGGGAAAGGTTGTCGTGCTCAAGGTAATTAATTGCTTTCGTGTTCAATTCCAGAGCAACCCCTGCAAAGTCGGTCTGAGCATTTGCCACCCATTGTGCAAGAAGCAAACACAATCCAGTTATATATGTTAATTTAAGTGCTCTCAACCTTTAAGTTTGCTAATTAAACATGAATGACAATCCAAACCTAACATTCCGCCCAAGCTGTGGGTTATATCTAAGGTCAACATCGAGAGTTGTGGCATCGATTCCTCCATATTGTGTATTGAACAGGTTCAAAACTTTAATGAACATATTCAGGTTGTTATGAACTCTATACCCGTAAGTTAAATCGGTCACAAAGTACCCTTTAATGATAGGATATTCAGGTTGCTCGTTGTAATAATTCTTATTGGGAAGGAAGCTTCTTCTCCAGCCACTCATAAGGGTATTCTCTATGTTTAAGTACGATTTGCGAGTTATTCTTCCCGACAAATTTGCTTTGAACATATAATTTGGGATTCCCCTAAGAAATCGGATGGTTTCACCTGTAGGGAGGGTTTCAGTTCCGTATGTATATGAACCAGAAAGTTTTAGTTTTATATTCCTAGGAGCATATATATTGTTAATGGTTAATGCCAGATCTACCCCATAGAATCGAGTAATTGCCTCATAATTATTCACATAGATACGAGCCAATTCATCCTCGTTTGGCACAAAAGCATTGGCATAGAATAGCTGAGGATTTATCATATTTGAAACAATGAGGTTCTCAATCCTGTTGTAGTATAGCGCAAAGTCAACATTGAGCCTTTTACCAAGAAGATTTCCCCTGTATCCTAACTCATGCGATTCGAAGTATTCTGGTCGAAGATATGGATTTGGAATGAGTGCGTAGTAAATCGAATCCTTATCCCCATCCATATCGAAAGGGAAAGCAAGCGACTGGAACAGCAGGTTTCCTGCGGGTGGCTTGTATGCTTTTCCTGTGGATAGCCTAACAGAGTGGTCACTGCTAAAAGAGTAAAGCACTGCCAAACGAGGGTTGAAAATGGTTTCGGAGAAAAGAGAGTTATGCTCCAGGCGAATACCTCCTACAACCTTCAACCTATCGAAGTTAAGGTATGCCTGAACGAACTCGGAAGCAAAAATGTAGGCATAAGGGTTGTAGCCAAACTGCTCGAAGTCAGTAGTGTTTATGCTAATATCGGTAGAGAAGATAAACTCCCTTTCGTAGTCGTAAGGTTTTTGTGTGTAGTTTGTTAAAGGGTGGTTTACTGAGAATTGCGAGGACACGCCCCCAAGTATTTCAACGAATCGAAAGCTATAGGTAAACATCTGCTCCACAAAAATATCGCTTGATAGAGCGAATTGGTAAGCTTTTTCAAACCCAGGGATGAAGTTTACCCCAAAGCTGGAGTTTTCGTCAAGAGCGTAAATTGAGGTAATCAGGTTTGTGTTGGAATTAACCCCCCAAAGGTTTGTGTTGTAATTAATCGAGTACTTGCTGTTTCGGTCGGCAAAGTAATACTGCGGGCTATTGTACTTGTAAAGGAAAGGTGTCCGACCAAGAGAACTATGTGTTTTCCTATACATGGTCATCATGGTAATATCCCACTTTTTATACCTTAGATTGAAACCAAACAGGTTACTTTCTGCAGGGATTTTTTGAATTTCGGGCATTGATATGGTACCCTGGTAGTGGTCGCTTCCCTTAAAAAACAGTTCCCTTGGAATGTTATATCGCAAAAGGAAATCTTCATCAATTTGTGTGGGTAGGATAAGCTGGTCACCAATTTGTACCTTATGCCCGTGTTGCTCAAGAAAGCTCAATGGATGGAACACCGTGGAGTCGCCAAAAATATTCATGTCATCAATTTCCATGTAGTTGCCAAAGAAAGAGTACTCAAGAATGTTTTTATTTCTTCCGGCCTTTCCACCAACATGAAAATTGGTGTACCTATAGTTATTAGTACCTGACATAATATCGGCGAAGGAAAAGACGCTCGATTTTGGCTTTTTAGTTATGATGTTTATCACACCTATTGCTGCATCGGCCCCATAAATAGCCGAGGCTGGGCCGTAAATGATTTCAATGCGCTCGGCCTGCCGAATTGGCAGTTGTGCTTCCAAAGGCAAGCCTATAGAAACAGAGGGTTTAAGAGGAATGTTGTCAACCAAAATCTTGGTGTACTGATTGCCAAGTAGGCCTCGCATAAGGAACATCTCCCCGCTATCTCCCGAACCAGGTTGAGAGGCTTTCATGCTGGGTAAACTTTTCAACACATCAACCAGGGTAGTGTAACCATTCATAAGTATCTCATCGCTGGTAACCACGTGAATGGTAACTGGTAGGTCTTCAATTCTTCGGGCACTTCGGCTTGCCGAAACAACGGTTACCTCTTGTTGAACAGCCTGCTCAATAATATTCTCAAACGATAATCGATTAAGCCTGTAACTACTAGAGTCGGTTTGGGCTAATGAAACAAATGATAAAAAATATATGAGGGATGAGACGAGTATCAGTCTGAAAAACATAAATGTAAATAGAGTATTTCAATCAAAATCAGAGAACAAATCAGTTGTGCAAACATACAAAAAGCGTGCAAAAAATTCAAAACGAATGACTTTTATTATATTTCATTAATGCAAAGTGTATAGTAAAAATATATATTTTTAATTTTTTTTTATATTTATTGAAAAAAATTAACATGGAAAACGATTTTGAAAACATAAGAATTCTTTTCGAGAACGCACCAGTAGGAATATTTCTTAGCTGTAAATCAGGTCGCTTTGTTGATATGAACGAAGAATTAGCGAGAATATTAGGATATTCCAGCAAGAATGAAGCTATTAGTTCTATCCGCAGCATGGCACATGATTTCTATACAACTCCTGATGATAGACAAAAGGTTTTAAAAGAAATAATTGGGAAAAACCAACTATCAATATTCGAGCTAAAACTACAACGAAAAGGTGGAGAGATTTTTGAAGCCAGAATGTCTGTTAGACCATTCCAAGGTGAAGTTTTTTCTGAGCCACACTTCATTGGAATAGTTGAGGATACATCAGAAATTAAAGCGATACAACATAAATATGAGATAAGCGACAAACAATACAAAGCCCTTTTTGAGCTGGCTGCTGATGGAATTCTTGTGGGTGATCATCGAGGGATAATAGTTGATACTAACAATAGTTTTCTAAAACTTTCGGGGTATTTAAAAGATGAAATCATTGGCAAACCTATTAACTTTCTTTTTGATGAAGAAGTGTTGAAAAGAACACCCTTGAGATATGATCTACTTCAAAAGGGTGAAACTATTATTAGCGATCGTGAGATGAAAAAGCACGATGGCAGCCTTGTTTATATACAGATGAGCACAAAAATGCTCCCTGATGGAAGGTATCAAGCTCTTTTTAGGGATATTTCGCAAAGCAAGGAAGCTGAGTTGAAACTTCAAAAAAGCGAAGAAAAATTCAGGCTTCTATTTCACAACATGAATTCTGCCTTTGCCTACCACCGAATTATTACTAATCGAAAAGGGAAGCCCGTAAACTACGAGTATATCGAGGTAAATTCGAAGTTTGAAGAACTTACCGGACTAAAAGCCGCTGATGTTGTTGGTAAAATGGTTCTCGATGTAATACCAACCCTCGAACCGGTTTGGATAGAGAAATTTGGTGAGGTGGCTCTAACAGGAAAAAGCATAGAGTACACCGATTATGTAGAAGCTCTAGGGAAATGGTACAAAGCCATAGCCTACAGCCCAAAAATTGGCTACTTTGCCGTAACCTTTAACGATGTAACTGCCGAGGTTGAGAGTGAAAGAGCGATTAAGGAACGCGAAGAGATGTACCGCACCATTGTTGAGCTATCGCCCGAAGGGATAATCACCATGTCGCTCAATGGAACAATACTCACGGTAAACAAGTCGTTTCTTCAACTTTCAGGTTTCGGTGAGGAAAGTTTTCTGGGTAAGCATTTTTTGTCTATTCCAACCTTAATTCTACAGGAGATTAAAACCTACACCCAGCTATTTTCAAGAATAGTTAAGGGTGATACCCAAAGACCCATCGAATTTAAATGGAAGCATAAGTCGGGAGAAGTACACTTTGGCGAAGCCCATGTTTCATTCATCAAAAAAGGTAGCATACGTTTTATACAGGGGGTCATTAGAGATATAACAGAGAGCAAGAAAGCCCAGAAACTACTTGTTGAGAGCGAACAACGTTACAACCTGGCAATGCAGGCTGTAAATGAAGGGATTTGGGATTGGAATGTTGATGACAATAAGGTTTTCTTCGACAGTCGCTACTATACCATGGCTGGTTACGAACCCAACGAGTTTCCTCAAAACTTCGAAGAGTGGAAAAAACGAATCCACCCTGATGATTTGCCCCTTTGCATTGAAACCATTCAGAACCACTTCTTGGGCAAGAAAGAGGTTTTTGACATTGAATTTCGTTTCCTTAGAAAGGAAGGAAACTGGATGTGGATAAAAGGAAAAGGTAAAGTGGTGGAGCGTAACAAGAAAGGTGCCGTTACCAGAATGATTGGCACACACACTGATATTACCGACCGAAAGCATATTGAATTGGCTCTTAAACAAAGTGAAGAACGTTATAGAGACCTTTTCGAAAGTTCACCAATAGGACGGTTAAGAACTAACTTAAATGGCGACTTTATTTTAGTTAATAAAAAGCTTATCGAAATTTTTGGTTACGCTGAACAGGATGAATTTCTAAACGATCTATCGAGGTATGGATTTAATAAGTACACGTCAGATATTGACACTCAAGAGTCGTTAAAGCACCTAATTGAAGCTGGTTCAGGAAATGGTAAGATTTCTATCATTGGAAATGATGGTAGTGTTAGAATTGTGAAAATTTATGCCGAAGTTCACCTTAATATTAGCAAAGAACTTGAATACATCGATTGCACGTTCGAAGATGTTACTGCTGAAGAAAATCTAAATCAGGCTTTAAAAAGAAATGAAATCCTCCTTTCAAACATCATTAACTCGTTACCATTCGATTTTTTTGTGAAAGACGTTTCAGGCAAAGTAATCATTCAAAACAAAGTGTCATTTCAGTTCTGGGGCGATATTAACAAATTAGACACTAAAGTTCTAGAAATGAACAGATCTGTTGATTGGGAGGAAAGGAAAATGAAATCACTTCTTGGTGAAGCTGTCGATTTTGAAAGTACCATCACTAATTCATTAGGGGAAAAAATGGTGGTACGTCGTATTGTAGTACCAATTCAAGTTGAAGAAGGAGAAACCAGGGGTGCCATATTCATGAATATCGATATCAGTGAACAGAAGAGACTTAAACATGAGATAGAAAGACATCTTGAAAACCTTGAATTGACAGTTAAAGAAAGGACTGAAGAGCTTGAAGCTACCAACGAGGAGCTAACCTCAATCAATGAAGAGCTTTACTACCAGAGAAACGAGCTGCAAGAGACCCTACAAAAACTCCAGAACACTCAGAAACAGCTTGTTCAATCGGAAAAAATGGCTTCAATAGGCATCCTTACAGCAGGTATTGCCCACGAGATAAACAATCCTATAAACTTTATTAGTAGCGGAACTATTGGCCTTGAAATGGAAATTGAAAGCCTTATTTCGGCTATTAATGAGTACGCTGAAAGCTATGAGGGGCTAAGTATCTCTGAGGGAAACAGCTTAATTGAGGAGATTGACAAAAAGTACAACGTAGGAAAATCGATGCAGAATATTCCCAAGCTAATTAACTCTATTCGGACTGGAGTTGAGAGGACCACCAACATAATCAAAGGCTTACGAATATTCTCCCGCCTCGATGATGAAAATAAAACCCTAACCAACATCGACGATCTAATAGGTTCGGCTTTAACCATCCTTCATAATAAATACAAAAATAGGATTGAGGTTACCACTCGGTTCTGTGAAAGGAGCGAAATCTACTGCTACCCTGGTAAGCTAGGTCAACTTTTTCTAAACATCCTGATGAATGCCATTCAGGCCATTGAGAATGAAGGTACCATCGACATTGAAACCCAATACCTCGAAGAAACGAACGAGCTGGTCGTCACAATTTCAGATTCTGGCGTTGGAATCCCCCATGAGGTGCAGCATCGAATATTCGATCCCTTCTTTACCACAAAACCTGTTGGCCAGGGAACCGGTCTTGGCCTTGCCATTGTTCATGGCATTGTGAACGACCATAACGGATCAATAAAAGTTCAATCGCAGGTTGGCAAGGGAACAACCTTTACCATATCTTTACCCAAATACTCGATATAAAATGCGGAAACTTCTTTATGTTGATGATGAGCCCAACAACCTGATTACCTTAGAGGTTGCACTAAGCAAATGGTTTCAGGTTACTACCACAGAAAAGCCTCTTGAGGCTCTGTCAATTATTGAACAGGAAGGGATTAAAGTAGTAATCACCGACCAACGAATGCCCAAACTTTCTGGGTTAGAGCTTGCCAGATTGATTCAAGAAAAATTTCCAACTGTTGTAATAATCATCCTTACCGCATTCGACGACAATGAGGCCATGCTCAAAGCAATCAATCAAGGTGGAATATTCAGATACCTACTAAAACCCTGGGATATCAATGACCTCAAGCAAACCCTCGAAAGTGCATTCGATGCTCATGAGCTTAGAAAGAAGAATATCACCCTGATAAACAATCTTATTCGTCAGAACAAGAAGTTAGAGCAAGCCTACAATGAGATTATTGTTCTAAAAGACAAGCTTGAAGAAGAGAATATCCTTCTGAAAGAGGAAATTTCGCACGAACTTGAATCTTCAGAAATTGTTGGACAAAGCAAGGTAATGAGGTCGGTTCTGAGGCAGCTCGAACAGGTTGCAAAAACCGATACAACCATACTACTCCTTGGAGAAACTGGAACAGGAAAGGAACTTTTTGCAAAAACAGTTCACCGCCTAAGCCGAAGGAAAGACAAACTAATGGTTAAGATAAACTGTGCTGCAATACCAGAAACCCTCATCGAAAGCGAGCTATTTGGACACGAAAAAGGAGCGTTCACAAGTGCCGATAAGCTTAAGCATGGAAAGTTTGAAATTGCTCATCAAGGAACACTTTTTCTGGATGAGATTGGAGAGTTCCCCATGAACATGCAGCCAAAACTCCTTAGAGTACTTCAAGAAGGTGAATTTGAGAGGATTGGTGGCAACAACCTTGTTAAAACCGACTTTAGATTGGTTACAGCCACAAATCGCAACCTTCAAGGGGAGGTAGAAAAAGGAACATTCCGAAGCGATCTTTACTATAGGCTCAATATCTTTCCAATTACCATTCCTTCCCTACGCGAACATATTGAGGATGTTCCAATACTTGTGCAACATTTTATAAACATGCTGAACAAGAAAACGGGACGAAACATCGATACGATTTCCAAAAAATCCCTCGATCTATTGATGGAGTATCACTGGCCTGGAAATATCAGGGAACTGGAGAATATCATTGAAAGAGCGCATGTTCTAAGCACCAATAGAAAGCTTGAAATTGGCGACTGGTTTTATAATAGCAAATCGAACCAACGAAAACCCAGTACAATAATTCCACTCGAAGAAAACGAAAGGCAACATATTCTTATGGCTTTGAAACACACCAAATGGAAGGTGAGAGGTAAAGATGGGGCTGCTGAACTGCTTAAGATAAACCCAACCACCCTGGAATCGCGCATGAAAAAGTTGGAAATTGAACGCCCTGCATAAATACATGACATACATCATATAACAAACAACCATAATAGTTCGTTTAACCCAAAGCAAATAAATAATTTCACATGAAAGAAAATCTTTTTCAAAACATCATACAAAAAGCCCCCTTCGGTTTCGCCTATTGCAAGATAATCCTCGATGATAACGATGAGCCTAGCGATTTCCAGTTCATTGAAGCAAATGCAGCCATTCATAAAATCTTAGGGTGCAAAACCGACACCATTGTTGGAGGTAGTGCACAAAAACTTTTTCCAAATTCCGATAGCTCCAACCCACATCGGATAAACCTATACGCAAGCATTGCCCTAAAGGGAGGCAGCGAAGAGTTGGCCTATTATTCCCAAAACCTTAAGAAATGGTACAAGGTTCATGTAACCTCATCGGAACGAGGCTTTTTCTCAACAATTTTTGTTGAGGATTCTCTTCAATCGGATGAATTTGAAGGGGATGATGATACTGAAAAAATAAAAACAGCTAAATTCTTCAGTTCCCTTTCCCTTAAACTTGCCGAGCTTACTGCCGGAGACGATGTAATCCCAATTCTACTAACTGGAATCAAACAGCACACCGGATCGCTAATCGCTGTTTTTAATATACACGATTTCGAACAGAAAGCACTCATTACCAGAAGTATTGCTGCCGATGGAGCTATACTAAACATCGGACTTAGAATTGCAGGCGACAAGGTGCTTAATACAGTATCACCGCTGAGCGATGAGCACCTAAATAGAATTCTGCAAGAAAAAATTGGCATTGGATCTACATTTACCGAAGTTACCTTTGGAGCAATTCCAGAGAATATCGATAAGGCAATCAGAAGCCTAACAGGACTATCAACATTTTACGGAATTGCCCACATTTTTTCTGGCAAGCTTTACGGCACAACACTTCTAGGTTTCAAGGCTAACCAGCAAAAGCCTTCAAAAAATCTTCTTGAGACTTACGCATACTTGGCAGCCCTTACCCTTCGTAGGCATTTCGCCGAGGTTGCCCTAAAGGGAAGCGAACAGAAACTGAAGGCTATCGTTGAAACCATCCCCGACCTCCTATTCCATTTCGATAAGACTGGGAAGTTCATAAACTTTTATCAACCTAATCATACACAGAAACTTATAAAAAGGCCTGAAGAGTTTGTTCAGAAAAATATAAACGACATCTTCGAAAAGTCTCTAGCAGACAGAATGATGGCTGCGATTTCTTTAGCAATAAAAGAAGGAGCCTATGAGCTGAACTACGAACTTTTCTTGCATGAGAACAAGCATTTCCACGCCAGATTTGCCAAGCTTAACGATAATGAAGTCCTTGCCATAGTGAGTGATATCACAACCATGAAAAAAACTGAGCTTCAGCTCAAGAAACTCAATGCTGATAAGGATCGATTTATGCAAATTCTTGCCCATGACTTGAAGAACCCGCTTAACAATCTTCAGGTTTCTTCGGAATTACTACTTCAGAATTTCAAAGAATACGACGACGAGAAAATATTTAAATTTCTTAACCTCATTCATCAAACCACACAAACAACTTCCAACCTACTTGAAGAACTTCTTCTTTGGTCAAAATCGCAGTCAGGAAAACTTCCTTTCAACCCGCAAAAAACTATCCTATCCGACGAATGCGAACAGGTTCTCTCTGAAATGAAGGCATTTGCATCTAACAAAGGCATCGAGATTACTTGTATGAATACTCAGTGTAATATCATTGCCGATGTTAACATGCTAAAAACAATACTGCGTAACCTTATCTCAAATGCCATTAAGTTTACAAATAATGGCGGTAAAATAGTTGTTTCAGCAATTATGGATGGTAATTGGGTAGAAATCTCTGTTTCCGATAACGGTGTAGGTATTAGCAAGGAGAACCAGCAAAAACTATGGGATTTTGCTAACCCATTCACATCCGAGGGAACAGCAAAAGAGCGTGGTACAGGGCTTGGGCTTATCCTTTGTAAAGAGTTCACCGAGAGACATGGTGGAAAAATTTGGGTTGAAAGCGAGGAGAGTAAGGGTAGCACCTTCTTTGTTCAAATCCCACAACCCAGCTAGATTAGTTCCCTCCAACTTCTAATAAAACTGATACTAATTTGGTAATCACTACTGACCGACTAAATAATACAGATTTCTCGCTTCGCTCGAAATGACAGGCTGTTACGTTGTGAGAGGTGAGG
>CAYZSD010000052.1:0-20961 GCA_964481075.1 uncultured Rikenellaceae bacterium | reverse complement strand
GCGTGACATAAATTACTCATATTGTAAAACTTAAATCTGTTAAAGTAGAATTAATTAAAAAAAATTATTTAACTTGCTATTTTTATTCTTTATTTGAGTGTTATATGTACTAAAACCAAAAAAAACCATGAAAAAACTAATACAACTTATGATTGTGCTTGCATTCACCTCACTTCATCTAATTTCTGAAGCCCAAGATTGCAAGGTTTTACTAGAAAGTATTTCCAGTGAATACTATGGTCCTTGTAAAAAGGGGCTTGCAAATGGAAAGGCTACCGCTAGAGGTGTAGATGAATATGTTGGTAATTTCAAGAATGGTCTTCCACACGGTAAGGGTACCTATAAATGGGCAAATGGCGATAAGTACGAGGGTAATTGGAAAAACGGGATGCGGCATGGGAAAGGGACTTTTTCCTACCGGAAAGATGGGCAAAAATTAGAACTTACTGGTATATGGAAAAACAATGAATACCTTAAGGAAGAGAAAATTGCACCCTACACCAGGGGGCACATCAATAACCTTGATCGATACACTATTAAGCGTGTAGGAGATGGAGACAAAATTTTGATTACATATTACGATAAAGGTTCAGTTTCGTCACCCCCAAGCGATTATATTTTTCAACTTGACAGTGGATCTTGGATTACAACAGGTCAAGCGCATGGATATGAAGGCGTTACATTTCCTGCTAATGTAAAGATAACCTATACCATCACATCAAAAGGTATGTCAACAAAGGTTAGATTTGAAATAATCATTAATCAGCCAGGTGAATGGGAGATTAAGCTTTACAATGCTTTCTCGCAACTACAAGGATTAAACTAATAGTTGAAGGAGTCTGTCTATAAAGTCTAATGTGAAGGGATAAGTTTGAAAATCAGGTTTACCCCTACCCTAAAGCCTGCCTACGGTACGCAGGCTTCAGGGATTAAGGGTGACAAAGTGATGAAAATCAGATAGAAAAGACTTTTTTAACAGCCTCTTTCTGTTTACTAGCATACTGAAATAGCTAAGAAAAGTATCCTTCTAAATAAATATATCAAAGGAGAAGGGTTTTAAGCCAATTTTAATGGTGTTCGACTGAATTTTGAAGTCAGAATTGAAAGAACTACTTAAATTCTGATTAAACAAATCAGGTAAATTTACTTCGATTTCAATATCGTTTTCTGAGTTATTGAATACCACAAGAATGTGGTTATCGAAGTATCGACGGACAAATACGTAGATATTTTCTTTTACCAACAGAGGCTCAAAGGTACCATAGTTCAGTGCCATATTGTTTCTACGAAGATTGGCAAGCTTCTTGGTGACTTCAATGGTTTCTTTTTCAAGCGGTTCAAGGTCGTCAAACTGCATCATCTTGCGGTTGTCAGGGTCGTTGCCACCGGGTTGTCCAAACTCATCACCCTGATAGATGGTTGGAACGCCGGGAATAGTCAGAATGAATGCGTTAAGCATTTGCAGCTTCTTATAGCCAATGGGATCGCCCACACCAATTTCTCTAGTCCAACCTGCACGCTTGGCGTCCTCATCAAAAGAAAGTGCGCCACCGGCATAGGATATAAAACGAGCCTTATCGTGATTACCAGTGATGATTCCCATGAGGTTATTCCAACCATAGTAGCTAAAACCCTCAATTAGCCTGCTATGCAGGCTTGTGAATGGTACACCCTTCTTGGCAAATGTAGCTGTGGCAGCATCGTGAACGTTGAAATCGAACTGTGCATCGAGCATACCACTTCCTATGTAACTCGAAATCAATTCGTGGCTTCCATAGGTCTCCCCAATCTGATAGATTCGCCTGTTGTGAGAGATATTCTCTTTCATCTTGCGGGTTAGGGTACGCCAGAAAACCTCGGGAATATGCTTGGTGGCATCGTGGCGGAAGCCATCGAACATATACTCAGTAACCCAAAATAGGGCAGAATCGGTCATGGGTTCATACACTTCGGGGCGTTCAAGGTCCAGGGTTGGCATAAAGGTATCAAACCAAGTGGTAAGGCGATGCTCATCCCACTTTTCAGTGTTCAACGTTCCATCGGGCAGGTAGAGAGGCGTAACCCAGTCGGGGTGCTTCTGATAGAGTGGGTGCTCCTGATGGACATGGTTTGCCACGTAGTCGAGAATGATGTTTATACCACGTTCATGAGCCTCTGCAAGCATTTCATGCACCTCATCGGACGTTCCAAAGCGAAAATCAACCTTCGATGAAGATATGGGCCAGTAGCCATGATACCCCGAAAACTTTGTGCGGGGTTCGGGGTACATTCCAAAGGCTCCTAATGGGTTTTGGGTAATGGGTGAAATCCATATCGTATTGATTCCTAGAGACTCGAAGTAGCCATCCTTAATTTTATGGGTAACTCCAAGAATATCGCCGCCATAGTAGTTGGCTTTAGGGTGAATTTCAGGGTCATCAACAGGAAAATCGTTTTCCTTACTAGCATTATTGAACCTATCAATCATCAGAGAGTACATGATCTGGGTATGAGAATCGGAGCGATTTAGCTGTGCTGTTGACGTAACCACTCTCCTACCCTCAAGTGGAATAAGTAGATCGTTGGATTCACCCTCACTATTGTACGCCCATACCCTAATATGGGAACGTTTTAAACCGTTGGCATTTGCAGGGATAATGATAGTAGCACCTGTATCATCGATTGTTACAAAATTTTCAGCCAGCTTATAGTTCTGCCAGAAAACGATGAGCTCATCCACCTGATTTTTGAAACCAATCCTAATCGTTCTACCTTTAGCCTCATCGGGTGCTATAAACGGGAGCAATTCGGGATTGGAATCGCCAACTTTCAGAACCGAGTTTACACCACCAATATTATTATCCTCTTGAACGGGATTATCGGGGTCGAGCATCCATTTTCCATCCACAACAACCTGATACTGATACTTTCCGGGGTTAAGCCAAAGGGATGTCTTCCATGTTCCATCAACCAACTCAAGGTTGGTTCTGCTTGGATTCCAGTCGTTTATTTGTCCTGCAAGCTGAACGCTCTTGGGCTGTTTGTCTTTAAACTGATAGATGAAATTGACAGGTAGCTTTCTGCTTTTGCGCAAAAGCAAGGAATAGCAGGCATTATCAACCCATACTTTCAGCTCCGAAAGGGGTGGAATGGTTTCGTTGGCTGCAACAAGTTTTACTGTTTTCTTATCGGACGAAAGCAGCACATCGAACATCGTTGGTGCAGCTATCGAATCGATGAGGTTGACGTTCATAAAGTAATCGTCAAGGATAACCTCCGTTCGCTCCCCGGCAAGCTGGATGGCAGTGGCCAAACCAACAATTTCGGACTTCTTAGCATAATGTGGAATGATTTCCCTTGCACCGCAAGATGCGAGCAGGAAGGCAATGAATATTAAAAGAATACGTCTCATGGTTGGTTAGTTTGATAGTATTATAATCATTTTGGTATAACTTTTTCTTGCAGTAAATTTAAATAAAATTCCCTTCCAAAACGTTGGAATGTCCGATAAAAAACATCGGGCTCCCGAGAAATCGGGTTCCAAGTTTGGGGTGGATTCCTTAACATTCCATCCCCGATAAAGGACATCCCCGATAAAAAGCATCCCCGATACAAACATCGGGACAGGCGGGACAGGCGGGGTAAGCTGTTCGCCCGTAATTTGCCAGACAAGGAATCGTAAAGGGTTGCTATAACCTTACCTCTCCAGCTCAATCACCATAGCAGAGCGGGGCGAAAGTTGAACCTTCTCCATACCTTCCAATTTCTTACCAGTTATGATATCTGTTCCACTCTTGAAGTTACCCAAAATCTCGTTGAACCTATCAAGTTTTAGAACCTTTGGTTGGTAGCCATTATGTAAGATTACCATGATGGTTTGTGCCTCATTCTGACGGAAATAGACATACACCTCATTTTGAGGTAAAAACTGAATCAATCTGCCATTGTGGACAGCAGAGGCTGTTTTGCGCCAGTTGAGAAGCCTGCTCATATAGTCCCATGCCTCATTCTCCTTCTTGGTTCTGCCTTCGGCTGTGAAAGCTGAACGTTTATGGTCGGACCAACCGCCGGGGAACTCCTTGCGAAGAACGCCATGCCCTTGGGCATCATCACCATCCATGAGTATCTCTGTACCATAGTATAACTGTGGAATCCCTCGTGTAGTTAGCAAAAATGCAATTCCCAGCTTATACCGACCGATAGCCATCTCCTTATCCTTCATAAAACGGGATAGGTCGTGATTATCGGGGAAAATCATGATGTTATTTAGGTCGGCATAAAGAAAGTCATGGGCAAGAATCTCATACAGACGGTGAAGACCAGTGTCCCATCCCTCCTTCTCATCGAAGGCATTGTTGATAGCATAACAAAGGGGAAAATCCATGACGGTTGGTATGCCAGAGTCGAACCCATCGCGGTTAAGCGAACCCGTTTGCCAGTAGGCAACCCAGGCAGGGTAGTTAATCCATGTTTCGGCAACGATATTGAAGTTTGGGTACTCTTCCATCACGGCACGTGTCCATTTCGCCATGAAATCCTTATCGGGATAGGGATGCGTATCCATCCTAATGCCATCGAGGTTTGCATACTCTATCCACCATATACTATTCTGTATGAAATATTTAGCAAGAAAGGGATTTCTTTGGTTCAGATCGGGCATGTGAGTATCGAACCACCCATCGCTCATCAACTTCTTATCGGCTTCCGATGCGTGTGGATCGAAAATAGCAGGGATACGGTAGTTTGTTCGGGTGAATTCTTCCCATTGATTAAGCCAATCTGCCGAAGGTAAATCATCAATCCACCAGTGTTTATTCCCACAATGGTTAAAAATCATATCCTTGATTATCTTTATTCCCATTCCTTGCGCTTCCTTAACCATCTGCTTGTAAAGGTCATTACTCCCAAAACGCCTATCAACGTTGTAAAAGTCTGTAATTGCATAGTGGTGGTACGACTGCCAGGGTTGTTTGCTTTCCAGTAGGGGATTCAGCCATATTGCGGTCATCCCCAGCTCCTTGATATAATCAAGATGATTAATTACCCCCTGCAAATCACCGCCGTGACGAGCGTACAGGTCGTCCCTGTCAAACTTATCCTCCATCCCTTCGTAGCTATCGTTACTTGGGTCGCCGTTGGCGAAGCGATCGGGGAAAAGGAGGTAAACCACATCGGAAGAGGTGAAACCCATTCGTTGTGACGATCCCTCTCTCCGTTCAAGCAGCTTGTAATCATAGCTAAGGCTTTTTCCATCCTGAAATCGAAAGTGTATCTTGATAGTTCCAGCAACTGCTTCCTTCTCAATTATCAGATTAATAAACAAATAGTTGATATTATCAACCCTATCGGTGCTAACTAACTTTACTCCTGGGTAATCAATGTCAAGTTTTGCCTTCGAAATACCTTCCCCATGCACAAGAATTTGCAGATTAGAATTCTTCATCCCAACCCACCAGTTGGGTGGCTCAATGCGGTTAAGGGTTTGGGCTAATGAGTTGGTCATAAGTAATATGGTTGAAAAGAATAGAGAAAGGATAATTGTTTTCATTTGTTTTGATTTTTTTTAAAGATTTAATTATCATAATGATACCTACAGGTAAAGATTAGTATATCATCTTCCTGAATCTTATATACTATTCGATGCTCAGTTGTAATTCGTCTTGACCAAAGCCCAGACAAATCAAATTTTAGGGGTTCAGGCTTCCCTAAACCCTCATAAGGATGCCTTGAGATATCCTTAATCAAATCATTTATCTTTCTAACAATACGCTTGTCCTCTTCCTGCCAAGATGTGTAGTCCAGCCACGCATTCTTTGAGAAAACTATCCTCATGCTATTCTTCTTGCTCGTTGGAAACGATATCTCCTTTCTTCATTTGTTCAATCGACTGGGACAGCCATGCTGCATTCTTCTTCGATTTAAGCAAATGTATTGTTTCCATAATTGAATTATACTCGTCCAATGAAATAATAACAGCACCTTTACCCTTACTTCTTTTAATAATAAGAGTTTCATTGTTGTTTTCAACAGCATCAAGATATTTCCTCAAACCCAAGCGTAATTCAGAGTAATTTGCAGCAAGCATATATACAGAATTTTATTACGAATTAAGTACAAATATAGGTACTTAATTCGTAATTTTGATGAAAACTGCAAAACAATTCAATAAAAAATCTTAGCAAAAAGAGCTAAATATACTTGAGGGTGAATTAGCGAAAAATCGGTCATCTTTACCCTCTGCCCACACAATTCAAATCCTCAAACGATATCTTCAATCTTTTGATAATACTTTCTTCACCCTTGCGAAGCCATACACGGGGATCGTAGTACTTCTTATTGGGTTTATCTTCGCCCTCGGGGTTACCAATTTGCCCCTGAAGAAATCCCTGCTTATCATGGTAATAGCTTCTAATGCCATCCCAGAAAGCCCATTGGAGGTCGGTATCAAGGTTCATCTTGATTACGCCGTAGTTTACAGCCTCATCAATCTTTTCCTTCTCGGATCCGCTGCCACCATGGAAAACGAAATTGACTGGTTTAGGAGCAGTTCCAAACTTCTTCTGGATGTAATCCTGTGAATCCCTTAGGATTTCAGGGCTTAGCACAACATTACCAGGCTTGTAAACTCCATGAACATTCCCAAACGATGCAGCGACTGTGAAATTGGGGCTAATCTTCATCAAATGCTCATAAGCGTATGCAACATCTTGGGGCTGGGTGTATAGCTTTGAACTGTCAACACCTGAGTTGTCAACGCCATCCTCCTCGCCACCGGTTACTCCGAGTTCAATTTCGAGGGTCATGCCAATCTTTGCCATCCGCTCAAGGTACTTGGCTGAAATCTCGATGTTCTCCTCCAGACTCTCCTCAGAGAGGTCGAGCATGTGGGAACTGTACAAAGGTTTGCCGGTCACGGCAAAATGCTTTTCGCCAGCATCGAGCAGCCCATCTATCCAGGGAAGGAGCTTCTTTGCCGCATGGTCGGTGTGCATGATAACAGGTACACCATACGCTTCGGCGATAAGATGCACATGCTTTGCTCCAGAAATTGCACCAAGAATAGCAGATTGCTGACTATCGTTCGATAGGCCCTTACCAGCAAAGTAGGAGGCACCGCCATTCGAGAATTGAATAATTACTGGTGATCCCATTTCACGGGCTGTTTCAAGAACAGAATTTATTGTATTTGTCCCAGTTACGTTCACGGCTGGTATAGCCCAACCCTCGGCCTTTGCGGTTTCAAAAACCTTTTGTACTTGTTCTCCTGTGAGAACACCTGCGGGAAATCGTTTCATATCGTTACTTATTTTTTTAGTTTTTTCAAAGATAACAAATACCTCACAAAAAAAACTTGTTGTTGAACAATTTTCGATAGCAAATAGCTAACCTACTCTACTTATAGTAATAGTACTACTTGCGGGTGCTACACTCTCTTTTCCAAAAATAAACAATGAAATTCTAGGTCCTTCTTCGTTAACAATAGCAACGGCTTCGGGAGTAACCTTAATATTAAGCAAATTCTCCCTAAACCAAACCTTAAAGCTATACGATTTCCATTGCTCAGGGATGAGAGGGTTGAAAGAGAGCTTATCATCAGCTATCCTCATTCCGCCAAAACCTTCTACAATTGAAATCCATGTACCAGCCATGCTGGTAATATGTAAGCCTTCCCTTACCTCGTGGTTGTAATCGTCAAGGTCTAAACGAGAAGTCCGAAGGTAAAGTTCATAAGCATTATCGATGTTTCCAATTTTTGCAGCCAATACCGAATGTACGCATGGTGAAAGCGATGATTCGTGGACTGTTCGTGCTTCGTAGAACTCGTAGTTTCTCCTAATGGTTTCTAGGTCAAATCTATCCTCGAAGAAGTAGATACCTTGGAGAACATCGGCCTGTTTGATGAAACATGAACGGAGAATACGATCCCAGCTCCATTTCTGATTCAATGGGCGATGCTTCTTATCCAAATCCTTAACCAGAATTTGCTCCTTATCCATATAGCCTTCCTGCTGAAGAATAACCTTATGCTTCTCATCGTAAGGGAAGTACATTTTCTCTCTAATCTCAATCCATTTTGCAAGTTCCAATGATTCGTTGAACGATATCTTGCTCACAAGAGCATTATACTTCTCAGTATCTGTCTTCTTGACGTAGTCAATAACCTCAGCGGCATAACCCATGCACCAACAAGCGATGTAATTGGTGTACCAATTGTTGTTCACATTATTCTCATACTCGTTTGGACCTGTTACACCTAACATAACGTATTTTCCCTTCTCGTGAGAGAAGTTAACCCTTTGAGCCCAGAAGCGTGCAATGGCAATAAGTAGCTCAAGACCAAAATTTGCAAGATAATTCTTATCGCCTGTGTAGCGTACATAGTTGTAAACGGCAAAGGCTATTGCCCCGTTACGATGAATCTCCTCGAATGTTATCTCCCATTCATTATGGCACTCCTCTCCATTCATGGTTACCATTGGAAAGAGTGCAGCCCCATCGGAAAAGCCAAGCTTTTGGGCGTTTTCAATGGCTTTTCCAAGCTGCTTGTACCTGTAAAGCAGAAGCTGACGAGCAACCTTCTGCCCATGGGTAATCATATAGAAGGGCAGGCAGTATGCCTCTGTATCCCAGTATGTTGATCCACCATATTTTTCACCGGTAAATCCTTTAGGCCCAATATTCAATCGTTCATCTTTACCTGTATAGGTTTGGCTTAGCTGGAAAATGTTAAAGCGTATTGCCTGCTGGGCCGCCATGTCCCCCTCAATGGATATATCGCTATGCTGCCATATATCACTCCATGCCTCGATGTGTTCATTTAAAAGCTGTGTGAACCCCTTCGATGTAGCTAAATCGAGTAGCTGAGTTAGTACACGGGGAAAAGTACCCTTCTCATGGTTAAGGCTTGAAATAACTGCTGCATACTTGTAAAATTCAAACTCATCTCCACTTACTAAGCTAGCCGAAAATGAGCATCCAACATACAGGGGGTTATCTATTACTTCGATTTGTGGATTAATTCGTTCCCCATTTAGGTAGGTTGAAAACCTCATGGCATGACCCACATGGAAATCGAGCTTTCGTGTTCTGGTGACTATAAGACCTTGCTTTGTGTCAACCTTTCGGCTCACCTCTTCCCAGAACTTCTCGCCATAGTTAGAATCCTCGTTGTGAACATCGCCATCGAGGTATGGAGTAAACTTAACCTCGGCTTGAGCATTAAGAAGTTTGATCCTATACCGAATTGCACCTATTTCGGGGTTTGCCATGCTGATGAAGCGTTTGGCCTGCACAGCCAACTTGATTCCCTGAGAGTTTTCGCAAATGAATGAACGCTCCAGGTACCCCTCCTTCATATTGAGAACCCTTCGAAACTCGTCAACCGAACAATTAGCAAGATCAAGCGGCTCACCATTTATGTCAATATCAATTCCAATCCAGTTGGTAGAATTGATTACCTTAGCAAAATACTCGGGATACCCGTTCTTCCACCAACCTACACGGGTCTTATCGGGATAGTAAACCCCTGCAACATAGCTACCTTGAAGGGATGACCCGCTAAACTTCTCCTCGAAAATGGCCCTTTGGCCCATTGCTCCATTTCCAATACTGAAAATACTTTCCGATGCACGAGTGTTCTCTGGAATAAAACCTTCTTCGACAATACACCACTCATCGTGTTTTAGATATTGATTCATTATAAAAAACTTTATTATTTGTTTTCTACTTCATTGATATTTTTTGAAAGACGCTGCGCTGGCATTTATTTTAAACTTTCGTTGCAATATCATCCCTATCTGTTACAAATGATACCATGATTGCGGCCACAACCATTGAAGCACCACCAAGAATTAAAGAGTAAATGGCCTCTCCGCCAAACAAAGAGCGAGTAAAGAAACCTAAAAGGCTTGCGGCCAAGATTTGTGGAATTACGATAAAGAAATTGAATATTCCCATATAGGTACCCATTTTATTTGAAGGAAGGGCACCGGCAAGAATTGCATAGGGCATTGACAGTATGCTCGCCCAAGCTAGTCCTACACCAACCATTGATACTAGGAGCATGTTGGGGTTACTAACAAAGTAGATAGAGATAAGTCCAATCCCACCAGCAACTAACGAAATGGCATGTGTAATCTTTCTACTCGTGTATTTTGCCATAACTGGTAAAAGGAAAGCAACTAACGCAGCAAAACCATTATATGTAGCAAAGCATATCCCCACCCAATTAGCCCCTTGATTAAAGAGCTCAGAGGTAGGATCGGACGTACCATAAACATGTTTGGTAACGGCTGCTGTTGTGTATATCCACATGCTAAAGAGGGCAAACCAACTAAAAAATTGAACTACAGCGAGTTGAGCCATTGTCTTTGGCATATTGAAAAGATCATTGACAACCTCTAACCAACCAGTATCACTTTTACCTTTTTTGATTAATAACCCAGACATAACCTGAATAAAACCAAAAACAAAAACACCTCCTGAAAGAATATACAGCTCGGCATCAAATTTAAAGTACCAAATAAAGAGTGTTAGAAGAACGCCTAGCACCAACCAAATGATGCTATGCTTTAGGAAGTAGTCGGCTGAGTACTTAACGTGCTTAATAATTGACTCTTCACCTGTTTTCTGCTTCACTTCTGCCTGTTCAGCCTCTTCGAAGGCTTTTAGCTCCTCAGGTGAGTATTCTTTTGAACGGATAACCGTCCAAAGCACAGCGACAAAGAATACGATTGCTCCAAAATAGAACGACCACTTTACCGATGGGGGGATTTCCCCTTCGGGAGCTGTATTAGCAATACCTATCCATTCTGTCATGATATAGGGTAAAGCAGAAGCCACCACAGCACCTGTCCCGATAAAGAAACTCTGCATGGCAAATCCCTTTGTTCGCTGTTCGCTTGGAAGCATGTCGCCCACAAAAGCCCTAAATGGCTCCATCGACACGTTGATTGAAGCATCTAGTATCCAAAGCATTCCAGCGGCCACCCAGAGGATGGGTGAATTAGGCATAACCACAAGAGCCAGAGAAGCAAGAATTGCACCTATTAGGAAGAAAGGACGCCTACGGCCCAACCTACCCCAGGTGTTATCGCTCATGTGCCCAATAATAGGTTGAATGATAAGCCCTGTAACTGGAGCAGCAATCCAAAGGATGGGAATGGCATCGATGTCGGCTCCAAGGGTTTCGAAAATTCGGCTAACGTTGGCATTCTGAAGGGCAAATCCGAACTGGATACCCAGGAACCCGAAGCTCATGTTCCATATCTGCCAAAATGATAAACGGGGACGCTTTGTCATAGCTGTAATATTTGAGTTTAAAATTTTTCAACAGAAAATCTAATCCCAGAGTAGGGACAGCTTGTTTGGGGTAAGAAGTAGCTCGACAAATATAGGGTGAAAACTAAATAAATACAACTTATTCACTACAAAAAAGCGAAGGTAAAGCTGCCTTAAATGCTGGAAATACTAATTCAAACGATTACTGAATGATGAAAAATAATTCTTTATTCATTTTTCAATCGACCAAGTTAGGTTAGTCCCTTTTTCAACAAATTGGAGTACACCTTCCTTCTTAGAAAAGAAAACTTGGGAAATACCAGATGTTGATGATGTGTTATTAATACGTATCACGTCTGAATATGTAACGTTGTCAATTGTAAGATTACCAATAAATTGAAGAAAGGGCATTTCGTCGATATGGGGTAATTCATTCCTATAATCGAACTCAAAGCGAAATCCCTTAACGTTATACTTATGATATTGCATATTAGAAACGTCCGATTGCTCCATTTCCAGAAAGATATACGAAGTAGCAATATGGGTATCAGTAGCAATGGCTTTAACGCTATTTAGGCATGGGCAAACCCTGTATAAATCTCTACAGGTGTAGGAATAGCTTTCCGATTGTTCTATCTTTTCAATGAAAATCTTGAAAATGTTTCCTTCGGTACTTTTGAAAGTTATAGTTTCTGGTTGCTGATAGGCAAAATCAATAAGGCTAGCAGGGCTAAATGGGGGGCAATACTTGTGCTTCTTACAAGAAGTAATTATGAGAAGCAAAAAAATTAACAGAAACTTAACATAAATGATGCTTCGCATCAGATTAGCATTTAAAATGGCAAACTATTTCTTTAGCTTCGAAGAGTCACGAACAATTAATTGGGTTTGAAGCACTTCCTTTTTTAGAGTTGATGATGAATTAGGGTTGATTCTATCAATAAGAATTTCCATAGCTTTCTCGCCCATAGCGAAGCCGGGTTGAAGAACAGTTGTTAGGGTTGGTTCAACCATCTCGGCTATATGGTCGTTACCAAAGCCCACCACTGAAACATCGTTTGGAACAGATATTCCGTTATTCTTCAAGGCTTTAATAACTCCTGCAGCGGTAAAATCGTTTACTGTAAAAATCGCATCGAACTTTATCTTACCATCAATTAAACGTTGTGTTTCAACAAGGGCATCCTGAAAGCTATCGCAGGGCACAATAAGCGATTCGTCAATAACCACACCGTTATTCCTGTGGGCATCGAGGTAACCTTTCATCCTATTCTTGGTGATAAGCCTGTTACGTGGGCCTGCAAAATGAACAATCCTTCTACGGCCGACAATTATAAGGTGCTCTGTTGCCTGGTAGGCTCCATTGTAGTCGTCAATAACCACAAAATCGGTGTTAAAATCCTCAATCAACCTATCGAAAAAAACCACCGGGATTCCTTCGTCCTGAAGTTTTAAAATATGCTCATAACCAATAGTTTCCTTCGATACTGAGATAAGAAGGCCATCGATAATACTATTTAAAAAGGTATTGCAAACATCTATCTCGCGGCTCAAACTTTCACCCGACTGGCTAACAATTACACTGTACCCGTGCTCCTTTGCAACCTTTTCAATTCCACTAATGACCGATGAAAAGAAGTAATGAACGATTTCGGGTATAACCACACCGATTACATTGCTTCTACGTCCCTTGAGGCTTAAAGCAATTGGGTTTGGACGGTAGTTCATTTCCTGAGCCAGGCTCTTCACCTTTTCGCCGGTAGCCTTGCTGATATCGGGGTGATCTTTAAGAGCACGTGATACGGTTGAAGGGCTAATACCTAGAATCTTAGCAATATCTTTTATGGTTACATTCGCTGTTTTCATAGTTCGGGTTATGGTATAGAATAAGTGAATTATTCTACCAAAAGTAAGTTTTTTTCGGTTACTCTCCAACAAAAAACAATCGATTGTTGTTACTCTACTAGAGTTTCAAAAATACTTGTTTAAGTAAATAGCTTTCTAACAATCGATTGTGCAGTCGATTGTGAAAACGATTGCATAAAAAAATATCGTTTAATATTGGATTATATATTATTTTTTGGTTATTTTTAGCTTAAATTGTGATAAAGTTTGAATGGGAAAAAAGTAGCCAATTTCTTTTGTTCAACAAATTCTAACGAATAATCTGGTATGAAGCAGAAAACTACTTATTTTAAAGGTGTTACCTTATTCCTTGCGCTTATGCTCATTCAATCGATGGCATGGGCACAGGTGATAACTGTAACAGGAAAAGTTACCGATTTTATGGATGGTTCCCCCCTTGTGGGTGTATCCGTTGTTGTAAAGGGTACCACAATTGGTACCAGCACCGATCCCTTTGGCAACTATAGCATTAGTGCCGAACCCACCTCTACCCTTATCTTTTCATACATTGGGTACGAAACCTTCGAGGAACCCGTACAAGGGAAAGCAGTAATCAACATCGTGCTCATGGAGGCCGTTGAAGCGCTGGAAGAAATTGTTGTGATTGGATACGGAACACAAAAGAAAAGCGACCGTACCGGTGCTGTGGCCCATATCACCTCAAGTGAGATGAATTCTGGTGTTCTCACTGACCCTGTTCAAGGTATTCAGGGAAAGATAGCCGGCGTAATGGTATCAAAGAAAGGAGGTGACCCCAACGCTGGTTTCGACATCAAGATTAGGGGTGCTTCATCGTTAACCACTAGCACTAGCCCACTTTATGTGGTTGATGGTGTTCCTGGAGTTGATCCCACAACCATTGCACCAGAGGACATCGAATCGTGGAGCATTCTGAAGGATGCATCCTCATCGGCAATCTATGGTGCCAGGGGTGCGCACGGAGTTGTTATCATCACTACCAAAAGAGGAAGTCAGCAGAAGAAGGGTTCAGAGATAAACTACAACTCATACATCTCTATGGATAGAGTTGCTAACAGACTCAAGTTTTTATCTGCTGATCAGGTAAGAAACTATGTGGCTGAGAACAACATCTCGAACTTCAACGATGGTGGTGCAAGCACGAATTGGCTCGATCAGATATACAAACCTGGGATGAGTTATAGCCACAACATCGCCTTTTCTGGAAGTGATGAAAGTTCCACATACAGGGCTTCTGTTTCACATAACAAGTTTGATGGGGTAATTATTGGCTCTACAAAGGAAAGAACAATAGCACGATTGAACTTAGATCAAACCGCATTAGACAAAAAGCTAAAGATTCAGAGTGGTATTTCAGGTACTTTCGAGAAGAATGCTTACGTAAACTATGGCGGTTGGGGTAGAAATTCTGTTCAATTCCAAGCTTTTCAGCGTAACCCAACCGACCCAATTTACGATTCAGAGGGAAACTACTACGAGATTGAACGCGACTTCGACTACTACAACCCGGTTGCTTTAGTTGAAGAAACACAGGACGATAGGAGTGCTAAACGTTTCTTTGGCTTCTTTAAGGCCGATCTTGATATATACAAAGGGTTCTCGGCAGGTGTTAACGTTGGTTACACCCGCGACGATCAGGAGAACTTCTACTTCGAACCATCAACGCTTTACATGGGAAAAGATGAAGGACAAGGTAGAAGAAGCTACGGCAATTACGAGTCGAAGCTTATGGAATCAACCATCCGATACGCTAATGTATTCGATGACCACGATTTGAACCTTGTTGCCGGTCACACCTGGCAAGAGGATATCGAAACTGGATTCTCAGCTTATGGAAGGAAACCTTTTCTGGATTACCTTGAATCGCATGACCTTTCAAACCTGATGAGCGTTAAACCAGGAGATATCAGCTCATACAAGGGTACAAATCGACTCATATCCTTTTTTGGTAGAGGTATCTACAGCTTCAAATCGAAGTACTTCTTTACGGCAACTATACGTCGCGATGGTTCCTCAAAATTTGGTAAGAACAATCGTTGGGGTTGGTTTCCATCAGCATCAGCTATGTGGAACATTACAGGTGAAGAATTCCTTGCTGGAAACGATATTGTTAGCAACCTCCGACTTCGCACAGGTTATGGAATTAGCGGTAACCAGCAGTTTGCTCGTTACAGAGCAATTGAGTACTACGTGAGAAAAGGCAACTCTATCAACTTCGAGACTGGTGAAGAAACCATTCTATTTGAGTTCTCGCACGCAGCTAACCCCGATTTGAAATGGGAATCGAATGCAGAGCTAAACATTGGTCTCGATTTTGGTTTATGGAGAAATAAAATCTCTGGTTCATTGGAATACTTCAGAAAAAACACCTACGATCTTTTAGGAGAGTACTCGGTACCTGTTCCCCCTTATCCTGTTGGAAGAATATATGCTAACGTTGGGCAAATTCAAGTGAATGGTTTCGAGGCTTTCGTTCAAGCGTTCCCTGTGAAGTATAACAACTTCGACTGGAAAACAGCAGTAACCTTTACTACCTATAAACAAGAAGTTGTAAAACTATCCAACGATGATTTCAACTGGTCGGCACAGCGTGTTGGCGGTGTTGGTGGCAGAGGTTTAGTTGGCGATAACACTCAGGTTGTAAAAGAAGGGTTACCCCTTGGTACTTGGTACATGAACGAATATGCTGGTCTTTCAGAGGATGGCAAGTGGCTATTCTACACCGAAGCTGGTGGAGTAACCCGTTTTCCAGAGAAGGCAGAACTCAGAGAGCTTGGGAATGCACAACCCAAATTTGAGCTTGGTTGGTCCAACTACTTCACCATTTACAAAAACTTCGACTTAAACTTTGCGTTCAGGGCCGTTTATGGGCATTTAATCTTCAACACCACCCGTTTATTCTTTGGTAATCCCCGATTACTCCCAACCCTCAATGTTATTGAATCTGCTCTCGATGAGGCAGCAAGAGGACTTGACGACATTCCCCGTACCAGCAGCTACTATCTTGAAGATGGTTCATTCATTAGGCTCGACAACCTTTCATTTGGTTACAACCTGAAGGATTTGGGCTATTTCAAAAATATTCGTGTGTACTTTGCATCAAACAACCTCTTTGTAATAACAAAGTACACAGGTATTGATCCTGAAATAAGCTACTCTGGGCTATCGTTTGGGCTTGATCAGTACGATGTTTACCCAAAAACTCGTACCTTTACATTTGGAATTAACTTGACATTATAATGAAACCAGCCATGAAAAGAATAGTTTTTTTACTTGCAGTTTTTTCCCTTGGTATCATTTCATGTACCGACCTTGAGGATAGGCTCTACGATAAAATACCACCCGACGAATACACTGCCGACCCAGTTCTGCAGATGAGTATTATTTATGAACCCATGCGCGATTTTCTTGACTGGGGTTGCTGGTGGTTTGCTCAGGAGGTAACTACCGATGCTGTGGTTTGCCCTACCCGCGACACCGATTGGGATGACGGAGGGAAATGGAGGGTTTTGCACCAGCACACATGGGTTCACGATACTGAAACCGTTAACAGCATGTGGAGTCGCTTTTATAAGGGAGTTGTTGAAGCAAATAAATTCATTGAGGCACAACAGCCTTTTGCTGGCGACCCAATAATTGATCAGGCAATAGCTAAGGCCAGAGTATTAAGAGCTTACTATTACTATCTGCTTATTGATAATTATGGTGATGTACCTTACGTAATTAAGTTTGTTGATGCAGATCCAAACCCCAAGAGAAACCCAAGGGCGCAAATCTTTGAGCGTATAGTAACTGAAATCGAGGAGAGCATTCCATACATTCAACCCAGTACATCGCGAACAGGAGCAGGTAAAGGGATGGCTTTCAGTTTGTTAACAAAACTTTATCTGAATCACGCTGTTTACTCTGGCGCTGTGAATGCTGCTTTTTGGGCTAAAGCCGAAGTTTATGCCGATAGTGTTATAGGATTGGGTATTTACTCCCTCGAAAACGATGCGCTTGCTCCATTTGTAACCAACAATCACAATTCCGTTGAAAACATCTTCGTCATTCCATATAATGAGGATACTTACCAAGGGTTCAACCTTCACATGCGTACTCTTCATTACAATAGCAACCTTACTTTCAATATGGTAGCTGGTCCATGGAATGGTTTTGCTGTAACCGAAAGCCACTTTAACACCTACTCCGACAACGATAGGCGTAAGGATGGCTTTTTGTATGGCCCACAGTACACAGCCGATGGCACTGCCATAGTTGATGGGGTAGCAAACTCACCCCTGGTTCTTAATCCAAACATACCTAAACTTGTTTTAACATTGGCTGAGCATACCCTAGAACAAATCCGTATGTCGGGAGCAAGGGTTGTAAAGTTTGAGATAAAAAATGGTGCTAAGGCAAACCTTAGCAATGCTTTCCCTCTATTTAGGTACGCCGATGTTCTTCTGATGAAAGCTGAAGCCCTTATTCGTCAAGGGCAGAGTGGCGACATGTATGTCAACCTAATTCGTCAGAGGGCAGGCTTAGATCCCTGGACAAACGTTACCCTTCCTATGCTACTTGAAGAAAGAGGGCGTGAGATGTTTTGGGAAGCCCATCGACGCCAGGATTTGATTCGCTTTGGCGAATTCAACAAGGCTTGGTGGGAGAAGGATGCTTCAACCCCCGACCGGAACGTTTTCCCTATTCCTCTTTGGGCAAAGGAAGCTAACCCGAATCTTGAGGCAGATATAGTTCCTATAAATGATTAAAATCTTTTTTGTTAACTTTGTTCTTTTATTTACAAACTCCACAATTATTAACTCCATTTACTAACTAAAAATTTACACTATGAAAAGTTTGCTTAAATTATCTTGGCTTCTTTTAGCCGCAATGGTACTTGTAACATCCTGTAAGGATGATGATGATGATGATAAACCACCCGTACAAGCTGAGGATGGTATCTATGTAACTGGTGCAGCAACTGGTCTTAATGGCCTTGTTTTAAAAGGAATGATGATGCCTGGCCGCGAGGAAGGCGAGGGATACGCATCAAACCTTAGAGATGGCATGTATGAGAAATTAATGTATCTAACCGCTGGTAACTTCAACATAGTTGAGAAAGCAGGTGCCAATGAAAGCACATACGGTTGGAAAGATGGAACATACGTTGCTTTTGAAAGTGGCGGAGGCGATGAAATCAATTGTACTGTTCACAAAGGTGAGTTTGTTGCTAATGGTGCTGCCTTCAATGCTCCAAGTAATGGATTCTACCACATTATTCTCGACAAAACCACCGGTACCGCCTACTTTACAAAGATTGATCGCTGGGCTGTTATTGGTGATGCAACTGATATGGGCTGGTCAACTGAGCTTGAAATGACTACCAAAACCCTTACAGCCGAAGCTGCAGAGTGGGAAATTACACAGCTAACCCTAAGAGCTCGTGGTGGGTTCAAATTCCGTTACAACGGAGGTTGGAAATTCTCAACTGGCGATTTTGTTATTTTTGGAAATATTGGTAAAGCTGGTGATTCAAATGACTTTATCATGGGTGGAGGCACATTCCCCTATCCAACAGATGCAGAGGGTGAATATACAGTTGTTTTAAGTTGGTCTATCGATAATGGTTTCTCCTACACAACAACAAGAACGGGGGATGTAGAACCTCTACCTGAGTATCCTGATAACCTATTCATTATTGGCGATGGACTGCATAACGGTGGTTGGACATGGGGTACAAACGATATGCCCATGATTCCTGTTCATAGCAATCCTCACCTTTTCTGGAGGATAGTATGGCTAAATGGAACAGGTGCCATCGAATTCTCACCAGTTCAGGAATGGAATGGCAACTTTGGTGGAACTGCTCTTGTTGATGGAATTTCTGAAATAGTTTGGGCAGGCATGAATGCAATTGCTGTACCAGCAACACCTGGTTACTATATGGTTGTTGTTAACCTAGAAGAAGAAAAAGTTGCAGTAGTTGATCCAAAAGTTTACCTCATTGGTAATACTGTAAGTAGCTGGGATACAGCTAACCCCAATGCTTTATTTACTGTTGACAACGCAAACGATGTTGTAACAATTACCAAAGAGCTTGCAGCAGACGAACTAAGAATGTATGCTTGGTTTGACGTTGCCGATTGGTTTACCAAACCTTTTGGTGGTGGTACACAAGTTTCATGGTGGCAGGCCGAATTCATGATATTTGACGGTGTCATTGAATATCGTGGTGCAGGTGGCGATCAGGCAAGAATTAGTGTAACCGCTGGGGAGCATACAATATCACTAAACTTCAAGACGGGAGGTGGTGTTATTAACTAGTAACCTCTTACACTGACTGTAAAAGTCATATTCACAAAAAGAGGCTGTCCAAACCGGGCAGCCTCTTTTTGTGGGTTAATTGACCAACCTTAGTTCAACTTGATTACCCTTGTGGTATATACATTACCGTATGTGGTGATTGTTCTAACAATGTAAAGCCCATCAGGTTCGTTGCTGAGGTTATAACTACGTTGTTAGTGAATCTAAAATACTTGATTCAATTTCATTGCATGTTTGTAACGCTTAGTCATTCATCCTCTGTTGTTTTTAAAAATCCAATAACATTATTATTAGAAACCCAAGAAACTTCTCTTACTATATTTGCAAACATTTCAGCAAAATGCCTTTACCTTCTAGCATATTATTTTACCAATTTGACTATAAAACAACAATTTATGATAGAAAGAAGTTCACTAACTTATCAAAATTGCTAGTAAAACATAAAAGGATTACAAACCATGATTAAATAGAAGTGCTATAAACTATGATAAGGAACTGAGAAATTTAAAATTCTTGAAGGTGAAATACTTAACCTTTTATCTTTTCTGTAACATTGGGAATCTTTAATGATAGTGAATATAAAGGCATTGTTCCATGCGAAGTTTCTACAAAGAAAAGCATCCAAAGCAACAAGTAACGCAACCGTTCTTTTCCCCAGAAAATATCTGATAATTGGAATAGTAACATTGTAAACGCGTCCTTTTATATCTGGTTGATCAAATCTCATAGGATTGTTTGTCGTTAACGCTTCCTTAATCACTGGCTTTACCAACGAAGAGTTGGTTTTGCTCCTAATAACCTGATATCCAAGCCCCTTTAAATAATCAAAGCTTTCTAAATCAAAGCTATGAATATGTCCATGGGCTATCCCATTCTTGATGTTCTGCTCTACTTTTTCTTTTGGCTCATGGGGAACTGTTATCACTACTGCTTTACGGGCAACCCGTAACAGCTCTGCTATTGATTTCTGCTTATCTGTAATATGCTCAATTGTTTCACTACAAAGAACAACATCAAATTCTTCATCCTTAAACGGTAAGTTATGAATATCAGCGTGTGTTGATTTTATTTGGAATATCTCCTCTGATCTTTTACATGCCTCTTCTGAGATATCCGAATTTTCAACCCTTACGCCAAAAAAAAGTTTTGCCAGATTTGCCTTATAGCCTTCGGCTCCACCAACATCCAGCAAAGTATTAAAACTTATCTCTGAAAGTGCCCGCATTATATGGTAAGTACAAACGTACCTGTCAAATGCGCCCGAATCGCAGTATCCCTTTCGAAATCCATATATTGGCTGATGGGCTCGGTATATCCCCTGCTTACTACTCTTAAACCTTTTCTCCAACCATTCTTTGGTCTTTATTGTGTACTCATCCATTAGTTGAGCTGCTATATAGTGAAAAAATTAACTTTAAAAATTTGTGTTTAAAACAATACAAACTTATCTAATATAAATCAAAAAAAAATATTTTAAAACATGAAAGCCTCTCTTTTTCTGTATTCATATAT
>CAYZSD010000051.1:0-21151 GCA_964481075.1 uncultured Rikenellaceae bacterium | reverse complement strand
GGGCAAGGAGGGCAAGGATTCGATTCCAAATAACCCAATACTTTTCGATTACCTTTTAAATTGGAATATCATTGGTAATGATGAAAAGGATGGAGGCTTCGATAATAGTTTGAAGTTGGGACTGGTTTACAACTCCCGCGATAGGCTCACAAACCCCATGCGGGGTATATGGACTGAGGTGCTGTTAAGGATTTCTCCAGGCTTTTTGGGCAATCCCAGCAACTTTGGTCGATTATCAGTCATTCATCGCCAATATTTTACAATTCTAGAGGAGAAACTCTCCTTTGCCTACCGGCTGTGGTACGAGGGAACTTTTGGCGATGTGCCATTCTATAGCCGTCAGCACCTTACCACCAGCAACTACTTCGAAGGGTTTGGTGGTGCACAGACTGTACGGGGTGTGCTGATGAACCGTGCCGTTGGACAGCACTCTGCCATTGGTAACTTTGAATTGCGATGGAAGGCTCTACGTTTCAATGCCATTGGGCAAAATTTCTACCTAGGGTTCAATGCCTTTGCCGATGCTGGAACCATTCTGAAAGGGTATGAAATGGACCTTTCAGCAGTCCCAAATGATGCTCGAACTCTCCTTTTTAGCGGTAAGGAGAGAGAAGTATTCACTTCTTATGGTGCTGGTCTGAAAATAGTTATGAACGAAAACTTTGTCGTATCAGCCGATTATGGTTTGGCTTTGGATAAAAACTATGGAACTTCTGGGTTATATGTGATTATTGGATACTTGTTCTAGTTTTTTTAGTCAAATGATTGGTTGTTTGATATTTAATATAATAAACAGTTAATCCAATATTTATGGAAGAAATATTATTGAGAGAACAGGAAGTATTTCCATCAGAGAAAGTTCTTGCTAATGCACTTGGAGATAGAATTGATGTATACAATGAACTAATCAGATTAATCACAGAAACTAAATTGGGGCTAATGCCTGAATGGAGATATTATAATGATGGAAAAGCATGGTTATGTAAGGTCTGTTTCAAAAAGAAAACAGTTTTTTGGCTGTCTGTTTGGAAAGAGTTCATCAAAATTGGCTTCTACTTTTCAGAAAAGAATGGTTTAGAAGTTATGGAACTAGATATTAGTGAAAGTATTAAGGAAGAGTTCAGTAAAAGTAAAAAAATTGGCAAGTTGATACCACTAGTAATTAATATGACCCAAAAAGAGCAAATTGATGAAATCATCAAAATATCCGAATATAAAGTTCGAATAAAATAGAAATCCATACTGCTATGAAACACCCATCTAAGGTAACTTGCAAAAAAACCGATGAACAACCGAGCGCTTTTTGCGAACTCGGCGTATCCAAACTATTAGGTGTACTATCCACACGTTAGCGGTAATACCCAAAATGAACTGCGTTTATGCTTATATTTGTAAAAAAAAATTGATAAATGGCATATTTCTTTTTCATTGACGAAAGTGGTACAGACAGACAAGACTCTTTTTATGAGGTCCTTTGTGGTGTTGCAATAAAAGATAGTGACTTATGGAATATTGTTACACAATTAAAAAGTTTTGAAGAGAAATTATTAGGAACTAGATATAGTGGTATTGAACGAGAAATTAAAGGCAAGAAATTTTTAAAAAGAAAAGTTTTTAACTTAGCAGGCTTTTGTGATACTATCCCTGAACCAGAAAGAGCATTATTGGCCAGAGAATGTATTGAAAATGGAGAGTCTGCCACAAGAAGACATTTAGCTGCTTTATCACAAGCAAAATTAGAATATGTAAAAAAACTATTAGAGTTATGTGCTCAATATAGAGTTAAAATCTTTGCATCTATTTCTTCTGAGCCAATTAGAGATACTGATGATGAAGGTGATGGACTATTAAGAAGAGACTATGTTTATGTATTTGAAAGAATTTATTATTATCTCGAAGATAGAAAAAATGATGAACAAGGTATTATCGTATTTGACGAACTAGAAAAATCTCAAAGTCATATTTTAGTTTCCCAACTTGAGAATTATTTCAAGAAAACTTCAAAAGGAAGACAGCGCTCAGGATTAGTTATACCTGAACCTTTTTTTGTCCATAGCGATTTGACAACTGGTATTCAAATAGCAGATTTAATTGCATATATTATTTCTTGGGGACTAAGGTTAAAGGGTATGACGGAACAATTCCGACCTGAATTATGTGAATATGTTGAACTAATTAAACCTTTAAGATATAGAACTTTAAGGGATATTGGGGAAGTAGAAAATATGGAAATATGGAGTGTAACTTATGTGAAATAAAAAAGGCAATGCCAGTTTCCCAGCAAAGCCTCCGCTACAAATGTATAACATTTTTTTAAAAAAAGCAAATATTGATATAAATATTTTGTACAGATGAAGAAAGGAATAATATCAGCACTGCTTTCAGTAGTTTGCCTAAACTTATCTGCCCAAAACTGGCAGAATCCCGAAATTATTGGTGAGAATAAGCTTCCAGCCCATTCATTGCTCATTCCATTTCAGGAAGAACCTGATTTTAATACGTTTAATGAGCAATCGCCTTACTATATGTCGCTCAATGGGGATTGGAACTTCTTCTTCCTAATGAACCCACTTAACACACCCGATGATTTTGCTAAAACATCTTTCGATGATAGCAACTGGAAGAAGCTTCCTGTTCCATCAAACTGGCAGACAAAGGGATACGGAACCCCAGTTTATACAAACCAACTTCACCCCTTCCCTCCTAACCCACCCCATGTGCCCAATGAGGGCAACGAAACGGGACTATTCAGGCATCGCTTCGAAATACCAAAAAGTTGGAGAAACTGCAACGTAATCCTTCACTTTGCTGGCGTGCAATCGGCTATGGATGTGTACGTTAATGGTGAATATGTTGGTTACAGTCAGGGTAGCATGACCCCTGCTGAGTTTGATATCACTCAATATCTTGTTGAAGGCGAGAACCTTCTCGCAGTTAGAGTTATCAACTGGTCCGATGGTAGCTACCTTGAGAATCAGGATTTCTGGCGACTAAGTGGAATTTTTCGGGATGTTTTCATATACGCTTTACCTAAAAATAGCCTATGGGATGTGGCTGTAAACACTACATTCAATAGCAATTACACCGAATCAACCCTTGAAGTAAAAGGTCAACTTTTTGCTTTAAATACGAGTTCTATTTCCCCTATTCAGGTGAAATTAATTGATGATAAGGGTATTACTGTATTTGAAAGAAAGGTTGAAGGGGTATCAAAAGATGGATGGGTTCACTTTGAACTATCCGAGAAAATTGCGAACCCTAGGATATGGAGTGCGGAAACTCCAAACCTTTATCAAATTGTATATCAAATCGATGGTAATTACTATCACCATAAAGTTGGTTTTAGGGATGTGAAGATTGCCGATGGGCAACTTTGGGTAAACGGGCAATCCATTACCATTAAGGGAGTTAACCGCCACGAATTCGATCCACACAACGGACGCACGGTTAGCAAGGAATCGATGGAACGAGATGTGATGCTGATGAAGCAGCATAACTTCAACGCAGTGCGAATGGCTCACTACCCTTGTCATCCCTACTTTTTGGAGCTTTGCGACAGGTATGGGCTTTACGTAATGGACGAGGCTAACGTAGAATCGCACTACCTTTGGCAGTACCTCAACCAATCGCCAGTACTTTACCCCGAATGGCGTAAAGCCATTGTTGACCGTGGTGTTTCCATGGTAATGCGCGACAGAAATCATCCCTCTGTAATAATCTGGTCTCTAGGCAATGAGTCAGGCGATGGACCTAACATGAGGGCGATGGCCGATACCATTCGCAAGCTGGATCCCATGAATCGACCCATCCACTATGAGAGTAAAGCCCTCGACCGTCCCCTCTCCTTCGATGGGGTAGGTTTCTTTGAGAAGATTGCCAGAATGATATCCGCATTAAAATGGGGGAAAGCCCTCACCGATTACGATTTCAATGCGGCCATGTATCCCAGCCTCGACAGGCTAAAGCAAATGGCTAAGCTCGATAAGGCAAAACGCCCCATTCTTATATGCGAGTACTCACATGCTATGGGCAATAGCAACGGGCATTTCAAGGAGTACTGGGATCTGTTTGAGAGCTACCCGCAAATGATTGGTGGCTACATCTGGGATTGGGTTGACCAAGGGCTAATCAAGCATACTAATAATGGAATACCTTACTACGCTTATGGGGGCGATTTTGGTGATACCATCAACGATAAAGATTTCTGCCTGAATGGGTTGGTATTCCCCGACCGAACACCAAAACCAGCACTAGCTGAGGTGAAAAAAGTGCAGCAATTCATCAAGTTCGATAATTTCAATTTTTCAAACGGATTGCTCTCAATTCGAAATACTTACTCATTTATCAACCTCGAGAGATTCTATTTACAATGGGAAGTTTCAGAGAATGGTATCGCCATTCAAAGCGGTGAAATTGAACTACCCTCCATTCTGCCAAATGACACTAAAACCATTGATATACCATTACTTAAGCCCGAACTTGAGTCAGGTTCAAGGTATTTTGTTGACCTATCAATTCGTCTGAAAAACGATGAGCCTTGGGCAAGAAAGGGACATGAGGTTGCAAAGCAGCAGTACGAGTTGCCCTGTTTCGAGGAACCTATCCCCTATCCAATTGACCCCTCTAAATCATTACAAATTGCTGAAAGCAAGGAATCTTGGGTAATCAATGGGGAAGATTTCAGCATCGAATTTTGCAAGAAAACTGGAACGATTAGGAGATGGCTATCGAAAGGTGAAATTGTTGTTGAGAATGGGCCAGCAGTAAACCTTTGGAGAGCCCCTACGAGCAATGATGAGGGAACCGAATTCAATCCCGACCCACGTTTCACCTTCCATGCCAAGATCTGGCGGAAGTATGGTCTCAACAAGCTAACGTTGCATAGGGCAAAAACACGTATCGAAAAACGAAATGGGAAAATTATTTTTATTACAAATCAAGATCTTAGGGGAAATAAATCACGATTTTCGTGTACAATTACGCATGAGATTACTGCTTTAGGAGAGGTTGACATTAGTTTGAGAGTGAGGGTTAAACGCCCCTGGCGTAAGCTTAACGTTCCTAGAGTTGGAGTGGTGCTATCCTTACCAAAGGATTATGAAAAGGTGGAGTGGCTTGGCCGAGGGCCACAGGAGAACTACCGCGACCGTAGCCATGCTGCACACTGGGGATTATATAAATCGACTGTTAATGAAATGGTAACCCCATATATCAAACCACAAGAAAATGGAAATAGGTTTGACGTTGATAGGGTTTTACTTTCGAATGAGAATGGTTTTGGTATTGAAGTGAAAGGTAAATCCTTCTGTTTCAGCGTTCATCCCTACTCCCTGGAAACGTTAACCAATGCAACCCACACACCCGACCTAAAAGAGGCCGATTGCAACTTCCTATACATTGATTTGGTACAGAATGCTTTGGGTAGCGAGAATTTCTTCTACAACTATTTGCAGGAGTATATAGTAAAAGGAAGAAGGTTTGAATTTAGTTTTAAAATGGCATTGCATTAGTTTATTAAATGATTTATTCATCATCGGATACGGCACGATTACAAGTATATAATTTTGATGTTAGCCCAAGTGTTTTTGTAATAACGAATGATAGCCTAGATTCAAACTTTAACATTAATCGTCAAGGGGATGTAATAAAAGTGATTTCCTTCTCAATGGAAAATCCCTTCGAAAACATTTTATTATTTGGGAATGTGGCTGGGGCTTTTATAAATCATCCAAAAGAAGGGCAATCGATTTGCAAATTTTCTGGGTACTTTGTTAAATGTAATGCACCTTCAATTGGTAGCGTAAACGATTCTACTGGAATTTGCGGGACTCTTAAAGGGATAGTATATGATATATATTCAATGCCAGTAACCAATAGGACTTTTGGCTGCACTATCCTTTCGAAACTTCCGAGTTTGGCGAGTTTTCGACTAGGGTACTTTCCAAGCCAACAACGGTAAACCGTTTAAGCTATAAGGTAAATGGGAATGTAAATCGTTACGTTTCAATAGATGAAATCAGCTACACAATGGAACCCGATTCAATAATTGAAATTGACATTCACCTTCTCGATACCCTAACATCCGCTCCGATTCTAAATGAATTATATGACGTACCAATTAAAATCTATCCAAACCCCGTAAGCTCATCGGAAAAACTAGTCTTGGAGATTGAACTTCCAATAATTACTTCGAGTTTATGGTATGAAATTGTAACCCTTGATGGGAAACTATTATCAAGAGAAAGGGTTGTGAATAGCAAACAATATATCGATTTGCCTAATACAAAAGGCATTTGCGTTGTACATGTTTTAAATCGCAATAGAACTATTTTCTCAAGAAGTGTTTTAATAGATTGAGAATACTGCTTGTTGAATGTATAGATAAGAGTGATGCAAAAAGGCTCATTTATAGCAGGAAGTGCATCAAATTTTTGGAAAGTAAATGGAAAATGTTGTGCCATCGTTTAGCTTACTTTCAACTTCTATCCTGCCCTTATATAGATCGACAATCCGTTTAACAATACTTAAACCTAGACCACTTCCGGCATAACCCTTTGCGTTTGAAATTCCTATTAAAGAGAACTCATGGAATAGTTTAGAAATATCCTCTTGAGCAATACCTTGGCCGCTATCTGAAACAGTGATAATAATTTCTGTATCACTAGATGTAAGCTGGCAGTGAACCTTTCCACCCTCTTCGTTGAATTTTATTGCATTTGAAATTAGGTTGTTGAAAACTATTTCTAGTTCTTGAGCGTCGGCAATATATGGTACCGAACAGGAAGAGTTGAAGTCAATGCTCACCCCACGCTGAATGGCCATTGGCATCATGGTATCGATGGATGTCTTTGCAATAAGACAAAGGTTAACCTCACGTAGTACACGCTCATTACCACCCGATTCAATTCTTGTGAGGTCGAGCAAATCCATGATAAGGTTTCGCATCGATTTTATCTTTGATAGTGATTTGTCAACGAGCTTATCGTATGCCGCTAAATCGTCACCCAATCGCCTTTCCTTAAAAGAGATAAGGTTTTCTTCGACAAGGCTTAGAGGGGCTTTTAGTTCATGTGATAACACATTGAGAAATTGGAATCGGACTTTTTTACCCTCGCTATGAAGTTTTCGGGTCATCCTTCGAAGGAAGTAGTGCTTGGCAACATTCTCAAGCGACGATTTAAGCTCTTGTGGGGTGAAAGGTTTTGGGACAAAATCGTAAGCTCCAATATTTGTAGCTTTTACAGCCAAATCGAGGGAAGCGTATGAGGTAATCATTATAACAAGGATATCAAGCTGATTAGTATTGATGTATTCTAATACCTCAACACCTTGGATACCTGGTAGTTTGTTGTCTAAAAGGATAATTGCAGGAGGGTTAGTCTTAATAATATCGAGTGCTTCCTCTCCCGATCCTACTTCGGTAGTAATGAATTGAATATCGTTATCGAGGAAAGGGTAGGAAACTGAGAAATTTCTTAGTATTCGAGAAATGCCAGCCCTGATACCGAACTCATCGTCAACCACAAGAACATCCAACGATTCCATATTATAGTTTAAAAATCTTAGTTATCTCATTTTGAAGTTCCTCGAATCGCACACCTTTTTCGAGATATAAATCGGCTTTAATCCAATTTCGCTCTTCCTGTGTCCCAATGCCAAACAATCTACCCGTTTCAGATGAAACAGCGGTAAGAAGGATAATGGGAACGTCTGGATACCTTCTCTTCATCCTATAGCAAAGGATAAACCCGCTATCCTCATTTTCCATCATTAAATCGAAAATTGCTAGATCGGGTTTTAAATGCTGTATTAACTCTTCGGCTTCTTTCTGGCTTTCTGCTGTTTGAACCTTAAAGCCCATACGTTCGAGGTACATTTTTACCTGAAACATATAATCCATGTCATCGTCGGCCAGAAGAATTGTTTTTTGGTTCTTCATCTCACAATTATTAAAATCCAAATCAAAGAATGCTAGAACTCAATACTTTTAGGTATTATTATTCGAAATGTTGTTCCTGTAGGTCCTTTACCCTTATCAGTATTCGATTCAACTTCAATTCTACCTCTATGCATTTTCACTATCCCATATATAGTAGCTAAACCTAGCCCTGTCCCTTTACCAACCTCTTTAGTAGTAAAAAAAGGCGTGTAAAGTTTATCCATGTTTTCTTCGGGTATTCCAACCCCTGTATCGCTGATTGCAAAGCAGACTTCTGAAGAGTTTTCGATAACCTCAACCTGAAGTTTACCTCCTTCGGGCATAGCTTCAATGGCGTTTTTATTGAGATTAGTTAACACTTGCATCATTTGCTCGTAATCGAGGTATGCTTTTATTGTAGGATTATTACAAACAACCTTAGTACTCACATTCCCAGGAATTACTACAGAAGAGATGCTATCCTCAGCAATTTTCTTGAGTTCTACTTTTTCGGCCCTTATTTGGCTCTTTCGGGCAAAGTTAAGAAGACCGCTTACAATTTTTTTGCACCTTTCGGCTTGGGTAGAAATAAGTTCAATATCTTGCTTTAAAGGATTTTTCTCATCCATCTCCTCGAGGAGTATATTACTGTACATAAGTACAACACCAAGTGGGTTATTTAGTTCGTGAGCTATTCCAGCCGATAGTTGTCCCATGTGGGCAAGTTTTTCGGAGTGGTTGAGTGCTTGCTGAACCTTGGCCAGTTTCTCATTTGAGACTGCGAGGTCTTTAATGGAATCGTGAAGCTCTTCAATTGTGTATGGTAAGCACATTTCTATCTCAGCAAGGCCTTCCACAATGGCTATTGCATGTTCTTCGCAGGTATCGTAGCCGCAAGCCCCACAGTTTAGATGGTCGCGTGAGCTGAACTTCCCCATGGATGCTAGCACCCTATTCACTTCGTCCATTGAGGGTAAAGGTAATCGCTGATCGCGGACGGTGAAGGTTTGGGTAAGGTCGATTCCTTCGAATTGCTTAATGGAAGCCTCACGCTCAGATTCGTAATGTGGTAAGGTCTTTTTTTGGGCATACGTGCGTATATGCTTTATTCTTTCGAAGCGCTTGCCAAAAGGTGACATACCAGGGCCCATAATACATCCTTCGCAACATAGGAGTTCAAGGTGTTGGCTAATGAGGTTTCCCTGCTCGAACTCCTTGATAGCTTCCTGAAAGTTTCGCCTACCTTCTGCCACAATTACATTCCCTTCGAGGACATCATCGCGGAGGTTAACAGTTTGAATAAGCCCTCTGCTGATAGGGAAAATTGCTCCTTTACCTGCATGGGGGGGATCAAAATCACGAGGTTTAACCGAATTCATGTCTATACTTGCATGGTCGAACATTCCCCGAAGTTCCCTAAAAGTAAGGCATAAGTCCACCTCATCCGATTCATCTTTCTTTGCAATACAAGGGCCAACAAACACAACTTTTGTTTTATCACCCAGCTTTTTCTTTACAACACGGGTCATCGCAACCATGGGTGATACTATTGGTGCAAGGTAAGGAACAAGTTTAGGGTAGTAGAAACGTATGTAATTAACAATGGAAGGACAGTCGGATGAAATGTGTCCTATGTCATGCTGATTTTCGAGAAGTTTCTTGTACTCTCGGGCAACTAGGTCAGCACCAAAACCTACCTCAAACACATACTTGAAACCCAACTCAAACATCATTCCCACGAAGAGTTTATGGTCTGGAATATCAGAGAACTCAGCAGCAAAGCTAGGTGCAACAATTGCAGCAACCTCCTCGTTTGATTGGAGTAGAGCTTTTACTTCTAATCGACTATGAAGGAATACTTTTGCATCCTGACTGCATACCTTTATGCAGTTTCCACACCCGATGCAACGCTCAGTAATCACTTCGGCTTGCCCATTAATAATTTTAATTGCTTTTGCTGGACACTCTCTTACACAAGTATAGCACACCCGGCAAAGTTCTTTAACGGTGTAAACTAAATGTTTGCTTTCGTCTGATGTTGACATCTCCATGAATATTAAATCATTACATCTCTTTTTGAGAAGTTGGTATTCAATTGATTTGTGTTAAATGACGTTGTCGAAAACTTTTGAATCATCTCGATAACCTGGCTAAATGAAATTTTTTGTTTAGCGTTATTCTTCATATCAGGTTCAACTTGGTCGTAGAGCGATTTGAGTTTTGCTTTGAAAAGTTTTTCACTACTTTCGTAAGGCTGACCTCCTCCATTCAAACATCCACCAGGACAAGCCATAACTTCTACTAGGTGAAACGATGGGGGATTACTTCTTGCTGCTTCAATTACCTTGCAGATTTCAGTCAAACCGTTTGAAAGGGTAAACTTTAACTTACTATTATTGACTTGAGCTTCAATAGTTTTGCAACCTGTGGGTGTGGTTCGAAATTCACTAATTACTGTGGAAAGATTTGAAAAGCCATTGTTTTTAGCTATTAAATTTCGTATAACTGATTCCGTGAAACCTCCCGAAGTTGCAAAGAGTTTTGCGTCGCTACTGCTGTTTGAGAATGGGGAATCGAAAGGTTTCGATTCAAGGCTATGTAAATCAATACCAAATAGTTTAATAAGCTGAATGACTTCTCGAGATGAAATCACAGCATCAACATCTAACAGCCCTTTTGATTTTGTTTCGCCTCTTTGAGATTCGAACTTTCGGGCTAAACATGGTGAAGCTGCAACAGAGAAAATTGTGTTAGGGTTTATATTTTCTTTTCCTGAAAGATAAATTTTTGCCAGCGTGCCAACCATCTGTTGTGATGATTTAAGAGGAGAAAGCAAAGGAATTAATTCTGGATAGAATTGTTCGACGTACCTTACCCATGAAGGACAATTGCTTGTGATAAGAGTTTGGTTTACATTGGATTCAATACCTTTTAATATCACATTTGCTGTTTCTTCGGAAAGAAGATCTGATGCAAAAGATGTATCAAATATGTAGTTGAACCCTACACGTTTTAATGCTGAAACGAGTAATCCTCCAATATCTTTTCCCGGCTTAAGGCCAAATTCTTGTGCTATTGAAAAGGTGAGTGCCGGGTCTAGCTGAATGGTAACAAGCAAAGTAGGGTCACTGAGTGCATCAAGGATTACACTAATGGCTGTTTTCTCACTTAAAGCAGCAGTTGGGCAGGCTATTACGCATTGTCCACAACCGATACAATTCGATTGGTTGAGTACCTGATCCATTGAAGTTGCAACTCTTGAGTTGCTTCCTCGGTTGATAAACTCAAAAACAGAAACCCTTTGAATCTCATCGCATATCCTAACGCAACGACCACAAAGAATACACTTTGAAGGATCGCGAACTATGCTTTGATTAGTAAGGTCGATTTTTTGTTTTATTTTATTTGAAGTGATACGGCGTTCTCGAATATCTAGGTCTTTAGCTAAGGACTGTAATTCACAGCAGCCATTTCTAATACAGTATAAGCAATCATCGGGATGACCGCCAAGGAGAAGCTCTACCAAAGTTCTTCTTGCTTTAATAACCCTTTGGTTATGAGTCCAAATCTTCATATTAGGTTCAACAAAGTGTGAACAAGAAGTAACAAGATTCGGAGTGTTTTCAACTTCTACAACACACAATCTACAGTTTCCAGTTGGTGAAAGATCCTTGTAGCTGCAAAGAGTAGGTACATTAATACCATTCCGATTAAGGGTAATCAGTATTGTATCCCCCCTACGAGCTTGTAGTTTCCTTCCATTCACATATATATCGAAATTTAGCATCTTTAGCTCTTACTTTAAAAATTCACCAGATGAAGAATTATTTAAAAAAAACGGCAGAAAATTTACAAACCTCTTCACAATTACCGCAACCTATACACTTTTCCTCAAGAATATAGTAGGGAGAACGAGGTGTTCCAATGATTGCGTTTGTTGGGCACTTCTTTGCACAAGCATTACACCCTGTGCATCTGTCAATATCTATATAGTATGTTCTTAAATCTCTGCAAACTTTGGAGGTACAAAGTCTATCGAAAATGTGTTCTTCGAAAACATTCCGGAAGTTTTTAATAGCCGAAAGTATTGGATTTGCTGCTGTTTGACCGAATCCACATAACGAAGTATCGCGCATTACTTCGGCCAAACCTTCAAGTTGGACCACACTTTTGAACCTGTCCAAAGTAGCATGATCATCATCGTTAAGGGGTCGCTTTGTAATCTTTTCAAACGTTTCGAGCATTCTACTTGTTCCTTCGCGGCAAGGGATGCACTTTCCACAGCTTTCCCTTTTCATAAAACCTATCAGATATTTCAAAAGGTCAATTATGCACGATGAATTGTCCACTACCACAACCCCACCTGCCCCAATAGAAATTCCTCTTGATTTTAGGTTATCATAATCGATAGGAAGGTTCAAATCATCAGGTAAAACGAAACAACCTGAGGGTCCACCTAAAAGAATTGTTGTTACTTCTTTTCCGTTTGTTACTCCTCCCGATAGCTCAACTAGTTTGCTCAATGGTGTTCCAAATGGGAGTTCAACCATACAAGTCTGATTAACTTTTCCCGTAACAGAAAAAATTTTAGTACCCTTAACATCTGAAGTGCCAATCGAGGAAAACAATTCAACACCATTCCGGACGATGATTGGGATATTCGCTAAAGTCTCAATGTTATTTACAATAGTAGGTTTATGAAATAAACCCATGGTTGCAGGGAAAGGTGGTTTTGTGATAGGAGTTCCTCGTTTACCTTCAAGGCTTTGAATAAGAGCAGTTTCCTCTCCACAGACGTATGCACCAGGCCCTTTTCGGACAGTAATGTCGAGATTGAATCCACTATCGAGAATATTATGACCAAGAAAACCAATACTATAGGCCTGCTTGATTGCATTTTCTAACCTCTGGACAGTTATTCTGTATCTGTTTCGGGTATAAACAATTGCTTTTGAAGCACCAATTGCATAGGAAGCCAAAGCTATTCCCTCAATGACAAGATGAGGGTTGCTCTCAGCCAATAACCTGTTCATGAAAGCACCTGGGTCACTTTCATCGGCATTACATATTAAGTACTTTTGATTTGAAGGTGTTTGCAGTGCAATTTTCCATTTCTTACCCGTTAAAAACGCTCCTCCTCCTCTACCTCTAAGACCACTCTCTTCAACAAGATTGCAAAGGTTTTCATGAGTAAGAGTTCGGATTGCATTTGAAAAGGCTTTATAGCCTCCCCAAGCTATATAGTCTTCAATAAGGTTTGGGCAAATTACTCCGCTTTGTTCGAGAAGTAATCGTTGCTGATTTTTGAAAAAAGATAGTTCATCGAAATAGGGAACCCCAGGCCAGGGTTGATGAAGGGAATTTCGATACTGATAAACAGTAAATTCGTTAGGAAGATAATTATTTAGGACTCCATCAAGGATTTGAGGTATTATGTTCGATGCCACGTTTTTGAAAGAAACCCTACACCTACCTGGAATCTGAACATCCATAATTGGAGAAAAACAGCAAAGACCATTGCTTCCTACCTCAATAATATCAATTTCTAGCTCTCTTTCTTCAACATAACATTGTATTGCTTCTTTTGCTTCCAATGCTCCTGAGGGTATCGATGAGCTTGTAACCTCAATGAAAATGGTAGTTTTTTTAAGGCTATGTCGCTGCAAAGAAGGAATAATGTCCATCAAAGGCGTATCGTTATCTTCACCGTTGAGAAGGACTAGCCTCAAGAGCATCTCAGAATTTACGGGCATTTTATTTGAATCAAAGGTATTCATGTTTGAATCATTCCGACTCGTTTCAACTATTAATCGTTATCATTTGTTAGCTCATCTGCTATCTCTTTGAGCTTATCAAGGGTCATATTTTTAAAGTATTTACCATTTATCATCAGTGTTGGTGAATTGGCACAAGAACCCATACATGGTTTAATGTCGATACTGAACTTACCGCTGCGTATTGTTTGACCAGGTTTAACTTTTAGGGTTTGACTAAGATAATCAATAAGTTGCTCAGCACCATTAAGATGGCATGATGTACCCTGACAAACCTCAATGTGATTCTTACCCTTTGGGTTGAATCGAAATTGGTTGTAAAAAGTAGCCAAGCCAAACACTTTGCTTGTTGGAATATTCAACAACTTACTTACTTCTGAGATTGCCTCCTTTGGCAGGTATCCCAATGCATCCTGGATATCCTGAAGGATAGGGATAATACTATCATGTTGTGCATACTTGTGCTTTTCGAGAATCTGTTCTAAAGTAACGTTCGAACTGTCCATAGCAAATGGTGACTTTTTCCTTTCTACTGTTTGTGCAATAACAAAAAACAATCAACTGATTAATAGATGAATAACCTATTTTTCTTTAAAAAATTGGTTTACAATATAGTAATTGATGGGCTAAAAATAGTAAAAAAAAACATAAATTTTTAACTTTAAGCTATGATTGAGTTTTCTGCTTTTATAGAAACAAAACCCAGAATAAAAATTCTTATCATTTTTGATTAATATATAGTAAAGAATTACCTTTGACTGTGAAATCAGTAACAGAAGTTGGATGGCTCAGAAAATTGAAATAGTTATATGTCTTGGGAGTTCGTGTTTTGCCCGAGGAAACAAGAACACTATTAAAGTAATTTCCAAATATATAAAGGATAATAATCTTCAAGATAGAGTTCATTTTCATGGTGGACATTGTTTTGGAAATTGTGCGCTAGGACCAATCCTTGTTGTGAACAATGTTCAACACTTTGAGGTAGATGACTTGAAGGTTCTTGAAATTCTCAGAGAAACATTTGGGATGTAACAAAAATCAAATGAAATGACTCAACTGTTTAGTATCAGTGAGAGTAAATGCATCAATTGTTTTGCATGCGTCAGGGTATGCCCTGTGAAAGCCATTGAGGTGAAAGCCGAGAAGAATTATGCAGTTATTCTTGAGAACCGTTGTATTGGCTGTGGAAGTTGTCTCACCGTTTGCCCCGTTGGGGCAGTTGAATACCGCTCGTCAAAGGAGGAAGTTAAGCAAATTCTTAGGGAGGGAGGAAAGGTTGCCGCAATTGTTGCTCCATCAATTTCTGGAGAATTTGTTGATATTAACGACTACCGAAAGTTCGTGCAGATGATTAAAGCATTGGGTTTTGCCTATGTTTGTGAGGTTACTTTTGGTGTCGATTTGGTAGCAAGAGAGTACAAGAAACTCTTTGATGATTTTCGCGGGAAGTACTTTCTTACCACTGTTTGCCCTGTGATTGTATCGTTAGTTGAGAAATTTCACCCTGAACTTATCAACAACCTTGCACCAATTATTTCACCAATGATTGCAACCGCTAAGGTTATCCATCGGGAGTATGGCGACGACACTAAGGTGGTTTACATAGGTCCTTGCATTCAAAATAAAAATGAGGCTGTCTTGTTCAAGGGTGATTCAAAGGTTGATTCAGTTCTCACTTTCATGGAGCTTCGCGAGCTGTTTGATGAGTTTGACATAAAAGAAAGTAAGGTAGAATATAGCGAGTTTAACGAACCAATCGGGTACAAGGGTTCACTCCTACCCATAGCCAATGGCTTGCTTCAAGCAGTCGATATCAATGAAGACCTTCTAACAGGCAAGATAATCACGACTGAGGGTCGTAATAGTATTCTCGATGCGATAAACCAGTTTGAGAAGGATGCCGAAACCATCAAGCGACACTTTAATCTTTTTTATTGCGAGGGTTGCCTAATGGGTCCTGGTACTTCAAAGGGAGGACAAAAATTTATTCGGAGGACAATGGTTGTCAATTACGCCAACAAACGTCTAAAAACTTTTCAACAGGATAACTGGGATAAGTATATCGAGAAGCATTCCTCCCACGACTTCTCATGCAGCTTTAAATCCAATGATCAACGTGAAAGACCACCTAGTGACGAGGTTATAAACGAAGTGCTAAAAGTTATTGGAAAAGAATCTATTGGAAAAGATTCAGGATGTGAAGCGTGTGGGTACGCTAGCTGTAGAGAGTTTGCAGTAGCCGTTGGCCTTGGATTAGCTCATACTGATATGTGCCTCAACTATAGCCAAAAAAACAGGCAGGAGTACATTAAGACTCTCAGAGCAACAAACGATAAGCTGGCCAAAACTCAGGATGCACTTAAGGAATCGGAGAAAATTGCCCGAGCCGAACAAGAAGCAGCAAGAGATGCTTCAGAAACAATAACTACCATGATGAAAAAGCTTCCCTCGGCTCTGGTTATAGCCGATAAGAAGTTAAGAATAGTGCAAAGTAATCAGAGTTTTATTGACTTGCTTGGTGATGATGCCCTTGAAATAAACGAAATTGTTCCTGGTTTAGTGGGAGCAGATCTTAAATCATTGCTTCCCTATAATATCTATAATCTCTTTTCGTACGTACTACAGAATAATGAGGACATTAAGAATAGGGATATTCATTTTAAGGACAACTTGCTCAACGTCTCGGTTTTTACAATAAAAAAGAATGCCATCGTAGGTGCTGTTATCAGGGATATGTATGCACCTGAAGTTAGAAAGGAAGAGGTCATAAAGCGAATAACCGATGTGATTGATATTAATCTTGCTATGGTTCAAAAAATTGGATTCCTCCTTGGTGAAGGAGCTTCTGAAACAGAGCAAATGCTTAATTCAATTGTACAAACATATAGAGAGGGAGAAAAAGAATAAGAATAAGAAGTAATGATTAATAAAGGTAGTAGGTAGTGCCTTTCGTCTTTCATCTTTTACCTTTATCCTTATTAAATATTATCGAACTCAGTTAATGAATCCAAACGAAACATCAATACCAAGCAAAAAGGAAAACTTTTTTATTGAGGTTAACTGCCAACAAAAATTCCATGATGGAGAGCGAATTTGCGGAGACGTTTTCCTTATGAAAAGAGTTGTTGGCGAGGATAGAACCATTGTTGTACTTAGCGATGGAATGGGGCATGGAGTTAAGGCAAATGTACTGGCAACCCTTACTGCAACTATGGCTCTTAATTTTACCAAAGAGCATAAGGAGATTAACAAAATCGCTGAAATTATCATGAACACATTGCCCGTTTGCTCCATTAGGCAAATGAGCTATTCTACATTTACAATTGTTGATATTGAACATAACGGGCAAACCAGAATACTAGAATACGATAATCCTGAAAGCCTTATTCTTAGGGGAAAGGATAAGTTCGATCCTGGATGGCAATGTGTTATCCTGCAAAGCGACTCAAATGCTGGCAAAGAGCTTCACCACTGCACTTTTACTACTCAAAAAGAGGACAGAATCATAATTTGGGGTGACGGTATAACACAGTCAGGGATGGGAAGTCCCGATTTTCCTTTCGGATGGAGCTTAGAAAATGTGCATGAGTTTGTACTGAAACTTGTTAAGAATGAGCAGGATATTTCGGCACGAAAGCTAAGCACAAAGATTGTAAATATGGCATTCGTAAACGATGGGTATCACCCAAAGGACGACATCAGCGCTGCTGTTATATACTTTCGTGAGCCTCGAAACCTACTTATATGCACTGGTCCCCCTTACGACAAAGAGAATGATAAGAAGTTAGCAAAAAAATTCCTTGAATTTGAAGGCAAAAAGGTTATTAGTGGTGCAACAACCGGTGATATAATATCGAGAGAACTAAACATAGTTATTGAAGATAGCTTCGACTTTACTGACCCTGATCTTCCCCCAATTTCATTCATGCAGGGGGCCGATCTTGTAACCGAAGGAATACTTACTTTAAGTAAGGCAACAGAAATACTAAACAGATTTACAGAGACTTCAACATTAGGAAATGGACCAGCCGATTTAATTGTAAAGCTAATTCTGGAAAGTGATAAGATTGATTTCCTGGTAGGAACTGGAATTAATGTTGCTCACCAAGATCCAAACCTACCCATTGAACTTGAAATTAGGCGGACAGTCGTAAAGCGTATGGCACAAATCCTTCATGATAAGTTCCTTAAAGAAGTGAAGCTTACATTTCTTTAGCTTTTCTTTCTGTATCGTTTGCGCATTTTTTCCTACTCATCTTTTGAGTTCAAAACTACTATTTCAAATTTTTTGATATTTTTGTACCTTGAGAAAAGAATTGGTCTGTAAAAGCACTATATTTCTATATTTCAATAACTTAAAAATTAATTACGATGTCGAACGTAAAGCGTGTTTACACATTCGGTAACAAGACTGCCGAAGGGAAAGCAGACATGAAGAATCTGCTTGGAGGTAAAGGAGCAAACTTGGCGGAGATGTGTCTTTTGGGTCTTCCCGTTCCAGCTGGTTTTACCATAACAACCGATACTTGTACCGAGTACTACAAGAACAATAACCAGCTTCCCTCTGAATTACTCCCTGAAATTTGGAAGGCAATGGAGTTTGTGGAGAAAGCCATGGGCATGAAGTATGGCGATTCCGAGAACCCTCTTCTTTTAAGCTGCCGTTCTGGAGCTCGCAGCTCCATGCCAGGCATGATGGATACCGTGCTTAACATTGGCCTTTGCTCTGCAACTATTCCTGGAATTATTAAAAAAACCAATAATCCTCGTTTCGTATGGGATTCCTACCGCAGGCTCATTATGATGTATGCCGATGTGGTTATGGAAAAAGCCGAGGGGCTAGAGCCATCAGGTGGAAAAGGTATTCGTAAGCAGCTTGATGACATGCTCGATGAGTTTAAGCATAAGAAAGGTGTTCATTCTGACACCGATCTTACTTCTGACGACCTAAAGGTTCTTGCCGAAGATTTTAAAAAGAGAGTAAAGGATTCGCTAGGAAAAGAGTTTCCCGATGATGCTAAAGAACAACTACTTGGAAGCATAAAGGCGGTTTTTAAAAGCTGGAATGGAAAGAAAGCTGTATCATACAGAAAAATTGAAGGAATTCCCGATGAGTGGGGTACAGCCGTTAACGTACAGGCTATGGTGTTTGGAAACATGGGCGACTCATCCGCAACGGGTGTAGCTTTTACCCGTAATCCAGCTACTGGAGATAATATTTTTTATGGCGAATGGCTTATCAATGCACAAGGTGAAGATGTCGTAGCAGGTATTCGTACTCCAAGCCCTCTGAATAACGATACAAAGAACGAGCAAAATAAGCATCTTGCCAGCATGGAAGAGCTAATGCCTGAAACCTATAAGGAACTCGATGATATTCGCTTAAGGCTTGAGAAAGCCTTTACTGATATGCTCGACATTGAATTCACCATTCAAGAAGGTAAGCTTTACATGCTCCAATGCCGTTCAGGAAAGAGAACAGGTACAGCAGCCTTAAATATGGCCATGGATATGCTTCACGAGAAACTTATCGATGAGAAGAAAGCCGTGATGCGTGTTGACCCTGCTCAGCTTGATGAGCTACTTCACCCAATTGTAAACCCAAATGCTGAGAAGAAGGTAGATCCAATTGTTAAGGGGTTACCCGCTGGTCCTGGTGCTGCTGTTGGCAAGGTGGTCTTTACAGCCGAGGACGCTGTTCTTTGGAACCGCAAGGGAGAAAAGGTAATACTTCTCAGAGAAGAAACAAACCCTGAGGACGTAGAAGGGATGCGTGCTGCTGAAGGAATCCTAACAGCCAGGGGTGGTATGACATCGCACGCTGCTCTCGTGGCTCGCGGTTGGGGAAAATGTTGTATTGTTGGGGCAGGTGGAATTCATGTAGATGCTGCCAATAAGCAAGCCAAAATACCTGCAAATGGTATAGTTATTAAAGAAGGCGATGTAATTACGCTAAACGGAACAAAAGGCCATGTTTACTCAGGTGCTCTTGAGCTAATGGATTCAACCGAAAACCCAAGGTTCAGAGAATTCATGACATTGGTTGATAAGTTTCGTAAGCTAGGCGTACGTACAAACGCTGACACTCCAGCCGATTCGAAGGTTGCACGCGACTACGGAGCTGAAGGAATTGGACTTTTCCGTACCGAGCACATGTTTTACGGTGAAGGCTCAGAGCAACCTCTTTTCTTACTGCGTAAAATGATTCTAAGCGCCGATGTAAAGGAACGCCGTATTGCTCTAGATGAGCTATTCCACTTCGTGAAGAAAGACTACAAGAGCACCATGGAGGTTATGGATGGACTACCTGTTACTGTTCGATTGCTCGATCCTCCTTTGCATGAGTTTGTACCTCAAAGTTTTGAGAAACAAGCAGAGCTAGCTAAAGCGCTTGGCATTAAGCCTGAGGATGTTGCAAAACGTGGTGAAGCGCTCCATGAATCGAACCCAATGATGGGACATCGTGGTGTTCGCCTCGGTATTACCTTCCCCGAAATTACAGAAATGCAGGTTCGTGCTTTATTGGAAGCAACTGCTGAACTGATGAAAGAAGGGAAAAAGCCTCTCCCAGAGATAATGGTTCCTGTTACATGCGATGTGAAGGAACTTGATGATACCAAAATTGTTGTCGATAAGGTTTATGCCGAGGTTTGTGCAAAATTCGGGCTTAACGAAATCAAATACCTCTATGGCACAATGATTGAAATACCTCGTGCTGCATTGCTGAGCAATGAGATGGCTAAGTCGGCGCAGTTCTTCTCGTTTGGAACAAACGACCTAACCCAAATGACCTTTGGTTTCAGCCGCGATGATATTGGTGGCTTCATGCACGACTATCTTGACAAGAAGATTCTTGCTGCTGACCCATTCCAAACCATCGATCAGAGCGGAGTTGGCCAGCTTATTCAGTACTCCGTTGAGCGCGGACGCGCTACTCGTAGTGACCTAAAGATAGGTATTTGCGGCGAACAGGGTGGCGACCCAGCATCCGTTGAGTTCTGCTTCAAAGCAGGCCTAAACTATGTTAGCTGCTCTCCCTACAGGGTTCCCATAGCACGTCTTGCTGCTGCTCAGGCTAGCATTAAGTATGGCAAATAGATTTTTTGATTAATACTACTAACAAAAGCTGCTCTTTTGGGGCAGCTTTTGTTGTTTTTATGAGTTATTATCTGGGGGTGTGACCAGTTTGGGCAAACGGAGCCGAGACTTCATCATGCGGTACTGCGCCCCGCTGCGGGCCGACCCGAACGCCTAACCCATTCAGCCCAAACCGGCCTGCCTGACTGCCCTGTCTGCCGACAGGCAGGCGTCAGGCAGGCCGGCAGGCTGGTTGGTTACACCCCTTGTTAGCAAACGTAGTTATTCTATGCGATTCTAAATTCTCCGTCAAGAAGTTCTACATTAAAATTCACTTTTGCTTTCAATGCTTTAAAAACCCGCAGAATTGTTTCAATTGTTA
>CAYZSD010000050.1:0-21380 GCA_964481075.1 uncultured Rikenellaceae bacterium | reverse complement strand
GTTGTAATAAGAGGTAATAAAAAAGATGAAGATTTATCAATTACCCCAAAAGTAGCAAATAGTGCAATAAACAGAAAAATTGCCAGAGGATTTGTGATTGTCACCAGCAAAACTGAAAGAAAGTCCTCAAGCTTGCTGTTCTGCTTCCTTTTATGCCTACGTAGCTGTCGTGTTGGGTTTGTGTAGAATATTTTTATCCCCAGAAGTAGAACAATAATTCCTCCAATTGATTGAAAGATGATTTGTTTCTGCTCAATGAAGCTAATAATGATGGTTAGGCTAAACCCTGCGATTGCTGCGAAAATTGTGTCGGCAGTTGCCGCACCTAAACCGCTAAGAAATCCGCTGAGCTTACCCTTGTTGATTGTACGCTGAACACATATAACACCTATGGGACCCAATGGTATAGATGCCATTAAGCCGATGATTATCCCTTTTATTAGTACCGTAAATACCATGTTAAGAATTAAAAACCTACAAAGATAAATAATGCTAGAATTTTTTGCATCGAATACTAGCCTATAAAGATTTTTTAACAGTTCACAGGTGTTTTGATTTGTTAAAATATTGAAATTTATAGGCTTCGCACAAGTAGTCTTGGTTCCAACATGTCGTGCATGGCATATTTTACACCTTCACGCCCAAGGCCTGAGTCCTTAACGCCTCCGTATGGCATGTGGTCAACCCTAAAGGTTGGAACATCATTTGCAATAACCCCTCCAACCTTTAGCTTTTCAAAAGCATAGTTCTCTTCGTTAATCCAGTTTGTGAAAAGGCCTGCTTGAAGGCCAAACGATGAAGCATTCACCTGCTCAATGGCATCGCGAAAATTTGTGTAAGGTTCAACAATCACAACTGGACCAAATACTTCTTCACAGCAAACCTTCATGTTTGGTTGTGTATTTGTAAGGATAGTTGGATAAACAATGTTTCCGTCACGTCTTCCCCCAGAAAGAATTTTTGCTCCACCTTCAACTGCTTCGCTAATCCATCTTTCAACTCGTAAGGCATTTTCCCTATCAATCATTGCCGAAATATCGGTGTTTGGTTCAAGTGGATCGCCAACCCTAAGTGAATTGGTTCTTTCAACCATCGAATCAACAAACTGGTTGAAGATGGTATGATGTACGTAGATTCTCTGGGTGTGAATACATACTTGTCCCGAATAGGCAAAGGCGCCCGAAGTACATTTTGCTACAGCTTTCTCAATGTTTGCACTTTCGCACACAACCACTCCTGCATTCCCTCCAAGTTCAAGAACAACCTTCTTCTTTCCAGCCATTTCCTTCATTTTCCAACCAACACCCGGTGAACCGGTGAAGGTTAGTAACGAAAATCTTGGGTCGGTAACAAGTTGATTACCTGCGATTCTATCCATCGGAAGAATACTGAGAGCACCTTTTGGAAGGGCAGTAGAGTAAACTATTCGGGCTAGCTCAAGCGCCGAAAGAGGGGTGCTTCGGGCAGGTTTTAGGATGATTGGGCATCCTGCTGCAATAGCTGGAGCTATTTTATGTACAGCAAGGTTAAGGGGAAAGTTGAAGGGAGAAATCCCCGAGACCAAACCCACAGGGAAGTACTTCACTAATCCTTCCTTACCTTCTCCAGCTTGGGTCCAATCGAGCTGAATGTACTCCGAAGGAATGCGTTTGCATTCTTCGGCAGCTATTCTAAAGGTTTGAATGGCTCTATCGATTTCTGCAATTGAGTACTTGATTGGTTTTCCTGCTTCTTGCGCCAGAATCTCGGCAAGATATTGGCGCTCTTTAAGCAGACCATCGGCTATACCTAAAAGAATCGTTTGTTTTCTAAACAATGGTAGTGAAGCTAGTTCTTCCTCAACAAGTTGTGCTAATCTTATTGATTCTTCTAGTTCATTTATTCCAGCCTGTGAACAGTAGCCAACTAGATTATCGTTATAGGGATTTCTTACTTCAATAGTATCGTTTAGCACTCGGAAAGACCCTCCGATGCAACTTGGATAGGTTTTCATATTTTCTTAGTGGGGTTGAATTCAATTAGAAAAATAAACCTCTAACATCAAATATGCTAGTAGTAATTGAATGTGTATTTGTAGAGAACCCTGTATCTGTAAGGCGCAAAGTATGAGTCGGTTTCCAGCAGTATGCCGTCTTTATCGTATTGCGACTGCTTGTGAGAGAATTCGCTGGAATTGTCTTCGCTCCATTTCTCCTCAATCACATTGCCCTTGTTGTCGTAGTTATAGGTGGCTTGAGTGAATTTTTTGCCATCGGGAGTTTCGTGAATCACTTCAACCAAGAAGTCTTGGTTGTTAAATTTGTTATGCACTTTTTTGGTTAAATTCCCCGAGTAGTATTCGGCAACCTCAATAACTCTCCCTTTACTGTTGTAAAGGTAGGTAGTTCTTTTAAGTTCTTTACCTTTTGAATCGGTTCGAGTTTCGGAAATAAGGTTATTCTGTGCATCAAATATTTTTGTAACAACTGCTGAAAGGTTGTTGTCAGGAATAAAAATTTTAATTTCTTGGGTATTATCGGAGTATGAGTAAACCCATTTTTCATCAATAACATTCCCTGCTCCAAACTTTTTAATTTCTTTTAGCTGGTCGTTTGGGAAGTATTCGTAAGTAATCCTGTAGCCAGTTACACCATCGAAAACAATCTCGTGAGTTTTTAGCCCCTTTGGGTTATAGTGAAAGGTTTGTTTGTAGGTAACCTCTAGTTCAGGCCGTTCCTTTTTCTGGTACATCATATACTCGGTCTTGAGGTTCTGGTCGTTATACTTGTATAACAACCTTGTTGAAATCTCACCATTCGACCTGTAGTTAACTATCTCAACGGGGTTGCCTTTTCTATCGTAGTGTGTTTCAGACGTTTTGTGACCGGTGGGATTTACCTTGCCTTGGCTGAAGCGGTGAGTCCACTGTGTTATTGTTTTTATCTTGCTTTCAGCAATTCTTAAACGTTCACTTTCCTCATCCTTGGTTTGTGCAAAAAGGGAGGTTAAAAAAAATATTAGGGATGTTAGAAGAAAAAAGCCTTTTTTCATACCAGATATATTTCAAATACAACTAATTATGGTGTTTGTTCAGAATCATCCACATCCTCCTTTTCAATGGGTTGATCAATTGGTATGGATGCTATAAGTAGGAAGTAATGCCTGTGATTATCGAACGGGACAAAGTGATAGAATAATTTTTTGTTGGTCTTTCGGGCAATATCAATTAACCCTAAACCTGCACCTCCCTTCTCGTTAAGATTTCCTTCCATCATTTGCTTCAAGAAGAGGGCTTTAAGTTCGGCTTGTGTTGATGAGTTAAGAATAATTAGCCTTTCCTCTAAGGCTTTCATCTTCTCGTTCCGAATTAGATTTCCTGTAATAACGTAAAATACTGTTTTATTATATCCTACTATAAACAATCCATTACCTATCTGCTTATCGTTCTCATCGAAATCGTCGGAATGCTTCGTGATATTCTGTAAACTTTCAATCATGATATGGAAAAGCCGCTTTCGAACCGACGATGGTACGTTCTTCTCGGCAATCTTTCGGTTTGCCATAAATGCAAAGGATCGGGCTATCTGGTGGTTCATTTCCCCCTTATAAATAAGGGGAAACCCACTTGACGCCATTTCGCTGGAAAGGGTTGACTTTATGAAATATATTACATTGTCCATTAAGGAACGTTAATAAACGAAATTACAAATAAAAAATGAATCAACAATACAACAGCAAAAAAATAAATAATGACCCCAAAATAATCGGTTAAATTAGTAAAAAAAACTATTCGAAAAACACTTCAAGTAATTTTGATGGTGAAAATGGTGTCAAGGTAATGTCATTTGCCTCAGCAGGAACTAGTATAAGTTCTCCTGAATTAACGATTTCGCTAAGGTTTCCTTCTTGTTTCAATTCAATTTTGCCAGTTAGGCAAAGGTAGGCAACAAACGAATCGATGTGTGCTAGGTCTCTTTCAATTTCGTCTTCAAGGATTATTCTACTGGTCACAAAGTGAGGAGTCCTTATCAATTCCTGAACATGATTTGGCTGAAAGGGCAAGTTTTGACTAGTTTTTTGATTTTGCTTGAAGTCTATAGCCTCAAGAGCCAAATCGGTGTGGAGTTCTCGTAGTTTTCCTTCCTTGTCTTTTCGATTCCAATCGAAGATCCTGTAGGTTACATCCGATGTTTGTTGAATTTCGGCAAGTAAAATACCATCTCCAATCGAATGTACTCGCCCTGCTGGGATATGAAAAAAGTTGTCAGACTTAACATTTTCGTACTTAAGAAGTTTGTTTAGTTCACCCTCTCTGAGTGCTTGCATGTACTCTTCTTGCGAAATTTCTTTGGTAAAGCCATTAATAATTTTTGAGTTTTCATCGCTTTCAAGGATATACCACATCTCCGATTTACCGTAGGTATGGTGCAACCGTTTTGCCATTTCATCGTTGGGATGAACCTGAATCGAGAGGAATTCGGCGGTATCGATTAGCTTTATAAGAATGGGGATTTCAATCCCAAACTTCTGGTAAACCATCTCTCCAATCAAATCGCCCATGTAAACCTCAATGAGTTCCTCAATGTTATTCCCTGCCAGAAACCCATTTGCAACCTCCGAAAGGTTACCTTCCACTCCAGAAAGAAGCCAGCTCTCACCAATTGGGGTTTTGTTACCAGTAGTTTTTATTCCGTAAAGCGAGGGGATTCGATAGCCTCCCCATACTCTTTCTTTAAGAATTGGTTTAAATTTTAGTGGATAAAGCATACATATTTCTTAAGTAAATAAAAAAACCATTACTGCTATTGGACAAAATAGAAAAAAAAGATTCGTATTTTAGCAGCAGTTTACATTTCTGCAAAATTAGTATTAAAAACCAAACAAGAAGTAAAATGCTAGTAGTTGGAATAGCTGGTGGTACTGGTTCGGGGAAAACCACTGTGGTAAAGAGAATTGTAGAATGCTTACCTCCAGGCGAAGTTGTGGTAATTCCTCAGGATTCGTACTATCGCGATAGTTCACACTTGCCTCTTGAGCAGAGACAAGAGATGAACTTCGACCATCCCTCATCAATTGAGTTTGAACTTCTGGTTGAGCATGTTGCCATGCTGAAGGAGGGGAAGCAGGTTCCACAGCCAATCTACTCATACCTCACCTGCACACGTGCTAAGGAGACCGTTACCATTGCTCCAAGAGATGTTATTATTATTGAGGGAATACTCGTTTTTACCAACCCCGAACTTCGCAACTTGATGGACATTAAAGTGTTTGTTGATGCCGATGCCGATGACAGGCTTGCCAGGGTTATCTCTAGGGATATTGTTGAGCGTGGTCGCTCGGTGAATAAGGTGCTTGAAAGGTACGAAAAGACCGTGAAACCCATGCACCTTCAGTTTATCGAACCAACCAAACGTTACGCCGATATCATTGTTCCACAGGGAGGTAATAACTCTGTGGCTATTAATATACTAACCTCCATCATCGAAAAAAACCTGATAGGAACATGATTAACCCATTAACTTTAAGCAGCAGTCAAACCTTAACCCTGCTTGTCAGTTATCGGTTGTCCACTTCGACCTCGAACCCCGACCCCGATGCTTCGGGGTTCGGGGTCGGGGCTCAGTGCAAGGGTTGTTTGTTGTCGCTTACAATATTTTCACATTTAATATTTTACATTTTACATTTTACATTTTCTTTTTAACCTTTAACCTTGTAAAGCCATGCTACAAAACATAAAATCTGAAGAAATCCTTTTCCTCGATATCGAGACTGTTCCTCAGTACCCAACATACAATGACATGCCCGAACCCTTTCGTGCTCTTTGGGACAAAAAAGCCGAGAGGCTTGTTAAGGAGGATGAAACTCCCGAGGGAATCTACCAGCGTGCTGGAATCTATGCCGAATTTGGAAAGATTATTTGCATTTCTGTTGGTTTGATAGTATCAAAGAACAGGCAAACCCTTTTAAGGGTAAAATCCTTTGCTAGCGACAAGGAAGCGGAGCTTTTGGTTCAGTTTACGAAAATGCTCGAAAAGTTTGCAGATCGTCCAAATCCCAACCTTTGTGCTCATAATGGTAAGGAGTTCGATTTTCCTTATATTGCCCGTAGAATGCTCGTTAATGGACTACCTATTCCCGAAATTCTCGATGCTTCTGGCAAGAAGCCTTGGGAAGTTAAGTTTCTAGATACCATGGAACTATGGAAATTTGGCGACTATAAGCACTACACCTCATTAAATCTTTTAGCTTACATTTTCAATATCCCCACTCCTAAAGACGATATCGATGGTAGCCAAGTGGCAGAGGTTTACTATGGGGAGAAGAATCTTCAAAGGATTGTTGACTACTGCGAGAAGGATGTTTTAACCGTAGCTCAGCTCTTCCGCCGATACCGCAATGAGGAGTTGATTGACCCAAACAACCTGGAAAGGGTGGGGGAGGCCTAGGGTCTCTTTTTCTGTCAGGGGTTGACTAGGCATGGGCAGCAGCAGGGCAAGTCAAGCCCTGACTAAGAACGGGCTAAACCCCGTAAAGAAATGTAATCCCGAATTATCGGGAGTAAAATCTCCAACTCTAAATGTAGAAGTATGCTGGGCTATGGTCTTTGCCGTATATGGAATGGCTTCAGATTTTCCTTTTCTCTCCCTTTTTATATTTAATGTTTTACATTTTACATTTTAAAAAATCCTCTACATACCTAACCACCTCCTTCGGGTTCTCTGCATGCACCCAGTGGCTAGCATTATGAATTGTTTGTATTTGATAATTTGAGAAATGATTCTTGATTAGCATTTCATCGTGCATTCTGATATGGCTCGAATTTCCACCCTTTATAAATAGAGTAGGAGTTGAGATTTTGCTATTTTCCCCCAAAGGAAGTACACCAGCCAAAAGATTTTCGAGGTTTTTACTGATTGCATCAAGATTCAAAAGCCATTGAAACTTGCCATTCTCGGAACGAGTAACATTTTTCAGAAGGAATTGTCTAATTCTATCGTTTTCGATTTGCGTTGCAAGCCCTTCATCAATCTCTTGCCTTGATGAATAAGACTGCAAGTCGAGCGACAGCATTGCGTTGATAATTCTTCTATGTTCCTGAAGATGATCGCAATGAAGTGGATTTTCAGAGCAATAGCTTGCAGGTGAGATATCAATAATTACTTGTCCTTTAACTAGGTGAGGATATTGTTGAGTGAATAGCATGGTTGTTTTTCCTCCCATAGAGTGACCAATCAGGATTGCATTTGAAAGGTATAATTCGGAAAAAAGCTCTAAAATATCTGAGACCAAATCGGGGTATGAGTGGCTTGGGCTGTGTGGACTGCGTCCGTGGTTTCGTAGGTCAACAAGAATTATCCTGTGTTTAAGCGAAAGTTCACGACCAATGCTCATCCAGTTATCGGACGAGCCATAAAGCCCATGAAGTATGATAATTGGAAGCCTATCACCAATATCCCTATAGAATAATCTCATCTTGTAAAACCTTTACCCTTTAACCTTGTATAAATACATCTGTATAGTATTCTGAAGGCCAAAGTATAGTGCATCGGCAATGAGGGCATGACCAATAGAAACCTCGAGAGTCCATGGAATTGATTTTACAAAGTAGTTCAGATTGTCGAGGTTAAGGTCGTGCCCTGCATTCAGCCCTAAGCCAACAACCTTGGCCGCTTCAGCAGCTTGAACGAAGGGCTCAATAGCTTTTTCTTTGTTTTCTGGGAAAAATGCGGCGTAAGGTTCTGTGTAAAGTTCTACCCTGTCGGCACCTGTATCGGCAGCGTGCTTCACCATTTCGGGGTCTGGGTCAACAAAAAGGGAAGTTCTTATCCCATTCTTTTTGAAGGTGGAAACAACCTTCTTAAGTAGTTTCTTATTAGCAATTGTGTTCCATCCTGCGTTGGATGTAAGGGCGTCGGGGGCGTCGGGAACTAATGTCACCTGATGTGGGAGAACTTCTAGCACAATTTTTGTGAACGATTCGGTTGGGTATCCTTCAATGTTAAATTCGGTTGTGATATAGGGTCTGATTTCCCTAACATCATTATAGCGGATGTGCCGTTCATCGGGACGAGGATGTACTGTGATTCCTTCTGCACCAAAGTTCTGACAATCAATGGCTGCTTTAAGAACGTTAGGAATATTCCCCCCTCGAGCATTACGAAGTGTGGCTATTTTGTTGATATTTACGCTTAGACGTGTCATCATCTCATTTTTTCCGATTAACTTTGCAAAGTTAGATTTTTTCTTAAACCTTACCAGCTGTGATTGCAAAAGAACTTATTTCCGATGTAGTTCCCTCGTTAAAGACTTCCGATAGTGGGATAACTGCCTTGAACTGGATGGATATTTTCAAGGTTACCCACCTTCCCATCGTTAACGATAAGGAGTTCTTGGGCTTAATATCAGAAAACGACATTTACGATTTGAATATGCCAGAGGAACCACTTGGCAATCATCAGCTCTCACTTTTTCGCCCATACGCACTCGAAAATCAGCACATATTTGAAGTAATGGAGCTTTGCTCGCAGCTCAAACTTTCTTTAGCACCGGTTCTCGACGAAAGAAAGAACTACCTGGGGGTAATAACGGTTACCGATCTTCTTCATACTCTTGCCGATATTATGACCCTAAAAAATCCTGGGGGTATTATAGTCCTGGAACTAAATCAAACCGATTATTCTCTATCACAGATTGCCCAGATTGTCGAAGGGAATGATGCCAAGATACTTGGCACCTACATTACTTCAAGCCCAAATTCAACAAAGCTTAACCTTACGCTTAAGCTTAACGTAACAGATTTGACAGCAATTAACCAAACCTTTATTCGTTACAACTACACCATATTAGGTTCATTCATGAAGCACGACGACGAGGAGGAGCTGCTTGAGGAACGCTATAATTTATTGCTTCGATACCTAAACATTTAGTAACAAAACATGACTTTACAGTTCGTTAATACAAGTATAACATTCCTTGTAAAAATTCTAATCATTTGTTTACTCATAAGCCCAAGCTATGCCTTACCCAGTAGTCGATACGTTGTTTCATCGATACAGGTGAAGGGAAATAGGATTACCAATGAGAGGGTTATTCTTAGGGAGTTACCGTTTGCTTTGGGCGATACAATTAATCATGAAGATATACCAAGAATAACTCAACAAGTTAAGGAAAACCTCGATAATACCCAACTATTTAATTTCGTACACCTCAATGTAGATACAAACGACCACACCCTTTCATGGACTATAGAGGTTGAAGAGCGTTGGTATATTTGGCCAGTACCCATCCTTGAGTATGCCGACCGTAACCTTAGCTCTTTTCTTAGGGAAGGCGACTATAGCCGAGTAAACTTTGGGGGCTTTTTAACCATTGAGAACTTTAGAGGCATGCGCGATCAGCTTATGGTACGTCTTGTTTTGGGCTACCGAAAACAAGCAGCCATACGATATACAACCTATTCGCTCGATAGGCATAAACGACATGGAATTAGGTTGTGGGTTTCGTATGTTACAAACCATGAGGTCCCGTTTATCAGTTTCAATAACCGACAGGTTTTCTACAAATCGTTCGATGGGAAAATCCGAACAACCCTTGTAACCGAAGCAGAGTATTTCTATCGACCAGGTCATAATTGGAGGCATCAGCTAACGCTTGGGCACGAAATGGTGCAAGTGAGTGACACCATTGCAAAGCTTAATCCTAACTATTTTGGTAATGGGAGCAATTTGTTTAACGTAACTAAGATTAGGTATAGAGCCCATCTCGAAAAACGTAACCTTACAATATTCCCACTTTCAGGTTACTATGTTCGAGGTGAAGTGTCGAGATTTGGGATTTTTCCCGACGAAAATGTATCGTTCTGGAATACAACTATCGCTGCTGGATATTTTACTCCAACTTTTCCTAAACTTTTTGCAGGTAGCGATGCTATGATTCGTTTAAGTACAACCGAAAACTTACCCTACTACCTTAATGATGCTATTGGATATAAAAATTTCATTAGGGGTTACGAATATTACGTAACAAATGGTGCAAATTTTTTTATTAATAAGACCTCTTTGAAATATCAGCTACTTTCACCCAGGGTAATAATGCTTCCATTTATTAACGAAGGAAGGTTTAAGAAAGCACATCTGGCAATATACTGGGGTGTTTTCGCTGACACAGGAATGGTTAGTGTTGACTCAAATTCACTAACCGGTACGTTGGAGGGGAAGCTTATTTACGGGTATGGTTCAGGTCTTTACTTTGTTGCTTATTATGATATAGTTTTTAGGGTAGAATATTCAATGAACATGTTTGGAGAAAGGGGCGTTTTTATTCACTTTGGCACACCTTTTTTAAGCAACTAAACCCAGTTTAGCATGACAATTGCTCTTTATGGAAGAACAGTAAGTGATGAGCATCTTCAGATGGTTGTATCGCTTTTTGAGAATCTCCAAAGCCATAATGTAAAGGTGATGGCATTTACCCCTCTTTTCAATTACTTAAAGGAAAGGGTAGGTGTTGATCTTCCATGCGATTACCTTTTCGATACCCCCCTTCAGGTAAAGAAGCATGCAAACCTTATGTTGAGCATCGGTGGTGATGGAACCTTCCTTGAGTCAGTTACTTATGTTGGGGATGCGAATATACCCATTGCTGGAGTCAATTTGGGAAGATTAGGGTTTCTTACCCATATTTCTTCTGAAACGATAAGTGAAACGACCAAACAACTTGCACTTGGTGACTATACCTTTGAGGAGCGAACAGTTCTAGAAATAAACATAAAAGACAATCCTTTTGCCGACACACCCTTTGCCCTGAATGATTTTACCATTCAGAAGTCGAGCATCACCATGATAACCATTAGAGCATTTATCGATGGAGAGTTCCTTAGTAACTACTGGTCTGACGGGTTAATTGTTTCAACTCCAACAGGATCAACGGCCTACTCTTTGAGCGTTGGTGGACCAATTGTTAGCCCTAGGGCAAAAGCGTTCGTTATTTCACCCATAGCGCCTCATAATTTAACAGTTCGTCCATTAGTCATTCCCGATAGTTCAGAGTTGCTCTTTGAGATTAGTGCACGAGAGGACTTCATACTAATTTCTGCCGATTCACGTTCTTTTAAAATACCAAAGAATTTGTCGATTGGTATTAAAAAAGCTCCTTTTAGTGTTAGAATAGTTTGCCTCAAGGATACCAATTATTATAGAACATTGAGAGGTAAGCTTATGTGGGGGCTTGATAGCAGAAATGATGTTCCTTAAAGAAACGTTTTAATAAATTTATTTAGGATTGAACTCAACCTTGAAATAATTGTTTTTTGATAAATAGCCATAAATCGTTTACGAAGATGTTATATTTTTATATTTTTGTTTTTTTTAACCATTTTTCATTACATTTGTATTGAGCACAAGAATTCAATGAGACAAACTGTCGCCACAATACTTGCCTTTTTTCTGGTTTCTACTGTTACCCAAGCACAATCGTGGAGAATTGCTCGATTCGAGTTGTACGGCGGGGTAACGGCAATGCAATATTATGGTGATATAGGTGGGTCTCCTGATGTTAATAATCTTGGTGGGTTAAAAGATTTCGATATCACAAAAGTGCGACCTGGTTTTTCAGGTGGTGTACGTTATCTTGTCAAAGGTCCTTGGCAGGTTGGAATTAATTATTCATCGGGATGGCTCACAGGAAGCGATCTAAATTCTAAAAACCCAACTCGTGCATTTGCCTTTTCAACACTAGTTAATGAGGTTAGTGTTAGAGGAGAATACTACATAATCCCCGAGAATACCGAGAATATGATGATTTCCATTATGCAGGTTAGGGGGGGGTTAAAGCAAAGACGAAAACCTTGGAGTTTATACGTTTTTCTTGGTGCTGGAGGTTTACACGCTAAGGTATGGCCACAAGATAGCCTTGTTACCTCAGCCCGATTCAACGATCAAAAGCCATTTGGTTTTGTTTTTCCTGCTGGGATAGGATTTAAGTATGTTGTTGTCCCTGGTATTTCGGTTGGTGCAGAGGTTTGTATTAGGCACACAACTTCAAACACACTCGACGGATATGATTCCCCCTTCTCAAAATTTAACGATATTTACAATAATGTTGTCTTTTCGGCCTCATACAAGCTGCGGAAACTTAAACGCCCCAATGCTCGCCCACCATCACGTCGATTTTTTAAATTCTAACCTTACTAGCTGAATGACCAGGAAGTTTGTTCTTGCTCTTTTTGTATTTTCTTTTCTTTTCAATTATAGTAAATCTCAGGAACGTAACGATTTTGGAGTTCTTTTAGGCTCGTCGTACTACCTAGGAGATTTTAATGTAGGACAACAGTTCTATCAGCCACTCCCAGCATTTGGGGCATTGTTTAGGCACAACCTTTCAAGCATGTACTCCCTTCGCCTTTCTGGAGCCTTTGGATGGGTTAAAGGCAGCTACGATGCCTCAGATCACTTTTTACCATTCAACCCAAATCCTTTTAACTATACCCTTGTTGAGTTCGAAGGTGTTGTTGAAATTGGTTTTTTACCCTTTGACACTAAACAAGGAACCAAGAATAGGATAACACCATACGTTGTTTTGGGGATTGGGGGAGCTTACGTAAATAGCCGGTTTATTGGACACCTCCCTATGGGGCTTGGCGTAAAATATTCACCCATGGATCGTTGGGCAATAGGCTTTGAGTGGAGATTGCATAAAACAGCTTTCGATAAAATGGATAACTTTGAAATTGATGGAGGGATTGTAACTAATAAAGACTGGTTCTCAATTGCAGGATTATTCGTATCTTACCGACTTTTTAAGCAGGGAGCAACTTGTCCTGCATATAAGTAAACAAACTCAATACCAGTGTTTTATGATAGTGTTGATTCGTTTCTTTATCTTAAAACATTGAAATTTGTATAAACTTTTTTCTAAATGTCTTTAATCGAAAAAATTGACAGATCGAAGCTTCCTTTACATGTTGCCATTATTATGGATGGCAATGGAAGATGGGCGAAGCAAAAGGGCAAACCGAGAGTTTTTGGCCATCAGAATGGGGTGAATGCAGTCCGGGCATCTACTGAAGCTGCTGCTGAACTAGGTGTAAAGTACCTAACCTTATACGCTTTTAGCACCGAAAATTGGAATCGTCCGAGGATGGAGATCGACGCACTGATGACCTTACTAATCTCTACAATTGAAGCAGAAATTAATACCCTTATTAAGAATAACATTCGATTTCAATTGGTTGGTAACGTAAGTCAACTTCCCGATTCAGTTTTAAGAAAAATTGATTATGCATTAGAAAAAACTAAGCATTGTACGGGCTTAACTTTAGTCATTGCACTTAGTTACAGCTCTCGTTGGGAAATTGTTGAAGCAGCAAAGGGTTTTGCAAAAGCTTGTATTCAGGGTGCTACTAATCCTAGTGAATTAACAGCGGAAAGTTTTTCCAACTATCTATGCACTAAAGAGATACCCGACCCAGAGCTCCTCATTAGAACAAGCGGCGAGTACAGGATAAGCAACTTTTTACTCTGGCAGATAGCATACACTGAACTTCATTTTACAGAAGTACTTTGGCCCGATTTTTCGAAGGAAGATTTCTATAAAGCTATCATAGACTTTCAAATGCGTGAGAGACGTTTTGGAAAAACAAGTGAACAACTATAACCTTTTTTTATTTTTTAGCTTGTTTCACCAAAGACCTTTACTAAATTTGCCGTCTGAAATGTTAAACTTGTGTCAAACTGATTGAAATATTATTGTCCATCGCTTCGTTTTCTATGCAAAATTATTTGAGTAACAGATTCTCTATGTTTAAAAAAATTGGTCTTTCACTTCTTCTTGCTTTTTTTGTGTTTCCTGGGTTTTCACAAACAAGCACTTTTAGCTATACAAATCCCGAGGATTATGTTCTTAAGGGAATAACAGTGTCTGGTATTCAATTCCTTGACCCTACTGTTATAGTTTCTCTTAGCGGCTTATATGTAGGCGATACGATAAGCATACCTGGCGATGTTATCACAAAGTCAATTAATAAGCTCTGGGATCAAGGACTGTTCTCCGATGTCAGGATTACTGCAACAAAGATTGAAGGTCAAGATATTTACCTTGATATCTACCTGCAAGAATTACCACGTATTAGTGCTATTCAAATCACAGGAATTAGAAAGAGCGAAGAGAAGGATGTTAGAGAACTATTAAAACTTAGAGTTGGAGGTCAGGCCACAGAAAATGTGTTGGATAATTCTAAGAGGTTCATTAAGAACCATTATCGTGAGAAAGCTTTCCTAAACACAACCGTCGAAATCTTTCAGGAAAACGACACCCTTATTGCAAATGGGGTTCGATTAACTTTTCATATTACAAAAGGACCTAAGGTAAGAATTTCCGATATTTTTTTCGATGGAAACATTCAGGTAACCGACCGACGATTGCGGAGAGCCTTGAAGAACACCAAACGTAGGGATGCCAATATTTTTAAGTCATCGAAATTTATTGAGAGCGACTACGAGGATGATAAAACCAAGCTGATACAATTCTATAATGAGAAAGGTTTTAGAGATGCAAAAGTTCTAAGGGATTCCATATATGTGGTAAATGAGAAACGTATTGCCATTATTATCTTTCTTGAGGAAGGATCAAAGTATTATTACAGAAATATCGATTGGGTTGGAAACTCAAAACTTCCAGATGAGGCTCTTAATCAAATTCTTGGAATAAAAAAGGGTGATGTTTACGACAAAACATTACTCGAGAAACGACTGTTTACCGATGAGAATTCCATAGCCACAACATACATGGACGATGGCTATCTGTTTTTTAATCTCGACCCAGTGGAGGTTAGAGTTGAAAACGATTCTATTGACTTAGAAATGAGGATGTTCGAAGGGGAACAAGCTACGATTAACCAGATAGTTATAAAAGGTAACACCAAAACACACGAGAATGTTATTCGAAGGGAGCTTTACTCAAGACCTGGCGATTTGTTTAGCAAAACAAACATAACAAGGTCCATCAGAGAACTTGCAAATCTTGGCCACTTCGACCCCGAAAAGCTTGATGTTAGGCCTATGCCCAACCCTGCTGATGGTACAGTTGACCTTACCTATATTGTCGAAGAAAAAGCTAATGATCAGCTCGAGGTTTCAGGAGGGTGGGGTGCAAACATGTTTGTAGGTACTATTGGTATCCGCTTTTCAAACTTCTCGGTTGGAAGGATGTTCCAGAAGCGGGCCTGGCGACCAGTTCCTTCAGGAGATAGCCAAACCCTTAGCCTAAGGGCTCAAACCAATGGAAGCTTTTACAAAGCTTTAAGCCTAACATTCGTTGAGCCATGGTTGGGCGGGAAGAAACCCACAAACTTCACTTTTACTTTATACCACACCATTCAGAATACAAGCCAGTACTTCTACGAGAAGAGTGAAAAATCGATGAAGGTTACTGGAGGTGCAGTCGGTATTGGTACGCGTTTGAAATGGCCCGATGACTTTTTTACAATATATAACGAAATTAGCCTTCAGAATTACAAGCTGCACGACTGGCAGGGGTACTTCATTTTTACCGATGGTCAATCGAATAATTTCAGCTATAAAATCTCTCTATCAAGGAATTCCGTTGATCAGCTGATTTACCCAAGAAGTGGTTCAAACTTCAATGTTTCTTTGCAGCTTACACCGCCTTACTCATTGATTAATGGGAAAGATTTTTCGAGTATCACAAATAAGAGCGAGAAGTATCTTTGGATTGAATACCATAAATGGACCAGTCGTATCCAATGGTACCAAGCCATTGTTCAAAACCTTGTCCTTTATACCGGTGCATCGTTTGGTTACCTAGGATACTATAACTCCGACATTGGGTATTCACCCTTTGAAGGCTTCGATCTTGGAGGCGATGGCATGTCGGGCTACAACCTCTACGGTCGTGAAACAATTGGGTTAAGAGGGTATTCAAATGGATCGTTAACGCCTCCTATTGGTGATGTTAGGGCAGCCAATGTTTACAATAAGTTCACAACAGAATTGCGTTATCCCATAACCCTTCAGCCTCAAGCTGCAATATATATGCTGGCTTTCGTTGAAGCTGGGAATGCATGGTACGATTTTCACAGGGTAAATCCTTTCAATTTGCATCGTTCGGCTGGCGTAGGAGCAAGGATATTTCTCCCAATGATTGGTATGCTTGGGATTGATTGGGGGTATGGATTCGATAGGGTTCCCTATAATTCAAAGGCTCACAGGGGACAGTTCCACTTCCAGATTGGAATGCCTTTCTAGGAAAGTTAATACATTTATTAATTGATTTTTAAAAACAATATGATATGAAAAAGTTAGTATTAATTGTTATGCTATTTTTGGTGTCCCTTATCGGGTATTCCCAAAAATTTGCATTTGTCGATACAGAGTACATCCTTGGCAGGATTCCTACCTACCGCTCTGCTCAGGAACAGCTCGACAGGATTGCAGCACAGTATCAGTCGGAGCTTGAGGAGAAGTACCAGGAAATTGAGAAGCTTTTCAAGGATTTCCAAACCGAAAAGATATTGCTTACTGAAGAGATGAAACGAAAGCGAGAGGAAAACCTAATGGCAAAGGAGCGTGAGGCGAAGGAACTGCAAATGCGCTATTTTGGAAGAGATGGTATGCTCTTCAAAAAACGAGAGGAACTAGTTAAGCCAATTCAAGATCAGGTTTTCAATGCAGTGAAAGAGATAGCCACCGAAGGTGGTTTTGCCGTAATTTTCGATGCTGCTGCTTCGCCAAACATGCTATATACAAACCCTCGCTACGATAAAAGCGACGAAGTTTTACAAAAGCTTGGATACAACTAATTTATTTATATTTTTGTGCCACAAAATTAAACTTTAAAGAGATGAAAAGAATCCTCCAATTATTACTCGCTGTTACCCTGATTTCGATGGGTAGCGTATTTGCACAAACCAACCTTAAGTTTGGTCACATTAACGGACAAGAACTTCTTAGCCAAATGCCAGAACGCGATAGCGCCGAGGCTCGACTAAGGGCTTATGGTACTGATCTTACTGAGCAAATTGAGGAGCTGCATGTAGAGTATAATAACAAGCTGCAAAACTATATGAGCAGAAGGGCAAGCCTTTCTGATGCAATTCGCGAAGCTAGAGAAAGAGAACTTAGTGAACTTCAGCAACGAATTCAAGAGTTTGAGGCAACAGCACAACAGGATTATCAGAGAATGCAAGGCGAAATTATGAGACCTATTATCGAAAAGGCCGACAATGCAATTAAAAAAGTTGCCAAGCAAAACGGCTTCTTGTATGTGTTCGATGTAAGCGCAGGTAGCGTTGTGTACTTCTCGGAAGCAAGCATTGATATTCTTCCTCTTGTTAAGAAAGAGCTGGGAATTACCAAGTAGATTCCTCAAAATTTCATACTTTAGCTCAATCGCAGAAAAGTGATTGAGCTTTTTCATTTTTATGTTTTTCTCGTCTCATGAAACTAGAAACCAAAGGCTTAATAGGTGTTTTCGATTCTGGTGCAGGTGGCCTAACTGTTCTCAAAGAATTGGTCAAAACCATTCATGGATTCTCGTTTATATATTATGCCGACTCCATTAATTGTCCCTATGGGCCAAAAGGGAAAGATGAAATTATTAGGCTTTCGACCAGGATTGTTGATAGACTAATTGAAAAAGGTTGTCAGGTTATTGTAGTTGCATGCAACACAGCAACAGCTGCCGCAATCGACTACCTTAGACAAAATTATTTCATCCCATTTGTTGGCATGGAGCCTGCTGTTAAGCCAGCCGCATTGGCAACAATTACCAAATCAATTGGTGTGCTTGCAACTGAGGGGACCTTCAATGGCCGACTATTCCAGGAGACAACCAGTAGATATGCAGAAGGGATTACGGTGAATTATAGGGTGGGTGATGGCCTTGTTGAGCTGATTGAGGCAGGGAAAGCCAATGCTACTGAAACCGCCATTCTGCTTGATAAATACCTGCAACCTATGCTTCAGGCAAATATCGACCAGCTGGTGCTTGGCTGTACCCATTATCCTTTTCTCATTCCCACTCTTCGACGGCTCCTGCCGGGGCATATTCATATTATCGACCCAGCACCAGCAGTTGCCGTTCAGGCAAAAAGGATTGCTGAAACCTTAAAAGAATCTGTTTCGATTCATGAAAAGCCATACGTGGCTTTCTATTCGAGTGGAAATATGGATCTTATCAGAAATCTGGTGATGCAAATTGAGGTGAACGAAAACGTACCCTTCCCCGATAAGTTCTTTTACGACGATGTTTCATGGTGAGTTTCTGAGCGAGGCTGAATTAAAAGAAAAATAATTGAATCATCGCTTATTTACTAGTAATCTTGTTAAACAAAAGCAAATCAATTTGGCTTCGCCGAGCTCGCAAAATACGCTCGGTTGTTTAGCTCGACCCTTAAGCCTTCCTGCTGCAGGTAGGGGAGCAAATTGATTTGCTGAACACTCGTCAACTGGCGGGCTGGGGTAAATGAGGAAATTCAAATTGCTCAAGTGGTAAATAAGCGTTTATACATAAAAAGAATGAAAAAATTTATTAGTATTTTGATATTATTCATTATTTATTACTAATTTAGTAAGCAAATTATTATACAAAAATTACCTTCTTATCTAAAATTGTTCTAATTTCTCCTGTAAACTGAATGCAGTTTTTAATGTATTTGATTAAGTTACATGAAAAACTTAGCGATTTACATGGTTTAATAGAGAAAGAGGTAACTGGAACCCCAAACCAGTTAGCTTGGAGGTTGGGTGTTAGCGATAGAACCGTAAAGAGCTACATTGCGCAGCTACGTATTCTGGGTGCGGATATTTGTTATTGTTCGTATCGTAAGACATATTATTACAGTACCCCTGTAATTTTTAGGTTTGGGTTTGAAACAATCAAAGAAGATGATTACTCTCAACAGGGGGGGGTAATGCGTTGAAAAATAGATATATACACATAGTACTTGGCGGAATATTCTTAATTGTTGACAAGAATTGTGTTGGTAAGTTAAGTTTGATTTTTACTTATTCCTTCCAAAATCCATTAATTCGATATTTGCTAAAATTGTGAAAGCAATAGACTCAAATCTATACTTTATCATTAATACCATAATAAGATACTTGGGTTTGATGTTTTACAACATATCTGAATAAACGTTGGGGAAATGTCATTTCCCTGTGTTAAAATATTTTTGTCCCATCAAACTAACACATTGGCGCCAATAGTTTGGAAGGACCAATCCGAAAAGCCTGGATATCCAAAAGAGTAGGAATAATTTTTTAATCTAAAACAAATGAACAAAAACTGGAGATTATTTAAGTTGGTTTTATTTGGAAGTTTTTTAATCTGCACACTTTGTGGATTAAATAGTTGTACCAAAGAGCCAGAACAACTTCTTGAGAGCAACTCATTGGGTAAAAGAAGTCAACCATTGGGTGATGCCCTGTTAAGAGTAAGATATGAGGTTGAAACTACCACAACTTTTAATGCTAATAACCATGAATATAGTGATATGGATATTGCTTTCATGACCCCGAGTCGCGACTTACACAAGGTTAGTTTTATGGTTTTTGAAAATGGGAAGGGTGCTTTTGAGATAGAAGTGCTGGATGTTACAAACCCAATTTCCATTGCCCATAGTTCTTTGTCCGATGATAGCCCTAAGATAAAGAAAATATCAGTCGAAAACGATATTGTATCTTTCTATGCTGGTAGTGGAAAAATGATGTATTCTGGACCATTCGAAATTCCCGACCTAAACAATCTTGTACAATCAATCAAGTGCTCAAGCGAAACAGGTACTAACGGCGTCATGAATCACGCTCTATCATCACTTTTAGGCGTACCCTTTATACCTAGCGTTCAGGATTTTATTGATATGTTATCACCGACTAGTGTTAAAGTGCAGAGCATCAACGATCAGTTCATTACTATTCGGTTCCCGTTTAGTGATTTTGAACCCTCAATGAAAGAGGAGTGTGTTGTTGTTATTGAAACCAGAACCAACCTTGTAGTAGGTGTAAGGGTTTACGATTCTAATGAGGAAGTCCTGCTTTCTTCAATGTTTGCTTATGAGTCCCCGGAACGCCCCCTTTTGAAAGCAATCAAACAGCAAGTGCTAGAAAAACTACCCTCAGGTGTAACGTCGATCCGTGAAACGATAACAAAAATTGACCGATTGAGCATTGAAATTAACAACTAATTTACTATCTTTAAACCCTATATATGATGAAAACAAAATATCAAATAATGCTTTTATTTGCAGTTCTTTTTATGAATTGCAACTTTTGGGTTAGTGCACAACCACCCGATAGGAATGTGGTTTGGGTTCATGGTCTTGGAGGTGACCAAAACTCATGGTCACATTACGAACAAATCTTTACTCAAGAAAGAAAAATAAATAGCTACAGAGTTTTGTATAGCTCTTCAAATGGATTAGACTACTGTTCAAATTCAGTGATAAATAACATGGATAACTATTTGCAAGGAGGAAGTCTAAGTTCAAGCAATATTGCTGTTGCACATAGTATGGGAGGATTAGTTTCAAGAAATATTGATAGGTTAACTCCAAATGGTAGCAAACGATTCGGTGGAATAGTATGTGTTACAACCCCAAATAAAGGTGCTCATGCTGCTACAAATGTTATTAATGGGAATTTTGTTATGGCAATGCAAGATGCAACTAACAGATCGTCTAGTGAACCAATTGCAAGTGCTTTTTCAATCTTCTGGAATCCTGGGGGGCTTCTTTTTTTTAATGCAATAGAAGCAAACGTTGAATTCATCAGCCAGAGTTTGATTAATAATGATGTTGTATTAACATTAATCGGAGGAGATCAGTCTGTTGTACAGGAACTTGTTCCTAATAGTACCAAGATTACTCAGATTAACTCGTACCCTACAACTATCCCACACATCAACATTACAGCATTAGAGAATTCTCCTGTACATTGGCGTTTTATTGGTTCGAATTTTATAGTGAAGAACCCATCTTTAGCCAACAACTTTAATGATCAACATTTTGTAGATGTTATAAATTTAGTAAGAGGTGTTTACAACACTATGTTTTTGGTTAACCAAGCGATGTGTTTAGCATCCATTCTCTACTTGAATCCCATGGCGTATATTGCGCATTACAGGGCGAGCAGATGGAAGGAGGGACGAGATTGGTTTGACCGAAGCGAGACAATTTGGTCATTACTTATTGGTGCATATAAGACAACTACAGTTGATATATTTTTTGAAACTTATATTTGCGATGGATATGGAGGGTGGTTCTATCCAGAGGAGAATATACCTTATGATGTATTCTGTCAACCTGTTCTAAACCAAGTACAAGGTATTGTAGTGCAGCAAACCCCCTCCGATGGCCTCCTGCCCAGCTTCTCCCAGGTGCTCGACGG
>CAYZSD010000049.1:0-21507 GCA_964481075.1 uncultured Rikenellaceae bacterium | reverse complement strand
CCACTCGAAACTCCCAACCAGGATGAAATATCGGAAATAATTTTCAGTTCGTTAGGATGGATAATTCTATCTGCATTAGCTATCCCAAAAAGGAAGTGAAGAAGCTGAAGTCTTGAGGGATAGTCCATGTTATCTCGGATCTGCTGACTAACATCCTTAATAGGAACTTTCTGTTTGAGGATATCGCGGAGCAGCATCATCGCTTCGCGTGCAGCATCGGTTCCAAAATTTGTTAGGAAGTACTGCTTAACATAATCGAGCTCCGACTTGAGCACTTTACCATCAGCCCTCATGACCTCTGCTACAAGCACAAGAAGGCTCACAAGAAAACTATTCCTACTAGTTTGTCCTGTATAAATAGTTGTTTCGCTACTATCAATAATGGATCCTAGGGCAAACCCAACGATACCTCCAATGGGACCAAGTAAAACCCATCCTAGCCCTCCACCAATCCACTTTCCATACTTTGCCATAACAATTAACTTTTCTTGTAGCTATCGTCTTTCACCATTGCTTTTAACCCTTCAATAATCATAACAATTTGAGGGAGTAAAAGGTTTTCCTTACTATTCGTAATGATAAAATGCGACCTACTTTGAATTTCATCCTGAGTAATTTGATTTGCTATTCTTCTTTCAACCTCCTCCCTTGACGTTCCGTCTCGATTCATTACCCTTTCAATTCTTAGATCTAAAGGGGCTAACACTCCAATAATCCTATCCAGATTCTTGTATGCCCCACTCTCGAATAGAATAGCCGCCTCCTTGAACACTATGCTTTTGTCTTGGTGCATTGTAACCCACTCCTCAAAATCTTGAGCAACTGCAGGATGAACAATGCCATTGAGTTCACTTAGTTTTTCTGGGTTATTGAAAACCAATTGGGCTAAAACTTTTCTGTCTAAACCCTTATCATTATAAATGCTATCACCAAAAGTACTCTTAATCCTATGAATTAAAGCTGGATGACTGTTCATTAACCTTTTCGCATTGTGGTCGGCATCATATACAGGGTAACCCATCGACAAAAAAATTGATGAAACAACACTTTTGCCGCTTCCTATTCCACCTGTAATTCCCACCTTAAGCATCATATCTGCTCAATAATGTACTCAATGTATTTAGGCTCAAAGTCGATGTTTGATACAAAAGGCATCCTTGCTATAATGTTTACACGCAACGTATTATCAAACGAACTTACAATATCATTATAGTCGATATATGCATGAAACTGACGGTTACTCAGGTTAGCGTACTGGCTAATCGCAACGTTACACTTAACAACAACTGTTCGAGGCAGAATAATTAAACGAATGTTGTCAGGAGCATTTTTAACCTCAACAGGAACATCAACCCTTGCCTCAGTAAACTTTTCGACAGGTACAATTATGGTTACCCTACGGTGAGAAAAGCTAACCTGATGAATTGTAGGTATAGACACCAATCTTTCTGAAGTGAAGTTAAGCTTTTCGAAACGCTCTAATGGAATATTTATCGAGTTAATCGTATCGATTAACGATTGGGGTCCACTGATTGTTATGCTATCGGGGCTTAATACTATTGGACCCGAGAGCATGTGCTGCTTATCGTAGGTTATATGCAAATTTGGGTTTAGCCTAACCTTTTTTTCTATTCGAGTTGTAAATTCGAAGAACAATGTATCGGGCTTAATACCTTCGAGTTGAACTTCGCCCCTAAGCTGATTGGCAAGCCCACCCCTGATTCTTGAGGTAAGCATAAAAACCTTGGTATCGGAATCACCCAACTTACTCATTGATACTTGCTGAATATCAACAACTAGTGGAGAAAGTGGGGCAATCAATTTATACCTTAATAGGGTATATCCATAGGCTTTTACAACTAGATTTATTGTTCTAGGTGGATCTCCGACTAGTACCTTTCCTTTTGGAAAGTTCTCAAATCGAACTGGATATGATAATTCGGTTGAATACTCGTAGCTTAACTTGTTTAAATACCACAAAACAGTAGCGATAACCAGAAAAAAGGTAAAAACGACTAATTTCTGATTCCACTTGGCTTTTTCGCGTGAGATAGCCTTACCTATTTGCTTTAGTACGCTTGTATCCAAAGAAATACTGGTGTTTGTGTGCTACCAACACATTGTTGAAAGTCAATATACTTGCCTAGCTTAGAGCTAGAAGAAACTATTTCTGCTGAAGGTCGGACTGATCCCTTAAAATTGTGCTTTTCACAACCTTAACCCTTACATTATCAGATATCTCAACAACTGTATGCTCATCGTTTACCTCAAATACTTTCCCAAATATTCCTCCAGCAATGATTACTTTATCACCCTTAGCTATTGCCTCCTGAAATTTGCGAAGTTCTTTCTGCCTTTTCAATTGAGGTCTTATCATAAAGAAGTAGAAGACCACGATTAGTAGAGCAATCATAATAAATGGTTGGAAATCCATTCCTGTAGCTTGCTGATTGAGCATAACAAATAAACTATTCATCTTTTTTGTTTTATTGGTTTTTAATTAATTAACTATGTTCACTTTTATTGTTACCGATTTACGTGGCTGAATACCGTTTGAAACTATGGTTGCAGACTTATGTTGAACCCCCAGCCACCCCTTGCTATCAAAAACAATCTCCATGGTTGCCAATTCGTTAGGTTTTAAAATCTTCTTGCTCAACTTTGGTTTAGTACATCCACATCCAACTATCACATCCTGAATAACAAGAGGAATATTCCCAGTATTAGTAAAACCAAAGCTGTACGAAACAACCTCACCATGCTTAATTGTGCCAAAATCGTGAAAGTCTTTATCGTAAACAAGCTGCGAATGCTTCTCCCTACCATCCTCAATATAGGAGTCAGAATCATCTCTCTCGCTCTCATTCTGTTTATTAAAAACACAGGAAGAAAGAATAGAGAGCAGAATAATTAAAACAAAACTATACCTTAGCATTTAAAAAACTATAATACATAAAACCAACGATACACTAACTGGATAAGTTGAAATCTTCCTCACCAAGCAACCCCCTCCCTTGCTTCTGAATCAACTTATCCTTACGCAGGCTCGCAATAATTTTATCGAGAACACCATTTATAAAAGTGCTACTTTGATCGGTGCTATAATACTTACTCAGTTCAATATACTCATTGAAGCTAACCTTAACAGGTACTGCTGGAAACTCCAAAATTTCTGTGATTGCCATCTCCATTATCAAAGTATCCATGCTAGCAATCCTATCAACATCCCAGTTTTGAGTGAAGCTATCAATAATCTTAATATTCTCGTTATGGTTTAGTATTACTTTCCGAAGTAAACGGGGTGCGAAACCTTCATCTTCCTGATTTTTATACATTGGCATCAATGGAGTACTTGTTGGCTGCCAGGGAGTAAACCGTTTGATGGTTTTTGCAACCATTCCAGCAATGAATTCCAGGTCATCGTTCCAGTAAATACTCTGCTCCTCAAGACACTGTTCTAAATCCTCGAAATCGACAATCTCCTTTGTTAATATACTTACGAGAAGTTGTTTTTCAGCAGTAAAATCTATCTCGCTTTTATTCATGTACTTACCATAATACTCAGAGGTTGTAACCCTTTGAAAAAGAAGTTTGATTAGCTCTGGATAGTTAACCCAACTCAATTTATTTTCATGAAGATACTTTTTTAGCTGAAAATTATCTTCAATTAAACCAAAAACCTTGTTATCAATAAACCGCGTATTAGGGTTAAGGTCTTCTTCGGTTGGTATTCTTTTCTGTTTACCCAGTTCAATTCTTTTGTCGGCGTATAACCTGAGGTCGAGAAGCAGCAAGAAAAGATAATAGTAAAGGTCGTAAGCTTTCTTGATGCTAAAGGTAAGTTCTTTTTCGGCTAGGGTAAGCGAATTGTTTTCACCTCGATAGTAGGCAAAAAGTATTTGAAGGGTTTTGATCCTTAGTAATCTTCTACTTATCATCTTAAGAACGCATGATGCACTTTTCGGTGTCAAAGATAAACCCAAAAATTGGCTTTACAAAACCAAAAAATCCTTGTCTGATAAAATATTGAACAAATTTTATGTTAATAATAATTTTTTATATTTTTGGGTTTTGATTATCGCAACATTTTTAACACTAAAAAAACAACTATAATGGAAGAACTAAATAACCATGATGGGTTTGAGAGAGCAGAAAGAGACGACATCTATTCAAAAGTTGTTAGGGCAGGAAAGAGAACTTATTTTTTTGATGTTAAAGCCACCCGTCAGGATGAGTTTTACCTAACCATTACTGAAAGCAAAAAGCGCATTGGTCAGGAAGGTAAATTCTTTTTTGAAAAGCATAAGATTTTCCTCTACAAAGAAGATTTCGAAAAATTTGTTGAGGGTCTGTCAGAAGTAGTAGATTTCATCAAAACCAATCAAGGCGAAATTGTTGCTTACCAAGCACCTGCTGACGAGGAAAGTGTTGAAATGCAAGGTGAACTCACAACAATTAGTTTTGATGACCTTGGGGAAAAGTAACAGATAACCAAAATTTTAATACCAAAGTACCATCAAGCTATCTTGCTCATAAGGTAGCTTTTCTTATTCTTCTTCTAAGCCTGCTGAATTTAGAACATCCTCAATATCAGTATCAGTAAGAATTTTAACATTTGTAATGATAAACTCTTTCTGGAGAAATTGCCCCAATGTGTTACACTCGTCAATCGCCAATTGGAAGGGTTGCCTTACGGGTACACTTAAGGGTACTAGTGCGATTAATGCAGCATAATTCTTATTGAAATCTATCGTTTCAAGTTCGCAATTTAAACGTCTCAAGAAAAATTCAAACTCGCTTGAAATCAAGTTCTTTTGTGTTTGAGTAAATTCTAAGTTGCTACTGGAGAAAACAACAACAAAATACCTTAGCTTTAGCCCTTTGCCTCCAAGTCCCGTTGAAATAAAAACTTGCTGCTCCTCCATAAGTCTACTTTCCAGTAACATTCTACTTTCGTGAAGTGCCATTGAGACCCAATCTTTAATGTCGGAGGGTGGATTTACAGCTAGTTTCTCAAGTGCTCTGTATGCTTCTGGCTTATCGAATGATGCAAGTTGAACCAACATCTTCTTTTTGGTTTCGATATCAACGTCAGGGCTTTGAAATAAATCCAATTTGGGAATCAAGTCGTCAAAGGATAGGTCAACAACTTGATTTCGGGAAAACTCAAAGTACTCCATTTGAATGCTAACATCTACCTGATGTTCTAGAATGCTAAAGTTCTCTGCATTATCTCCAATGATTTCCCTAATCCTCTGAAGTATGTTGTCGTTTAGATCCAACTTTTTTCAAATGTATCAATACTCATTTTAGCTCAAAATCTGAAAAGATTTTCGGTACAAAGATAAATCTTTTATAACAAACTATGGTTAATCGAGCAGCTCTCTGATAGGTTTACCGGTTGCACCATTAGGCCAACTTATTCCTATGAGAGTTGAAAGAGTTGGGGCAATTTCGGACATATCGATGGGGGATAATATTTGCCTTCGCTTCATCTTCCAGCCATACCATATTAAGGGTACATGTGCATCGTAGCTGTAAGGGGAATTGGCGGAGGTAACCTTTCCATTCCTTTCAACCCAGCCTGGTTCGAGATTAATTATCACGTCACCCGATCGTCGCTGGTTGTAGCTATTCTGAAACTTCTCGAATATGCCACTTGTGAAACTGGCCGATTGAAGTGAATAACCTGTTGCCACATTGGCAACACCTGTAAATTGTAACATGAAATTTGCCACTCTATCCTGTACGTCTCGAAGATTCAGGTTTGAGTCCTCAATAAGGCGTCGGTTCAAATATATCTGCTTCTCATGATAACCAATTATCCAGTTTCCAGAGCCATAGACTATATTAAGGTAACTTCCCAGCAAAGCCGTGGCCTGTCGAGGATCGAAATATCCTCCTGGAATTTTTGCCTTTTCGAGGTACTCTGGAGATGTTGCAACTCCCTGGTCGGAGGTAAGAATAAGAATGTAGTTTTGCCTGCCTACCTGATAGTTAAGAAACGAAATGAAATGGCCCATCTCCTTGTCGAGTCTAATAAAGGTGTCTTCCATTTCAATGGAATAGGGGCCGTAGTTCTGGCCAATGGTTCTAGTGGGGGTAAGAGTAATGGTTATGATATCAGTATAATCGTCTCTTCCTAAACCCTCACCAACAATTGCAGCTATTGCTAAATCCTTAGTATAGTTTATGCCAAAAGGTGTTTCGAGTAGGGGTGAATAATCGCGGGTAGGCTTTTTCTGCTGAACAATACCTGAGACCAAGTTCTTCAACTTGTCCATTATCCTCCTCCTTGCATTTGTATCTTTTAGACCTATGGTGTCAGCCTCGAGATACTCGTTTAAAGGGTTGGAAAGATTCCAGTCCCGATTTAAGTAGATATCTGCAAACCCCTTAGCGTTCAATGAGTCAACCCAAGCAGGTAGGCTCTCGGCATAGTAGGTGTTGGTTATCCACTTCCCCCTCTCCCTATCCATCCAAAAAACCCCGGTTGGATTATGTCCCCCAGCAATAACGGCTTGTCCTGGCTCAAGCGATACTGAAATAACCTTCGATCTTGAGTCGAGCAATCGCAGCTCATCTCCTAGAGTGCTAGTTATTAGTTGCTTGGGCGAATACTTACCACTGGCAAAGCTACCTCCTGTAGTATTAACTTTATCATCAGCAACAGCATCAACCTCCTGACCTGTTAGCCTTGAAAACCATTGGTTTGAAACAATTCCATGAACACTTGGAGAAGCTCCAGTTGATATGGTGGCTATTCCTGGAAGCGATTGAGTGAGCATGTAGTTGTATCTAGCGTTCCTACAAAACGCCCCTTCCTTCATTAGGTGTAGAAAACCATCGTCTGAAAACTTTGATGCGTAACGTTGAAGGTAATCATAACGCATTTGACTTACGATTACCTTTACAACCAGTTTTGGCTTTTCAGGTGGAAGTACTACTTGTGAAACCCCCGTTTGAGCAAAAAGAAGTATTATTAACTGAAGTAAAAACCAAAAAGCAGATATAGTTGATGTTGATGTTTTCATTAAAGTCAAAAAGCAATTCATATATATTTTATAAATTTGAAAGAAGTGTTTTTACTTTTTCAGCAATACTTCTTCCTTCGGCTTTGCCGGCTAGACTTTTTGAGGCAACACCCATAACCTTCCCCATATCACTTGGGCCTTTTGCTCCTACTGACCTGATTATGCTTAATACTTCTACCTCTAGCTCGCTATCAGAAATCATCTTGGGCAAAAACTGTTCAATAACCGCTGCTTCCTCTAACTCCTTGCCAGCAAGTTCTGGACGATTTTGTTGTTGGTAAATCTCAGCTGATTCTTTTCGTTGTTTAACAAGCTTTTGAAGTAATTTCAACTCCAATTCCTCTGTTAAACCATCTCCTCCACCCTTTTCGGTTTTGGCCAAAAGGATTGCGCTTTTTACAGCCCTAAGTGCCTCAAGCCTCACCTTTTCCTTGGCAATCATTGCTGCCTTAATCTCTTGATTTATCCGTTCTTCTAATGTCATTGTCGCTAATATTGTTAGAGTTAGGGTAATTGTTTTTTATTAATAATGAGGTTATTTATAAAATTTACAAAATTAGTTGGAATTTTTATTTTTTGAATTAAATTTGCTTATGTTATATAACCTATTTTAATAAACATAAAAATCTGGAAATCATGAATACCGTTAAAAAACTACTTGAGAGGAAGGGTACTCAATTCTTTTTTGTACGCCCAAATGATACCATCAAAGATGCACTTAAGGAGATGGCCTCAAAGGATGTAGGTGCACTAATGGTAATTGAAAATGGTTTGCTTGTTGGTATGTTCTCTGAACGTGATTATGTGCGTAAGATCCTAAAAGAAGGATGCGAGCCAGCATCAAAAGTATCTGATTATATGACAACAAGCGTATTAGTTGTGAACCTACAAACAACATTAACAGAGTGTATGGCATTGATGACCCAAAAAAGGATTAGACACTTACCTGTAATTGACAACAATGTGATTCATGGCTTAATTTCGATTGGTGATGTAGTCAATGCAATAATTCAGGAACAAGACTTTACCATCAAAGATCTTGAGAAATACATTACTGGAGCGTATGGTAGTTAGCATCAATAAATAAATAATATCAATTAATCAACATTATCATGTAGGTACGCATTGTCGCTTCTTAGGAAAATATCGCCATCCTCCTGATTTAATGTGTACCTAGAAACATTGGGTTTACTTGACGGGTTCATGTCATCGAGTTTAATATTTCTTCGTTTATATGCAGGCACCTTCTCAATTTGATCAAAATTTTCTTTCGTAGGAATGGGGGTTGGTTCGGAGCGATAGACGACAGGTCCATCAATAAGCTTTTCTTTTTGCTTTGAATTAATGGTAGTTACCTGAAAATCGAGTTCTTCTTCAAAAAACGACTGCTTTACTCTTTCGGGGAATTGCTCCTTATTAGGTCTTTCAAAATCTATCACCTTTTGTATCTTTTCAATTTGTGGCTTCTCTTTTTTCGCTGGGCCTGTAGGCTTATCTTTCACCACAAATATTGGTTGGTTTACCTCTCGATTTATTGTTTTATTTCCATCGAGGGGAATTACATCCACCTTTTTCTTTCTGGCATATAATTCAGGGATACTATTTGTTCCAAAACCTGTTGCTATTATTGTAACATTAAGGTTTTCTTCAAGCCGCGGATCGGTTCCATTTCCCCAAATTAGATCGGCATCCTCGCCAGCAGCAGCCTGAATGTAATCGGTAATTTGGCCAATCTCGTCCATGGTAATCTCATCGATACCAGAAGTAACATTTAAAAGAATATTCCTAGCCCCTGAGATATTATTGTTGTTTAGCAGTGGGGAAGAAAGTGCTGCTTCCACCGCCTTAAGGGCACGGTCTTGCCCTGAAGCCATTGCTGAGCCCATTATTGCAACACCACTATCAGTCATTACTGTCTCAACATCGGCAAAGTCAACGTTAATGTAACCGTGCACAGTAATAATCTCTGCGATACCTTTTGCTGCAATAGCCAAAACATCGTCGGCCCTTGAAAAGGCTTCGGAAAGTCTTAAATCGCCATACATCTCCCTAATCTTCTCGTTATTAATAACGAGCAAAGAATCAACATGTTTTTCAAGCTCTTCTAACCCTTCAATAGCCTGCTCTATTCTTCTTTTACCCTCGTTTCTGAATGGAATGGTTACAATAGCAACCGTAAGAATACCCATATCTTTTGCTGCCTTTGCAATGATTGGAGCGGCTCCAGTTCCTGTTCCCCCACCCATTCCTGCTGTGATGAAAACCATCTTCGTTCCATCCTCCAAAATATCCATAACATCTTGCAGGTTTTCGATGGCTGCCTGTCGGCCAATTTCTGGTTTATTTCCAGCACCTCGTCCTTCGGTCAATGATGACCCCAACTGTATCTTTACCTCAACAGGGCTGCTAGCCAATGCTTGTGCATCGGTATTACAAACCGCAAAATCAACATCCTTAATGCCTAACCTATTCATGTGATTAACAGCATTATTTCCTCCACCTCCAACTCCAATAACCTTAATTATGGAAGTCTTTTTTGATGGCAATTCAAATGGCATCAATTCATCGTGCATGACTTCAATTTTTTAAGTTCAACAATAATTCGCAAAGGCCTTTTACTATGTTCGAATCGTATTACTACATTTCAGAATCTTTCTCTTCAAATATTTCCGTTACCTTACGTTGAAAAAAATCGAGAATACTTGATTTTTTAACAATCTTTTTCTGTTGTTGCTCAGTAGGAGCTATTTCCACTTCTTTACCATTCTCTTCTCTTATCTTTCGAAGGGTCTCAATCTGTTCGAAACCCTTAAGTATCAATCCAATTGCAGTAGAGTATGTTGGTTGAATAATTTCTTTAGGCGATTCTGCTGAAAGGTGTTCGTTTGGGTATCCTATTCTAACATCGTAGCCCGTTTTAAAGTTAACCAGTTGAGGCAAATGATCGAGCAAAGCCCCACCTCCTGTTAGCACAATACCAGCACTAAGTTTTTCTGCATACCCAGAGTTTTCTATTTCAAATAAAACTGTATCAATAATCTCCTCCATACGACTCTGAATAATATAAGCTAGGCTTTTGAAAGAAATCTCCTTTGGTTCCCGTCCGCTTATCCCAGGAATAGTGACAATCTTATCATCGGGGGCAATATCGCCGAGTGCTGAACCAAATTGAATTTTTAGTGACTCGGCTTGCCTAAGTAGAATCTGACACCCCTCCTTGATATCATTGGTAATCACATTTCCACCGAAAGGAATTACTGCCGTATGCCTAACTATTCCATCGAAATACACTGCTACATCGGTGGTACCGCCTCCAATATCTACCAAAACCACACCCGCTTCCTTCTCATCTTCAGTTAGAACAGCCTCGGCCGAAGCTAGAGGTTCAAGGATTAAGTCGTTCACTCTTAACCCAACTCTATTTACGCTCTTCTCAATATTCTTTGCAGAAGCTGTATGCCCAATGACGATATGAAAATTAGCTTCTAACCTTTGTCCCGACATTCCAACTGGATTTTTAATGCCAGGCTCGTTGTCAACTATGAAATTCTGAGGCAAGACATGAAGAATCTCCTCTCCTACTTCAGTTGGGATTTTGTACATATCATCAATCAGCTTCTGCACATCCTCAATTGTAATGGTTTCATCGGAAGAATTCCTATTGATGTACCCCCTGTTGCGAACGCTTCTTATATGTTGACCCGCAATACCAACATAAACATCGTCAATAATTATTTCTGAATTAAGTTGAACCTCCTCAACCGTTCTTTGAATAGACCTAACTGTTTCCTCGATATTTTGGACAACACCTCTTTTAATGCCTGTCGAGGGAGCTTTGCTAAAACCTACCACCTGTAATTTCCCAGATGGAGTCTTCTTTCCAATAATCGAAACAACTTTAGTTGTTCCTAAGTCAATGGCTGCTACATAATCGTTGTGTTCCATGGCTAGCTACTTTTTTGTGCAAACTATTTGATTTTTAAATTTTAGGTTAATCTGTTTATACTTGTTCCAACCCTCCTGCGGAAGTGCTGTTTCGTAGAAAAGTCGAAGATTCTTTAGCTTCCTTTCATAATCGTCGAGTCTCCCAAGCAGAATTGTATGAGATCCAACACGAGGTATGAGCTCTATATGATTTGCGCGATCAACATAAATCTGAGTTATTTGGGCATTCCAAAAATCGTCGCTTGTAATGAATCTTGAGAACTCATATAGGCGACAAATTATTGGATCTGGCTTACTATCAACACTCTTCCAATCCATTACTCTAATGTTTGGCGCAATATCGAAAGGTTCCGAAATGTTTCCATTTACAACCAAAACGTGTGAAGTGAATTTGCTGGAGAGTGGCATTATTCTACCTTCGCTATCAATGTAGTAGCTTTCACCATGTCGATTGAACACCCTAACAATTGGTGTACGTTGCACAACATCAACAACAACTCGTCCATCGATCTTTGCATATACTTCAACATTTCTTATAGCTAAAATTTCCTTTAGCTTCTCCTCCATTTCATGCGTGTTAATAGAATTTAAAGGAATTCCTATAAGATTCCCGTTCTGCTTTACGATGGTTCTAAGCACATCTTTCTTTGTTACAAAGCCAACATCCAGACTATCAGAAATAATTATCTCAACCTTTGAGCAAACAATATGTTGACTTTTTTCATTAACAAATGCAAGCGAAATCACCAGATATACACCTAGCAATGTCCATTTTATAACAGCAACAGCTATCTTCTTCCAGCTCAGCATTGGCTTTCCCTTTCTTTTAAAAGACTCTCTATTTCAATTGCAGCCCTATCGATGCTTCCTGCGCCCATCGTTAAGAGAACATCAATTGTTTGGCTTGCAAGAATACCTACCAGCTCATCGAGTTTACATACTGTTTTGTTCTCACAGCTTACTTTTTCCAGTAAACTTTCAGACGTTACTCCAGGAATTGGTTCCTCGCGGGCAGGATAAATATCAAGGAGAATAACCTCATCGAGAGCACTTAAACTCCTAGCAAAATCGTCCATGAAGTCCTGGGTCCTTGTGTAAAGATGTGGCTGAAATACCCCTGTAAGCCTCCGGCTTGGGTAAATATCTCTAACCGATGAAATGGCTGCATCGATCTCCTTGGGATGATGAGCGTAGTCGTCGATATAAACAACCGATTTACCTTGAAAACGAATATCGAATCGACGCTGTATCCCCATAAATGACTTTAAACCCTCTCTCAAGGCATCAACCTCGATTCCCCAAACCAATGCAGCGGCGGAAGCTGCAACAGCGTTTTCAAGGTTATATTGACCAGGTATGCCAAGGCTCAAATCTACTATACACCCAAAAGGGGTGATTAAATCAAATGAATAGAAACCAGAACTTTGGCTTACGTTTATCGCATAAAAATCGGCCTCTTCGAATGCTGCATAGGTGTACTTACTGATATTCTGATTCTCGCACCCAACCCCTTCAATGTTTTTCTTGATAATCAGGATACCGCCTTCTGAAATATTTTCAATAAACTTATTGAAAGCAAGCTTAACCTCATGATGTGAGCCATATACATCGAGGTGGTCGGCATCGACTGATGTAACAATGGCCAGCTGGGGCGTTAAACAATGAAAACTACGATCGAACTCATCGGCCTCAACGACCATTCGATTAGCACCACGGTCGTTTAGCACAAGATTGCTCGAAAAATTCTTAGAAATGCCACCTAGAAATGCATCGCACCCTTGAGGTGTTTGCGAAAGAAGATGAGTGAGTAAGGTTGTTGTCGTTGTTTTTCCATGTGTTCCTGACACTGCAGCAGTTGTGTACTCATTAGCAATGAAACCTAGTATTTGCGCTCTCTTGTAAATTGGTGCTTGTCTTGCAGTAAAGAAGTTAAGCTGTATGCTTGATAAAGGAATAGCTGGGGTATAGACAACAAGCGTATCGTCTTGATTATTAATAAACTCTAAGGGAATAACTTCAATTGCATCATGATGATTAACCAAAATACCTTCACTCAGAAGCATCTTGGTGATAGCCGATGGGGTACTATCATAGCCAGCAACTTGCTTACCTAATCGGGCGAAATAGCTAGCCAGGGCACTCATTCCAATGCCCCCGATACCTAAAAAATAGACTCGTTTAAACTTCTCTAGTTCCATCAATACAACCACAAGTTACTTAACTGCTATCTCAATTACTTTCCTGGCAATAACTCTATCAGAATTAGTTAATGCAAGATTTTTAATATTTCTCGACAATTCTTGTTGCTTTTCCTCGTTGTTCAGGAGTTCGACAATTCCGTCAACCAGACATCTTGGTGCTTCATTGTCTGCAATCATTAAAGCTGCCCCTTTTTTCACCAATGCCATCGCATTCTTTGTTTGATGATCTTCTGCAACATTAGGTGATGGTACTAGGATACAGGGTTTTGCAACCAAACAAAGTTCCGAAATTGAGCAAGCACCCGCTCTTGAAACCACTACATTTGAGGCAGCGTACGCAAGGTCCATCCTATTGATAAAGTCGAAAACCTTAATATTCGTGAAGTTCATATCCTCTAATTTGGACATAATAGCATCGTGATATAGCTTACCCGTTTGCCAGAGAAGTGTTACATCATTTTGCTTTGCCAAAACCTCGATTCCATCTAATATACTTTGATTGATTGTTCTTGCGCCTAAACTTCCACCGATTACAAGCACAACCCTATTTTCAAAGGGTATTCCGAAGAAATCGTATGCGTCCTTCCTTAGCTCATCTACCTTATCGAATCCCTTCCTTACCGGATTACCTGTTAGAACTATTTTATCTGATGGAAAATATTTCTCCATTCCTTCGTATGCAACACATATTGCTTTTGCTCTTTTCCCAAGTAACCGATTTGTAACGCCTGCATAGGAATTCTGTTCCTGAATTAATGTTGGGATTCCCATTCCTTGTGCAACCCTTAGTATTGGGCCACTTGCATAACCACCAACCCCAACAACAACATCGGGTTTAAAACTTTTCACAACTCTTGTAGCCTTCAGCAAGCTTGAAATGAGTTTAAATGGAAGAAGCAAGTTCTTTGCCGTTAACTTTCTTTGAAGACCAACAACTGGTAATCCAACAATGGGGTACCCAGCATTGGGTACTTTTTCCATCTCCATACGACCCTCAGCCCCAACGAAGAGAATCTCAACGTTGGGAACTTCATCCCGCAGAGCATTGGCTATTGAGATAGCAGGAAAAATGTGACCACCCGTACCTCCTCCACTAACTATCACCTTTAGGCATTTCTTCTCCATCGAATAGTTCTGATTTACTTTGACTTCGGCTTATACTTAAAAGGATACCTATTGCAACACTAGTAAAAATCATTGATGTACCACCCATACTTACTAAAGGTAATGGTTGTCCTGTAACTGGAATTAGATTGACAGCAACTGCCATGTTTACCCATGCTTGGAAAACAATAACTAACGTTAACCCAACAGCTAAAAAAGCGGGGAAAGTCCGTTGTGCCTTCTTTACAATCAGACCTGTTCTAAATAAAAGAATGAGGTAAAGTAGTAGGATAACAACACCACCAATTACCCCATACTCTTCTACAATAATTGCATAGATAAAATCGGAGTATGGGTGGGGCAAGAAGTTTCGTTGTGTACTATTACCAGGTCCCTTACCAATTAGTCCCCCTGTTGCAATTGCGATTTTTGATTGCTGGGCCTGATAGTTCTCGCCACCCTCCGATTTACTAAAGTTTTCTATCCTGTTCTTCCATGTTTGAACTCTGCTAATTGTGCTTGTTTGCAGAACAACGAATATGAAAACAGCAAGGAAAACAACGGCAATACCTGTTAGGCCGAAAAGGAATTTAAGGTTAACCCGCCCGATAAATAGCATAATCCAACTTATTACACCTAGCATTAATGCAGTTGAGAAGTTTGCAGGAAGAATTAGCAAGCACACTAGAACTATTGGTGTAGCTATTGAAAAAAAGACTTTTTTCACTTCGCTCTCTTGTGTATTTTGAATCGAAAGCACACGAGCGAGGTACATTATGAGAGCCAATTTTGCAAAATCTGAAGTTTGAATAGTTATACCTAAACCTGGAACTTCCAACCATCGAGCAGCCTGATTTATGTTTGTACCGAAAAGAAGTGTAACGGCAAGTAAGGGTATGGCAATGTAAAGAAGAGCGGGTGATATTGGGGAATATACCTTGTAGGATATCAAATGGGTTAGGAATATTACAATTAGTCCAGCGAGAATAAAACTAAATTGTCTTAGAAAATAGTGTGTTGTATTACCCCCCTGGAACCTATAAGCTAAAGACCCTGTAGAGCTATAAACTGCAAGTAACGAGATGATTGAAAGTAAAATCACTATCAACCAAATGACTTTATCCCCTTTGAAATACTTGCTAAATAATCCTTCCATTTAATATTACCTTATAAATTTCTTACAGCTTGCTTAAACTGACGACCTCTATCCTCAAAATTTTCAAATAAATCGAAACTAGCACAGGCTGGCGATAACAATACCGTTTCACCAGGCGATGTTAAACGATACGCTTGCGTTACAGCATCTTGCATTGACTGAGTTTGTACTATTATGGGTACAACTTCTGAAAAAGCATCTAATAATGCTGTGTTATCCACTCCCAAGCATATCAGTGCTTTTACTTTTTCTTTCACAACCTCCATTAACTCGTTGTAATTATTCCCTTTATCTGTTCCACCTGCAATCCAAACTACTTGAGTCTTCATGGTTTCAAGGGCATACCATGCAGAGTTGACATTAGTTGCCTTTGAATCGTTAATATATTGTACTCCCCTTATGGTTAAAACTGGCTCAAGTCTGTGTTCAACACCCTGAAAATCAGACAAACTTTCCCTAATCACCTCTTTTCGGATATTTAGTACATGTCCTGCAATTCCAGCAGCCATAGAGTTGTAAACATTATGTATTCCTTTCAGAGCCAGATCGTTAATTGACATTCCAAAATCGCTATTATGGTAGTTAATAAACATGCTCGAGTCCCTAAGAAAAGCTGTTTGACCCTCTTCCTTTTTTTGAGAAAATGGTAAAACCTGCGCCTTAAGTATTATTTGTTTCAGGTGCTCAGTTGTTACCTCATCGTCGGAGCAAAAAATGAAACATTCATCTTCCGAAAGATTCTGGGTTATTCTGAACTTAGAATTGACATAGTTTTCCATTTTGTAATCGTACCTGTCTAAATGATCGGGGGTAATATTCAAAAGGATAGCTATATCGGGTTTGAAGGTGTACATTCCATCAAGCTGAAAGCTACTAAGTTCTATGACATAGTAATCATAGTTGCATTCTGCTACTTGCAGAGCAAAACTTCGACCCACATTCCCTGCAAGTCCAACATTTAAACCTGCCTTTTCCATCATGTGATGAATAAGGGTCGTTGTTGTTGTTTTACCATTGCTACCTGTGATGCAAATCTTTACTGCATTAGTGTAACGTCCAGCAAGTTCTATCTCAGAGATAACCGGAATACCCCGTTTTATCAGCTCCTGAACAATGTAATTCTTGTCAGGTATTCCAGGTGATTTTACCACCTCAAATGCATTGTATATTAACGCCTCTGTGTGGCATCCCTCCTCCCATGAAATATTATGCTTTGTCAGTAAATCCTTATACCTCGGTTTAATTACTCCACTATCTGAAAGAAAAACCTCAAAACCTTTCTTTTGTGCCAGTATTGCAGCACCAACACCGCTTTCGCCTCCTCCAAGAATAACTATACGTTTTTCAAAATCTTTGTCGTTCATACCTATCTAATCTTTAGGGTTACAACAGCAATAACAGCTAGCATAATTGCTACAATCCAAAAACGAGTCACTATCTTTGGTTCTGGATAGCCTTTCATTTGGTAATGGTGATGAAGGGGCGACATAAGAAAAATCCTTTTCCCTTCTCCGTATTTTCTTTTGGTTCGCTTAAAGTAGCTCACTTGTATCATAACCGATAAGGTTTCAACAAAGAATATCCCGCATAGTATTGGAATGAGAAGTTCTTTACGAATAAGAATTGCGTAAACTGCTATTATGCCTCCTATTGCCAAACTTCCTGTATCGCCCATGAAAACCTGTGCAGGGTAGCTGTTGTACCACAAAAACCCAATTGCTGCTCCAATAAATGCACTCATAAACACAACAAGCTCTCCAGTACTGGGTATGTACATGATATTGAGATACTCAGCATATATTACGTTCCCTGATAGATAAGCAAATATCCCTAAAGTAGTACCAATCACTGCACTTACTCCCGTTGCAAGCCCGTCAAGCCCATCGGTTAGATTTGCACCGTTCGAAACAGCTGTCACAATAAATATTACTGCTCCAACAAAAAGAATCCAGGCTATATTCCTTGACCACCTTCCGTTGACAGGAACAAGAAATTCATAGTCAAACTCATTGTTTTTCAAGAAGGGGATTGTAGTTTTTGTCGTCTTCTGATTTGGTGAGAGTGAAACTCCTTCAATTTCAGCAATGTTATACCCTTCAATGGTCTCAACCCTTGTTCCTCTTTCAACTTTTTCTCTCACCACAACATCGGGACTTAAATACATTGTTAGTCCAATAAAAAGACCTAAACTAACCTGCCCCAATACCTTCAACCTTCCTGAAAGCCCTTTCTTTTCCTTCCTGAATACCTTAATATAATCATCGGCAAAACCAACCATCCCCAACCAAAGGGTAGTTACTAACATCATTATTACATATATATTGAATATATCGGCAAAGAGAATAACTGGAATAACAATAGAAAACAGGATAATGATTCCACCCATTGTTGGGGTACCCTTTTTTTGCATTTGACCTTCAAGGCCAAGATTCCTTACCTCTTCACCTATCTGCTTCTTCTGAAGAAAGTAAATTATCCTCTTTCCTATTAGAAGAGAGATTGCCAGTGAGGTAATGATTGCTAATCCCGAACGAAACGAAATGTACTGAAACAAACCTGTTCCAGGTAAATCGTAATTCTGAAGATATTGAAAGAGATAGTAAATCATGATTTTAGCGTATTAAATATCTTTTCTATTTCCTCTTTATCGTCAAAATGAACCTTCTCTCCATTGAACTCCTGATAATTCTCATGGCCCTTCCCTGCAACCAAAACAAAATCGCCGGCTGAAGCCAACAAGCAAGCAGCTCTAATCGCGTCTCTTCTATCTGTAATCGTTAACACTTTACCAATCTCTGCCGCACTAACACCCTGTTTCATGTCATTGATAATTTCATTTGGATCCTCGTTCCTTGGATTGTCAGATGTTAGGATTACCAGATTGCTTCCTTGAACTGCTACCTGTGCCATGACTGGGCGTTTTGTTTTATCCCTATTACCTCCTGCCCCAATCACTGTAATAAGCTTATTATCTGACGGTAGAATTTTTGAGATTGTTGAAATAACATTTTCAAGAGCATCGGGAGTATGAGCGTAATCAACCACAGCGATCACTCCATTTGGCGATTTAACGTGTTCAAAACGACCACTAACGGGCTCAATCAAGCTCAAAATTCTCAAGATCTCATCCTTTTCGTATCCAATGAGCCTTGCAGCTGAATAAACTGCTAATAGATTGTAGGCGTTGAAGCCACCTATTAGCCTGCTCCAAAACTCAATACCATCAACACTAAGAAGCATTCCATCGAACTGATGTTCAATTATTTTACATCTAAAGTCGGCCATGCTTCGAAGGGAATAAGTATAAACCTTTGCCTTCGTATTCTGTATCATCACTCTTCCGTTTCTATCATCAACATTGGTTAGTGCAAAAGCGCTGGAACTTAGGCCATCGAAGAACATTTTTTTTGCTTTAATATATTCAGCAAATGTTTTATGATAGTCGAGGTGATCGTGGGTAATATTGCTAAATATGCCTCCTGCAAACATTAATCCAGCAATACGGTTTTGAACTACCGAGTGGGAGCTAACCTCCATGAAACAATGAGTACAACCCTCGTCAACCATCCTCTTTAGAAGCCTGTTAAGCGAAAGTGTGTCAGGGGTTGTGTGTGTGCTCGGAATTCTTTCATCGCCAATAAAGCAAGCAATTGTTGAGATTAATCCCGACTTTCCTCCTAATTGATTGACAAGTTTATAGAGTACAGTAACTGTTGTAGTTTTACCATTTGTCCCGGTAATACCTATCAGTTTTAACTTGCTGGAAGGGAAATCATAAAAAATTGAAGCAACTTTCCCCATTGTGTATGACGAACAAGCCACTTTAATGTAGCACACCGTTGGTTGAAATGTTTCAGGGAAATCCTCGCAGATTATCGCTGCTGCCCCTTTTGCAATAGCTTGTTCAATGAATGAATGGCCGTCGGTTTGGGTACCACGAATGGCAAAGAAAAGAATGTCGTTTCCCACTTCTCTTGAATCAAAGGCCAACGAAGAGATAATTGGGTTGAAATCTCCCACAACCTCAATTAATTCTTGTCCGTTCAGCAGTTCACTTAAACTCTTCATCATTTTGCTAGTTCATTGTCATTTCTAGAACTATTCTATCACCGTTGCGAGCCCTCACACCAGGCGAAATTGATTGACTTCTTATTGCTCCACGCCCACTTACCTGAACCCTCAACCCTAAATTCTCCAATAGGTATAGTGCATCCTTAAGGCACATTCCTGTAACGTCAGGTACCAAGTTGTCTATTACTGGTTTTCTTCTAAATTCAACCTTTTCGTCTGATCTTCTGGTACTCACCCAAATATCTCCTGGCACTTCATCGGATGTAGGTATCTTTAAATCGTAAAATACGTTCTGTAAATCTGGCTTGTATCCACATTTCGATTCAGGAAGTTCTTTCAGTTTCGGTCTCCTGCTAACTACAGGAAACCATTCAGGGTTTGTGGCATAAACCTTGTCGGCTATCTCCTTAAAGATTGGGCCAGCAACAAGATTACCATAGTAAACACTCCGTGAAGGAGAATTAACCACAACAATACATGAGAATTTTGGGTCATCGGCTGGAAAATATCCAACAAACGACGCCTGGTAACCAACACCCGTTTCATCCCTATACCCTTTTGCTCCCCTAGCAATTTGTGCGGTGCCTGTTTTCCCTGCAATCTTGTAGTTTTTATTGCTAATATTTTTTGCTGTACCATTTTCAACTACACCCTCCAACACCTCCTTCACCCGATTCAAAGTTCTTCTTGAGCAAATCGAAGGATTAATAACTTCTGTACGGAAAGTCCTTACCGTTTGTCCGTGCCTTTCAATTGAATGTACAAATCGAGGCTTAACCATTTTGCCGTTATTTGCAATGGCATTGTACAGTGTAAGTATCTGTAAAGGAGAAAGCTTCACCTCATAACCTATACTCATCATTGGAAGTGTTACTCCTGACCAAAGGGGATCTCCCGGGTATTTGATGTATGGTTTCGACTCACCCTTTATTGGAATATCAAGAGGTTGATTAAGGTTCAGTGAGTACAACCTATCAATGAACTCCTTCTCTTTTCCTCGGTAATGCCTTGTAACAAGGTCGGCCATTGCAACATTCGAAGAAAGTTCGAATGCTTCTCTAACAGTAATTCTACCATATCCGCCTTCCCTGGAGTCGGTAATTGTCTTATCGTAGAATTTAGTTTGTCCCCTTTTGGTATCAACAGTGTCCTCAAGGGAAACGTAACCATCTTCAAGCAAGGCAATTAGAGTTGCAACCTTGAAGGTAGAGCCTGGTTCTGCGCCCTCTCCAATGGCATAGTTAAACGCCTCAGAATATGAACCATCCTTATTCCTTCTTAGGTTCGCTATTGCTCTAACATCTCCCGTTCTTACCTCCATCAAAATAACTGTCCCATGTCCAGCATCGTGCTTCCTTAGCTGCTCTCTTAATGCATTTTCTGCTACATCCTGAAGAGTAACATCAAGTGTAGTGATAATATCCATCCCATCCTGAGGTTCAACCTGCAACGAACTGCTAACCTCAAGCCACATGTTTCCTGTAGCTCTCTGCCTATAGCTCACACCTGCTTTACCTTTCAGAACATAATCGTAGGCTCCTTCAATGCCAACAGCAACACCTCCTTCGTTTACGCTTCCGATTGTTCTTGCCGCAAGGCTTACATGGGGTCTAATACGTCTGTTAACTTGAACTGGTATGAATCCCCCTTTGTTTTCTCCTAATCTAAACAACGGAAACTGCTTAATTTCCTGCAATTCAATATAGTTAACTAATCTTGAACCGATTGGATAGTACCTGTTGTTACGGGCAAATTTGCGTGCGTTCACCAATTCCGATTTGTAGGAGTAATGCGACTTATCCCTGAAAAAATTCGATAGGCAGATAGCAAGCGAGTCAATGCTCGAGTAAAAAATATCATCCTTTAACCCCGCTGCTCGTAAATCCATCCTTATTTCGTAGTAAGGAACAGAAGTAGCCAGTAGCCTTCCATCGTGTGCACAAATATCTCCACGATTTGGTTCAATTGTAATATCTTTATATGTAATTGTCTTTGC
>CAYZSD010000048.1:0-21751 GCA_964481075.1 uncultured Rikenellaceae bacterium | reverse complement strand
GTTTGATTTTGGGGTTGGAGAAAGAAAGAACACTTGTTGCTGTACCCAAAGAGGATATTGAATCGCTTGACTCCCATCGCACTAACGAAAAATTTCTGAATTCGGTTAGGGTGTCAATACGAAAGAAAATGTTTGTTCCAATATCGCTTGCCACCAAAGAATCGATTTCCATGAAATCGGGTTCACGGGCTACCTTCGTCGAGATTTCAACCTGATTTGAACAAGAATAAAGGCTACTATTTAGCTTTTTGGCCATAACATATAAGTAGTAGGTTGTATTAAAATCGACTGAAAGGTTAATAGAATTATCGGTATCCGATGCCGAGCCCACATGAGAATGGTTCAACCATTGAGGAGTACTTCCCATATAAATCTCGTAACCTACCACCAAGTCGCCCCAACCCACGTAATGGGTCCAAGATAGATTTAAACTGTTTGAGCAGGAGTCGAATTGAACTGTTAGCAGTATTGAGGAGTGCTCAGGGGTTTGTGGGCTAGGTTCAGTTTCTCCATTTGAAGCTATCCTATAGCTAACTGTCTTTTTCAGGCCCGAATTGTTTAAGTCGGTGAAAGATGTAACATCGGGATCAAGGAAATGATATGGAAACCAGCCACCGCTTTCATGGGGAATGTAAATGATATAACCAGTTGGGTCGGGATGAACAAAGTCGCTTTCAGGTGGAGTCCATGTCAATGTTGGAATGCCTGTTGCAGGATCGAGCGAAAGTACCTCAAACATCGGCGGAAGAGGTTTAGTTACATCACCCTGAGCAAAAGCGTTTGAACATAAAACGAATACCACTAATATGCTTACAAACAACTTCATGCTTCAATAAACGTTTTTTTTTGAGGATTAATAAAATCCTAGTAAGGGAATGGGTTTGCGGAACCAGCAACACACTCAACCATACTATCGTAATTTAGCCACTTGCCTGCTAGTTCCATTATTTCAGCAGGTGTAATGCAATTTATCGTGTCAATAACACTTTGAAAATGGCTGAAATCTGAGTTGTTATAAAGTAACAGGTTAATCATTGCATCAGCACTTTGAAAAGGTCCATTGAAATTTCTTAAAATTTCGCCTAAAAGGAAACTTTTGACAGTATTTAACTCCTCCTCAGAAATGATTTCATTAGATAAACGGTTTAATTCAAAACGAATTGCATCAAGGGCTTGTTGAGTGTACTTTGATCCCACCTCTGTTGCAATAACAAAAAATCCTCTATCTCTATATGAAGAAACAAAAGAATTTACTCCGTATGTAAAGGCTTTATCTTCACGAAGATTCTTCATTAAACGAGAGCCAAAATACCCTCCTAGAATGGTGTTCACTACAATAATCCTTGGATAATCGGGATGCGATCGGGTGAATAGCTCTTTTCCGATTCGGATAGCCGATTGAACGGCATTGCTTTTTTCAACAAAAAAATGTCCCCTGGAATTAATTCCATTTATTAGTGTATCAATTCTTTTCGGATTTGTTTGCCCCCATTTTTTAGTGCCAAAATGCTTTTCAACCAAAGCTATTTCTTTAGTGCTCACCCTGCCCGATAGGACAATTGTTGCATCGGTTGAACCAAGGTTTTCCCGATAAAAACTCACAACCCCTTCCCTATCAACATTGATATAATCAGTGGGCAATGCAAAAGTACCATAGGGATGCTCTGAACCAAAAATATTCTTAAAAAACTCCATCCGAGCCAAGGTTGAGGTTTTATCTAACTCAACCACAAGGCTTTGTTTCCCTCTGTTGCACCAAAGGTCAAGTTCTGGTTTAGGAAAGGATGGATTCTTTACAACCTCTTCCATCATCTCTAGGGTTTGTGGCAAGAATTTAGTGAGCGAATAGACCGAAATCCGACCGAAGTCCCTATCAGCTGTAGAACTAATAAACGAACCCCAAAAATCGAAGTGTTCGGAGATCTGCTGTGAACTGAATCTACTTGTTCCCTCAGGAAGCAGCGACATAGCAGCAGAGGCTTCGAGTTTTGTATTTTGATACCTTGATCCAGCATTGAAAATCAGGTCAATACGACAAACCTCAACATCACCCTCGTTAATAACAAGTAGTCTTGAGCCATTAGGTAAAGTAGAAACATCGGCTGCTGGTACCTTAATATTCTTAATGGCATAAAGTTTAGGCGGAATCTTTCTATCTAAAGTTAACATTTTCACGGGTATTAGCTCTTAATGGATTCTGAACGATAAATCAATGTGGAGCAGTTTTCAATTCTAAATATCTGATTTGCAACTCGTTTTATGTCATCAAGGGAAACGTTTCGGTAGGTTTCAACTGTTTGGTTTATGAGGCTAGCATCACCAAGTATCTCGTTGTAACATAGCGACATTGCCTTTTCTTGCGCATTTGTTAGCCCAAAGGTATAGGTTGATTCGAACTTGTTTTTAACTTTCTCAAGCTCTCTCGAAAGAATTTCTCCATCAAAGAGGTTGTTCAATTCATGAATAATCTCTTTTTCAGCAATATCAATGTTCATCCCTTGATTCAATCTTCCATTAACGATAAGTAACCCAGGGTCAATATCACCCGTAATAAACGCATCGATGCTACTAAAAATCTGCTTCTGCTTTACCAGCCGTTGATGTAGCCTCGAAGATTTACCGTTTGAAAGAAGGTCGCTTACCAAGTCAGATGCAGGGTAATCGCTGTGCATTCTATAGCTTATATGAAAAGCCATGTAGATTGCATCGTAGGGGACATTTCGTGTAACCTCAAGTCTTCGGTGATCCGATTGCGGTGGTTCTTGTGGAATTATCTCATCGCTTAGCCTTCTGTTTTGGATTGGTCCAAACCACTTTTCTGAAAGTCGTTTCACCTCATTACTTGAAATATCACCAACAACACAAAGAACTGCGTTGTTTGGAGCATAGTGATTAAAAAAGAACTTTTTAACATCATCAAGGGTTGCATCGGCAATATGCTGAGTACTAACACCTATGGTTGGCCAACGGTATGGATGAACCTTGTAAGCTAAGGGTCTAAGTAGAAGCCATACGTCACCGTAGGGTTGATTCAGGTATCTTTGATTAAACTCTTCAATAACAACACTTTTCTGAATATCAAGGCTTTTCTGAGAGAATGCAAGAGAATGCATTCTGTCGCTTTCGAGCCAAAAGGCAGTTTCAATATTCGCCGTTGGAAGGGTTAAGTAGTAATTTGTAATATCATTGCTGGTGAAGGCATTGTTCTCACCATTGGCCCTTTCAACAGGCTCATCGTATGATGGAATATTCTCTGAACCACCAAACATAAGATGTTCGAAAAGATGTGCAAAGCCCGTTCGGTCTGGGTCTTCATGCTTTGAACCAACATTATATAGGATATTAACTGTGGCCAAAGGAGTCGATCGATCGCGATGAACAATAACCACAAGACCATTTTCGAGGATAAATTTATCGAATTCAATCATTTATTCAATTCAAATTGTTAAATTTTCGCTTATCTGCAAAGATAGCTCTAGAAGGCATGAATACAAACTGGTTTGTGATGAAAGTAAAGCATATTTTATGGAAAAGACTATATTTGCATGGGTTAGGTTCATTATAAAATCAATAGGTTGAATAATTGTCAGAAAAATCTGAAGTAAATGAGTTTTTGTAAAAGTCATATTTTGTTAATTCTATTGCTTTTCAGTATTAATAGAGTTATAGCTCAGGGCTCAAGTCAAGGAATAACACTTATGTTTGTTGGTGATGTTATGGGTCATCAAACACAGATAAATTCGGCGTATAACGAAAGAACAGGGGCTTATTGCTACGAAGAAGTTTTTTCGGCATTAAAACCCATTTTCAGTAGAGCCGATTTTGCAATCGCCAACCTAGAGGTTACACTAGCCGGTGAGCCCTTTACGGGCTACCCACAGTTCAGTTCACCCGATGAGCTTGTAGATGGCCTGACCCTTTCTGGAATAAATGTGCTTGTTACTGCTAATAATCATACTGTTGATAGGGGGAAACGAGGAATCCTCAGAACTATTGATGTTCTTGAAAACAAGGATGTTCCTTTTGCTGGTGCATACCGTAATCAAGAACATCGCGATGCTGCATATCCTTTAGTGCTCGAGAAAAATGGTATTCGAATAGGCCTGCTTAACTACACCTATGGTACAAATGGCATTCCTGTTCCTTACCCAACCGTAGTGAATCTAATTGATACCGCCCAAATTCGTAGCGACTACCTTAAAGCTATTGAAAAGGGAGTTGACGAGGTTATTGCATTCATGCACTGGGGCAACGAGTACCAGCTAACCCCTTCAATGGAACAGTTAACACTTACTAGATTTATGCAAGAACTGGGTATCAGAATCGTAATAGGCTCACATCCTCACGTTTTACAAAGGATGGAAGCATCGTTCGATACCGATAGCACAGAAGGAAGGGTTGCCGTGTTCTCGCTGGGCAACTTTGTTTCGAACCAACGCCCTAGGTACAGAAATGGAGGAGCCATTGCATTGGTACACATTGAAATAGAGGGTATTAAAACAATTATTACCCATGCTGGATACATTCTTTTTTGGGTTCATACACCTTACAAAAAAGGCAAAAGACGCTTTCGAGTGGTTCCAGTAGCAGAGTACGAAATGAAGGAAAACTTTTTTAGCGAGGAAGATCAGAAGCTGTTCGAAGAGTTTATATCCGATTCAAGAAGACTATTTGGCCGAGAAAACTACAACGTTTCAGAAATTGGTTTTCGGAATGGAGAGTGGTTGATACCCTGGCAAACATCAAACCAAATAGCTAACTGGAAACCAAGAAGAATAGTCCCTTGGGAAAGCATTCATCCTTACCCAAAAAGGATTGAATATTAGCTCCACATTTTATAAAACACTGCTTAGAATTGATGTCATAATCAGTGACTTTACCCTTTTCCCTTAGTTCCTTTATCCTTTTCCCGTCCCCGAATTCCGAACCCCGAAGCATCGGGGTCGGAATCGGGGTTCTGGGCTTTAACCTTGCCCCGAGGCCCGATTGCTCGGGGTCGGGGCTTTACCTTGTTCCTCCTACCACCCAGGTGTGAAGTTAAGTCCTATATATGCAGCATCCAAGCCTCCAGCTTGGAATGGGATGGCATAGAAGGGCTCAAGAACAAGCATCCCAAATAAATTGATACGAAGGCTTAAGCCTGCGCTCACAACAGGAATTCGCTGTAGCGGGGTTTCGGGATGCCAATTAAAAGCAATATCTTTACGTTCGAACCAAGCCAAACCCGCATCGGCAAAAAGGGCTAATTCGGTGTAAAGAAACTTCGATTTGAATACAGTAAGCCTTTCAGGACCAGTAAAAGGTAATCGTATCTCAGCATTTACAATGACCATGTGATCGCCAAGAAGCTGGTTTATTCCAACATAGCTATAATCAGGTGAAAAACGATTGGTAAAAGCTAATCTGTCGTAACCCCTTATGAGCCAGGGGTAGCCGAGAAAAAGAGGATACATGTAGTCTAAACCTTTTCCATGCCTTCCATAGTAGTAACCCTTCATTGCAAAGCTGAAAGGCTTCACAAAGAAATACTTTCGTAGGTCAACGAGTGTTCCCCAGTAGTCAAATTCGCCAAAAATCTTATCAATTTGAAACCTTCTTCTAGCACCATCCATAGGTGAAGCAATTCCAAAAACAGAATTATCGACTACATAGGCCAAATTCAGGCGCTGAAGATTGAACCCGTCAGGTGCTCTACCCTTATTCCTCTCTGAACCAGCATAGTAGCCATTAAAGTAGATATGATAATAGTTATCAACACGATAGTTGTACCATGCCATAGAAGTAGATGTTTCAATCCTTCTTGTTTTTGACAAAGGGAACTGAGCCATAAAACCCAGAGATGATTCGAACATTCGGATATGCGACAGGTAAATCGTATCAATCCTATCACCTGAAGGTGTATAGCCACCGCCACCACCCATAATTCCGTATGAATAAGGAATATGCGATGCAGTCGCCCCCCAAATTATCCTATTCTTCTGATTGATATATGTTACCTGCCCTCCAAAATCGTAAATCTCACCGTTTAGTGCCAATCCTACATGAAAAAGATTAGCTCCTACAATATCGCAGAAAAGCATTTCTACTCCACCGGCCATTCCAGTTCCCATTTGACCAGTTGACACCCCAATACCAATATTTGAAATGTAATCGAGCTTAAATTTTGGCTTATAAGCCACTGTTCGGAACGAATCGATTGGTGTGATCGGTTGCCCCATTCGTTTTGCAATATTCTTGTCGATAATTCCAGAAACAGCTCTATTTAATGGAGGTAGAATTGAAGCTGTTTGGTCAACCATGTTGGGCAGCACCTCCTCAGAAAAGAAATCGCTAGGCAGAGCCTTGTAAATTGAGTAATTTCCATTATTGTAGTAGGAATACACAACAAGGTTTGTATCTAAAGCAGCGCTTATTGCAGGCGATAGCTTTGTAATTCCACTTATTCCTGTTAGTATTTTGGTTTCCTGAAAAACTTTTTCCGATTCCAAATTAAACCGGTACAGATTTCTAAAACCATCCCGGTCAGATAGAAACAAAATATCCTTTCCGTTTTTGGTAAATACTGGGTTGAGGTTGGATGCTCCTGGAAAGATATGGAAAACCTCCTGCTCTTTACTTTCTGTATTAATTGTTGCAATATAATAACCAGGCATTCGCTTTGCGAAAATATCGGCTTGTGAAGGTTTATCGGTTACATAAGCTATTGTTTTCCCATCGGGAGACCAAGTGGGATGTACTGCACACCAAGGGTCGTTAGTTAACTGAGTAACTTTCTCCTTTTCAAAACTATACAAATAAAGGTTGTTCTGCCCATCAACGAGTCCCGAAATAGCAATACTCTTACCATCGGTTGACCAGGAGGGGTAATTAAACGATGGAACACCAGGTATGGCAATTTCCCTGTCCATTTTTCTCTTTTCTACATCTACAACCAGAAGTACATTTCTTCCTTTGCTGAAAGCAACAAAAGCAAAATACTTGCTATCGGGCGACCATGTTCCAGCCGATTCAATAAAGTTCAGAGCATCGATCTCATTTCGGTGCACGGTGGAGGATAGCTTATGGAGGATACGTCCAGTTTTGGCATCAGCCAAAAAGAGGTCGATAGAAAGGAGGTTCTTTTCAGAGTAGAATACGATATACTGACCATTGGGGCTAATAACTGGCGAAATATTCATTGTCCCAGCATTGGATTCGTCGATTATCCGAATACCCGAAGGAGAATCGACAGTATCCTTCATTATCATCTTGTAATGCTCAATGTAAGCATTCTTCCAAACACTTGAGAATTCATTCTCATCGAATCCTAGATACCTTCTAAGGGCAATATCGTACCCCCTCATGGCTGTTTCAAGAAAAATTGGAACGATAAGGCTATCGCCAAAAGTTCTTCCAACAAAAGCCCAAAAAGCATGACCATAACGATAAGGGAAGTAGGTCATATCGCGGGTCATCTGCTGAAGAGTTGGAAAATCATTATTCAAAACAGCATCACGCATCCACATGGCCGTGTGCGGGTCGTTACTTCCAATAGATAGGTACTCTGCCATACCTTCAATCATCCAAAGGGGGAGGTTTCGTAGGGAGTTTAGGTTAGTGGAGTCGCGTGATAGGATAGCATTGAATTGAAAAGCATGGACAAGTTCGTGTCCAAGCACATGATCGGTTTGAGCCCATGTTTCGGTTACAGGCATCACCACCCTGTTCTTAAGAGCTTCGGTTACCCCACCAGTGCCAACACCAACCGAACCAAAAATGGCTGTAGTCTGTTGAAAATCGGCATGGTTTGCATAAAAAATTATTGGGTTTCTACCTTTGATGGAATCGCGAAAAACTTGCTGGTGCATGTTATACCATTGCTCTGAAGCTTGGGCTAGTCTATCAACAATAGAATCGTTCTTAAAGTAATGGTATATTTCAAAATTTGGGGTCTGATAAACATCGAACTTGAACTTCCTATATATTGGCTTATTACGTCCAAAATACTGAGCGTTAAGGTCAAGTGACTGAAAGACAGATAATCCTAATAGGAAAATAAGTACAAACTTATACCAATATTTATTCATGTTAAGGTCAAATGTATGGTGGGGCAAGGTAAATCTTTTTTAAGCAACAACAAAAAAAATACCATATTGTTACTTCGTAACAACTATTTGGGATGGTACAGCAAAAATCTATATCCTTTAGGGAGAAACTGGCATCTCATAGTATAAACCTGCACCAGGACCCAAGGGAAGACCGATTACAATCCAAAGAATTAATAGCAGGGTCCACCCAATAAAAAAGACAATTGAATATGGCAACATTGTCGATATGATTGTTCCAATGCCTGCTTTTTCGTCGTATTTATGAAAGTAAGCAATTATCAATGCAAAGAAACTCATCATGGGTGAAATGACATTGGTTATGGAATCGCCAATGCGGTAAACCGCTTGGGACAGCTCGGGTGAGTATCCAAGGAGCATGAACATTGGAACAAAAATTGGAGCCATTATTGCCCATTTAGCAGAGGCACTACCCATGAACATGTTGATTATCGCAGCTAAAATAATGAACATAACCATCAAAGGGATGACGCCCAGATTAGCCTTCATAAGCATTTCGGCACCACTAATGGCAAAAATCACTCCAAGATTACTCCACTTGAAGTAGGCAACAAACTGGGCAGCAAAGAAAACAAGAACCATATAGTTGGCAATGGATTTTAGGCTTGATGACATTCCTTTAATTACATCTCCATCGTTTCGATATTTTCCAGTAACAGCACCATATACTATTCCCATTGTTCCCGAAACAAGGAACAGCATGGCTATTACCCCTTTGATGAGAGGTGATGATAGGATACCACCATCAGGCCCTCGAAGAAATCCATTTGCAGGGATAACCCCTAATAAAATAATTGCTATCCATAGCAAGAGCGTGTAGAAACTCCACCGTATTCCTTTCCTTTCAATTGCTAATAAGGGTTCTATCTTCTCTCCTACCTCATCTCCAGTATATTTTCCAAACCTTGGGGCAATAAACTTTTCGGTTACCCAAGTCCCAGAAAACGCAATTAGAAATGTGGAAACAACCATGAAATAGTAGTTGGCAGTTGGGTTCACGTGATAGTTTGGATCGAGGATGTGTGCTCCCTCCTCCGATAATCCTGCCACTAGCGGATCGATTGTTCCAAGAATTAGATTTGCGCTAAAACCACCCGAAACACCTGCAAATGCTGCGGCCATACCAACAATTGGATGACGACCTACAGCAATAAAAATGACACCTGCCAGGGGTATTAACAATACATACCCAATATCGCTAGCTGTATTGGAAAGAATTCCAGCTAGAACAATTACGAAAGTTAAAATTCTTCGGGGAGAGGCTAAAACAAGCTTTCGGATTAATGCTCCAATAAGGCCACTACCTTCGGCAATCCCAATACCCATTATGGCAACCATAACTATTCCTAGCGGGGCAAAACTTGTGAAGTTATGCACCATATCGTCGATGATACGTTCCAACCCTTCTTTTGAAAGAAGATTAACGGTACTTATCGTTTCACCAGTAGCAGGATGAGTTACAGACCAGCCGAGCCAATGTCCTACGCCAGAAAAAGCCAGGGCAAGCAATGCAAAAATTGCAAACAATGAAGCTGGATGAGGCAAAGCATTTCCACCTCTCTCGACAAGATTCAAAAACCTATCGATAATCGAAACTTTCTTCTTCATCATGTTAACTATTTAGTTTCCAATTAAAAAACAAAAAAAAACCGTCCCAAATAGCTAGGGGCAGCACAATTTGTTGATTTTCAGAAACCACAAAAATAGAGAAAAAGTTGAATTACACCAACTACTTCGGAACCGTTTCTTGCAGAAAATGATGTATTTTAATACTTTTTAAATGCGAATCCCCATTATGCAAATGTCATCGATTTGATCGTATTCTCCCATGTGCTTATTTATGGTTGAAAGGAGTATTGACCGTTGAACATTTGGAAGCTCCTCGTGAATTTTCAGAAGGGTATGAGCTAATCGTTTAGTCCCGAACTTCTTTCTGCTCTCATCCATTTGGTCGGCATAGCCATCGGTTAGAAGGTAGAGCGATGTTGGTTTAGTTAAATCGATATAGTGGTTGGTGAAATATCTCTGCTTTTCTCCCTGAAACCCACCAACTGTTCTTGGATCTCCAGGAATCTTTTCAAGGTTACCGTCCTGTATGATGTATAGCGGTCGACTTGCACCAGCAAAAACGCCCTTCTTGGAGTCCATGTCAATAGAAACGAGGCAAATGTCCATGCTTACGTTTGCTTTGCTTGTAATACGTTGCTGTTTAAGGACTTTCCTCACGTTGATGTGCATAAGTTCAAGGATCATGGCTGGGTCGAAGGTTTGCCATTCATTTACAATTTGATTAAGGATTGTATTGCCTATCAACGACATGAAAGCGCCAGGAACACCATGTCCAGTACAATCAACTACAGCAGCGAAAAGCTTATTGCCCAAGGGGCTAAACCAGTAAAAGTCTCCCGATACAATATCCTTTGGCATGAGCAGCACAAAATGCATGGGGAAGTAATTGCTGAGCATTTCATCATCGGGTAGGATGGCTTCCTGAATAGTTTGGGCGTACTCGATGCTGCTAATAATCCTTTCGTTTTTAAGTTCAATCAAACATTGTGTTTCCTCAAGTATCCTATTCTTTGTTTCAATCTCATCTCTTTGTGCAAGGATTTCCTCTTGTTGTTGGAGAAGTTCTTCGTTCTTTTCCTGAATTAAGTCTTTTTGTTGTGAAAGCATTTCGTTGGCCTTCTGTTTTGTACGATATGCTATGATAAATACAACAACTACAGTTAAAAGAAGAACTAAAATGATTGTAAAGTAGGTATTGATTGCTTTTTGCCTTCTAACCAACTCATTGGCAATAGCATCCTTTTTTGCCTGCTCAAGCTTTGCCTCTTGCATTCGCTTCTCGAAGTCGTAAATCATTTCCGTTTGAACAATTCGCTTGGTGTTATCTTCGTTGAAAAGGCTATCGCGTAATGAAACGTAATTCTTGAAATGATAGTAAGCCTTTGGTACATCATTCAACAAATCGTAAATTTGGCTTAGTAGCCTATTAGCATTCGAGGTTAGCTCAAGAGCACCAATTGCTTTTGAATGCTCAAGGGCTGAATTAAAGTTGGCAATCGCTTCGCGGGGGTTGTTCTTTTTAAGGGAAAGTTCTCCCATATTTAGTTGGCACTCGGCTATCCTTTGCCTGTTTTTAAGGTCATTAAAAATTGTATATGATTGATTTAGGTACGATTGAGCCAAGGGAAGGTTATCGAGGTGCATGTAAATAGAGCCAATAACATTGTAAAGAACACCAATGCCATCGCGGTCTTTGTCTAAATCTTCATGTTTTTTTGCCAGAGAGAGAGCCTTTAAGTAGTAATCTAAAGCTTTCGAATAATTCCTTTGTTTCTGGTAAACCTCACCTATGTTAATGTATGAAACAGAAATCCCATACTCATCATTCATCAGCACTTCTAGCTCTAACGACTGGTTGTAGAAATCCAAGGCCTTATCGTAATCATTTCTGTAGAAGTAAACAATTCCGATATTGTTAAATGCAACGGCAGTTCCAGATGTGTCGTTAATCGATTTATAGTTTGAAAGTGCACGCAAGAAAAACTCCAAGGCACCTACATAGTTTCCTTGTAAGCGATAGATAGATCCTATTTGATTAAGAACCTGTGCCTGCCCTTTATGGTTTCCTAATGCTTCGTTGTGCTCAAGACTAATGAAGAAATTATTAAGTGCCTTAACATAGTTCCCTTTCAACCTATGAACAATACCGCAGTAATACAAAACTTGAGGGATCCCATCGAGATAGCCTGATTTCTCACAAATATTAATTGCCTGAACCGAATACTCCAGTAAACCCTTAAAATCGCCAGCGGTGTATAGCTCACTAATCCTTTCCACAGCAACAATAGCATTCTCTATGCTGCTCTTGTTCTGAAAGATAGAAATGAAAGTGTCACCAGTTTGAGTAAATGAAGAAAGAAAAGAAAAACAAAAGAAAAATAATAATATAAAAGAGAATTTCATAAGGCAAAGAAAGAATTATCTATTATTTAAATACTTTAATTTTAAGCTTTTGGCAACGTAAAAAAGAACGTAGTGCCCTTTCCTTCCTGACTCTCAAGCCAAATTCTGCCGCCGTTCATTTCTATGAATTCCTTACAAAGAATCAGTCCTAGCCCTGTACCCTTCTCGTTATTTGTCCCATACGAGGTGAAATTCTCCTCAATTCGAAAAAGCTTCCTCTGGTTCTCCTCACTAATGCCAATTCCGTTGTCGATAATGGATAGCTTAACAAATTTTGAATTTGCATTTTCAAGCAGTGATTGTTCCACATAATCTTCCGCACAAATGGTTACCTTACCGTTTTGCGGGGTGAATTTCACTGCGTTGGTTATCATGTTCCTAAGAATAGTGTTAAGCATATTTGGGTCAACAACAACAAGAATGCTATTATCAATATCAAGTTCAACCTGTATCCTCTTCTCCTTAAACTTCAACCCGTTAAGTTCAACATTATCAACAACTAGCTGTTTAAGAGCAAGCGTTTTTGGAGAGTTAACAATTCTACCTGTTTGAGTTCTTGACCATTCAAGAAGGTTTTCGAGCAATGAATAGGTTTGCTTTATTGACTGGTGCAGGAGTTCAACGTAAAGTTTTAAGTCCTGGCTGTTATTCTGGTTGATTTGATTAATCATAATTTGCGATAAACCAAGCATAGCATTGAATGGGTTTATCAGGTCGTGGGCTAGGATGGAAAAAAACTTATCCTTCGTTGCGTTTAGCTCTTGAAGTCGTTGTCTCTGATCCTCAATCTCAAGATTCTTGTCGGAAAGAGCGAGAAATGCTTCCTCAATCTCACCATGCTGCTTGAGAAGTTTCTTGTGAATTCTTTCTTTCTCCTGTATTTCCTTAAGAACCTTCTCCTTAATACTCACCAATTCTTCTATTTGGCTATATATTTCGGAGCGATCTTCAATTGAAAAGAGGGCATTATATTTTCCACCAACTAATGGCAGGGATGAAATAGTAATTCGAAAGAAATAACCTTCTTGCCCTTGTTCCCTCACGAAAAGGTTTCGATGAAGCTTACCCGAAAAAATTACTGGGGGACCTCCCACAAAGATGGGTTCAATTCGTTTCTTGTAAACCGGTTGCTTAAAGTTAGGGAAGATATCATCGAGTTTTTGATTGATGATATCGCTCTTTGCTACCGATGTGAGTAGTTCGAGCGATTGGTTCCAGTACAGTACCTTGAAAGTGGGGTCAACAATAAAGTATCCTTCCGGAAGAAAATCCAAGGAGTTATAAATGTTCTTGTCAATCTGCTCAATCATATATTCAAATCCGATGAAATATTGTTGCCCAGAAAAAGTTGAATTTTCTGAACTAATGCTTCAAACGACTTAAGATTAAAGAAGATTGCAAAGTTTCCTTTTGTTTCAAATTCCTCTATTTTGAAGTGGGTTTGTGCATAAAGGATAGCAGAAGCACTTGAAATAATTTCTTTTGGAATGATGATATCCTTTCTACCCATCTCGTAGGTTGGCACAACATAGCCCAGCTCCAAGCTAAGCATATTGCTAAGGGTTCCCATAACGGCATTGGTTATTATGTTTCCAATTTCTGATAGGATATCAACCCTTAAAGAGTCCATTTCGATGCTTGCACCATGCTTGCCAATGAAAGCATCTACCAGTTTGGCAGCATGTTCGGACGACATTATCAGTTTGGAAAAACCATTTAATTCGCCGTTAAATGGTAGGGTGATGATTGAATAATCGTTTTCACCAAAGAAATCAACAAAATGGGTGTACTCGTTTGAACCAAAGACCTTAACTTCGGGTACCTCAAGTTTGATATGCGACTGAACCATAGTGTTAAGCACCTCGGCTCCCTTACCTACCCCGATGTTGATAATTTCTTTAAGAACTTCCAAATGCAACTCGCTTAGCATAACCTTTTAGGTTTAAATGTTAAGAATTTTTGAAACCGTTTCGAGTATTAGTGGTTTCTGTATGGGCTTGTTGATGAAATCGGTTGCTCCTAAATTAAGGGCTCGATTTCGTGTGGTCGATTGAATATCGGCAGTGCAAATCACAACTGGTACATTTATCCCTTTGTTTCTAATCTTTTCGAGAGCTGTGAGGCCATCCATTACAGGCATCACTGAATCGAGAATGATAATATCGGGAGTAACCTCTTCCAACTTCTCGACGAGCTGAAGGCCATTTACAAACTGCTGTATTTCGATACCCTCAATATCTTTGATTGCATCAATAATGAACAACCTGGTTACGGTTGAATCGTCAACAACAAACACAATTTTTTTTGTAACCATTGTAGAGATAAGTTTTATTAAAAACTAAATCAATTAATTACATGAAAAGTATGGTGATACACTCAATTATTTTCTGCAAGTGCAATATACGCTAATAATCAATTGAAAATACAAGTACAAGATAAAAATGTCGCTATATTTTTCTATTCCATACTAGGAATCCATTAGCATTTCTTGAAATTTTTTGATTATCAAGAAGCCAACGTATGACTTTTGTTGTTTTGTCGGCTGGGAGTTTCACAGCATCAACTAAATCTTCGAGCAAAGCCTCCTTCTCAAGTAGCATTTCTTTAACCTGATCTAAAATCTGATCGAACTGATACTTACTCATATCCAATTCATTGCGAGAAGTACAAACATCGCATTTTCCACAACGGAATGTACTGGTTTCCCCAAAATACTCAAGCAGCGAAACACTTCTACACTTCGATGTGCTGGAAGCATAGGTAACCATTGCGTTTACACGCGAAAGAAATCTTTGTTTGCGATCGTGATAGTTTTGAGGACTAATCCTTAAATTTCGGTCATCGAGTCGTTCTTCTGTTAGAATAAGAAGAGGGGTCTTCTTTCTGGGTATGTAATTGATAATTTTTGCTTGTCCCAGCTTGATTAGGTATTCGGTGGTGGTTTTGAGAGGAATCCCAAGTACCTTTGAAATATATTCCTCATCTATCTTGATGTACGAGCTGAAAAGCCCAGCGTAATTTCTGAGTAAAAATTTTATAAAACTATCATGCTCGGCATGAGCAACTTGATATTTGTAAAGTTCGTTTTTTTCAACAATGAACATAACTCTGCTAGGATTATCAATCTCCTCAGTTAACTCAATGTAGCCTTCGGTCTCGAGAAATTTAAGTGAACTGTATGCTTTCACGAAGTTGATTTTGTATGTTGAAGCAAAGTCGATAAGGTTAAAGTCGTACACCTCCCCCTTCCCTGCCCCAATAGCAACTCCTAAGTAAGAACAAAGTGCTTGGTAACAACGTTTTATTTCATCCGTTTCGGGAAATGAGGTATCTATCCTTTGTTGAATCTTTACCTTATCCGAATCGTTGTAGAGAAGGATTGCATAAGCTAATTTACCATCGCGCCCCCCCCTTCCTGCTTCCTGGAAGTAGGCTTCGGGTGAATCGGGGAGATCCATGTGAACAACAAACCTCACTTCAGGCTTATCGATTCCCATTCCAAAAGCATTTGTTGACACAATTATTCGAGTCCTGTCATTCTGCCAGTCGTCCTGCTTGCTATTTCGAATCTCGGTCGAAAGTCCTGCATGGTAGTAATCGGCCCTAACACCCTCCCTTACAAGCATCTGAGCAATTTCCTTGGTTTTCTGTCTATTACGAACATAAACTACACCTGTTCCTGGTATTGCAGCAACAATTTTTAATAGATGTTTATTTTTGTCTTCCACATTCCTTACCATGTAAACTAGGTTCTTTCGCTCGAAGCTCATTTTTATCACTTGCTTCTGCTTGAACCCTAGCTTCTCTTGAATATCATCAACAACCTGTGGGGTTGCTGTTGCTGTTACTGCAAGAAATGGAACCGATGGTAATAATTGTCGAAGCTCTGCAATTTTCAGGTAGGAAGGTCTAAAATCGTAGCCCCATTGCGAAATACAATGAGCCTCATCGATTGCCACTAGGTTCACGTTCATCTTAGGAAGTCGAATCCTGAAAATATCTGTGGACAATCTTTCTGGTGATAGGTAAAGGAACTTAAAGTCACCATAAATGCAATTGTCGAATGTAACATCAATTTCATGCTTTGTTAATCCTGAATGGATTGCCGCAGCTTTTATTCCTCTCTTCTTCAAATTCTCAACTTGATCCTTCATAAGAGCAATCAACGGGGTAACAACAAGGCACAACCCCTCCCTTGCGAGAGCAGGCACCTGGAAAGTGATTGATTTGCCCCCTCCGGTTGGCATAAGCGCTAGGGTATCGGTGCCATCGAAAACCGATTGAATAACCTGTTCTTGTATAGCACGGAATTTCGAAAATCCCCAGTACTGAAGCAGTATTTTTTCGAACTTATTCAAAGATTTGGCTTATGTTTTTTTACAAAAATAGAACTTTTGATTGTTAGTTCATCATTCATTAAGAAAAACCAACCTCATTATAAACCATTTTTTGTAACTTAGCGGGCAAAATTAATAACCATATTTTTATGTCGTTCATAAAGGATAAAATTGTAAATGAGGGGCTTACATTCGATGATGTGCTATTAGTACCTGCATATTCCGAGGTTTTACCCCGCGATGTGAATATATCAACCCAATTTACTAGAAATATTAGAATCAATGCTCCAATCGTATCTGCTGCAATGGATACGGTTACCGAATCGGCATTGGCAATAGCCATTGCTCGAGAGGGTGGCATTGGGGTAATCCATAAGAATATGTCAATTGAAGCACAGGCAAAACAGGTAAAAACTGTTAAACGTGCTGAGAGCGGTATGATATACGATCCTGTTACCATAAGTCCAAAAGCCTCAGTTGGTGATGCTCTAAAACTGATGAAAGAATACAAAATTGGTGGAATACCGGTGGTTGATAACGAAATGGTTCTAATAGGCATAGTTACTAACCGAGACCTTAGATTTCAGCAGAATATGAGTAGGCCAATTAGTGATGTAATGACTTCTGAAGGGCTAATTACTACCACAAAAACTATCAGCCTGCAGGAAGCTGCCTCCATCCTTCAAGAGCACAAGATCGAGAAGTTGCCTGTTGTTGATGAAAATTTTAGGCTTGCAGGTTTACTTACCTATAAGGATATCACAAAGGCAAAGGACAACCCAATGGGTTGTAAGGATGCCAAGGGACGATTAAGGGTAGCTGCTGGCGTTGGAGTTACCCACGATACACTAAGACGTGTCGAAGCATTAGTTGAGGCAAAGGTTGATGCAATAGTTATTGACACCGCTCACGGGCACACGAAAGGGGTTACTGACATGCTTAAGAATGTAAAACGTATCTTCCCAGAATTAGAAGTAATTGTTGGAAACATTGCCACCGGCGAGGCTGCCCTTGCACTTGTCGATGCCGGTGCCGATGCCGTGAAGGTTGGGATTGGACCAGGATCTATTTGCACAACCCGAGTTATTGCAGGTGTTGGTGTACCTCAACTTAATGCTATCTACGATGTAACAAGAGCCCTACAGGGTACTGGTGTACCAGCAATTGCTGATGGGGGAATTCGCTACTCAGGTGATATTGTTAAAGCCATTGCTGCTGGTGCCGACTCCATTATGGCTGGTTCAGTGTTTGCAGGAGTGGACGAATCGCCAGGGGAAACAATTATCTTCAATGGTCGTAAGTTTAAATCGTACCGTGGAATGGGTTCACTTGAAGCCATGCAACAGGGTTCAAAGGATAGATACTTTCAGGATGTTGAAGATGACATTAAGAAACTTGTACCTGAAGGAATTGTAGCCAGAGTCCCATTCAAAGGAACGCTCTCTGAAGTGCTTTACCAAATGATTGGAGGTTTAAGAGCAGGCATGGGCTACTGTGGTGCAAAGGATATTGAAGCTCTCAAAAAAGCAAAATTCGTTAGGATTACCAATGCTGGGGTAGCCGAAAGCCATCCTCACGATGTTACTATTACAAGCGAAGCACCAAACTATAGCAGACCTAACTAACGTTTAAATAAATAATAACTTAAGGCCCAATTTTTAGTCAAAAAAGTTCAAACAATGAAAAACAAATCCTGGATAAACCTACTGGCAATTTGCTTACTATCGTTAAACTCATTTGGTCAATCAGACTCTGAAATCCTTCTAACTATTGGCGAAGAAAAGGTTACGCGTGCAGAGTTTGAACGTATTTACCTGAAAAACAACCAAATGGTTAGCGAAATCGATAAGAAGACCTTAGAAGAGTATCTTGATCTTTTCGTAGTTTACAAATTGAAAGTGGCTGAAGCAAAAGCGCAAGGATTAGATAAAACAGAATCGTTTAGTAGCGAACTTGAAGGTTATAGAAAACAGCTTGTTCAACCGTACCTAACCGATGTGGAAACAGAAAATTTTCTGTACCAACAAGCATACGAGAGGATGAAACTCGAGGTTAATGCAACCCATATCCTCATTGCCATACCAGAAAAGGCAACTCCAGAAGATACCTTATTGCTTTATGACAAGACACTAAAGATTAGGGATAGAATTATTAGTGGTGAGTCATTTGAAGTTGTTGCAAGGGGAACATCTGATGATCCCTCGGTAAGTAGAAACGGCGGTAACCTTGGTTATTTTACTGTATTCCAAATGGTTTATCCCTTCGAAAATGCAGCCTATACCACTCCTATTGGAGAAATATCTATGCCTATTCGCACTCGGTTTGGTTATCATATTGTGAAGGTAAACGAACGCCGTCCTGCCTCTGGACAGATGAGAGCTGCTCACCTTATGATAGCTTTTCCCCCGAAAGCAACCCCTCAACAAAAAGCTGAAGCAAAAGAACGTATCGATTCAATTTACCAGCTTGCGCTTAGAAATGAAGATTTTGCAACACTAGCCCGAACTTATAGCCAAGATCCTGGGACTGCAAAGAACGGTGGAGAACTCCCAATATTCGGAAGAGGAAGGCTTATCCCTGAGCTCGAAAATGCAGCTTTTTCTTTGGAAAAAGATGGCATGGTTTCTTCACCCGTAGAAACTCAATTTGGCTATCACATTGTGAAACGAATTGAAAAAAAGGAGGTTGGCTCCTACGAAGAGATGCTACCCGAAATAAAATCCAAGATGAGTCGTAACGAAAGGATGCTGGTTAGCCAAAATGCGTTCATCTCGAACTTGAAAGAGCGGTATGGTTTTTCAATGGATTCCACAACCCTAAAAAGGATGGAATCCCTTCTCGATGAATCCTACTTTGCTGGTAATTGGCAAATCCCTTCTAATATTAATACATCTTTGACCCTTTTTAGTCTTGCAGAGAAAAAATATACCTTGGCCGATCTTGCCAGAAAAGCCTTCGAATCCCAAAAACGTCAAAACCCAATCCCTATCAGCATAATAGTTTCAAGACTTTTCAATGAGCTTGTTGATGAGGTTATTCTAGCATACCAAGAAGTTAGAATGCTCGAAGAGAACCAAGAATTAAGCTATTTGCTAAAGGAATACTACGATGGTATTCTTCTTTTCGAGATTATGGATAGAAGCGTTTGGACTAAAGCGGCAAACGATACAGAGGGGCTTACCGATTTTTACGAGAAGAATACAAATCATTATCAATGGGATCAACGTGTACACACACTTCTTTTTACGTCAACCGACGAAAAGGTTATAAAGGATGCTCATAAACTAGCCCTCTCAAAGAAAGGAAAACAACTTTCGAAAGAGCAGTTTATTAAACAATACACAAAGGGCGATATACAAATGCTTGAGGTGAAAGAATATGCTGCAATCCCAGAACAGATTCACCCTAAAAACTATCAGGGGTGGAACAACAAAATCTCGCCTATCGAGAAGGAGAATGGTCTCTTTTTCTTCCATAAATACATACAAACAATTGAAAATGAACCAAAACCTTTGAACGAAGTTCGAGGGCAGCTAATCGCTGACTACCAAGAGTATCTGGAAAAGGAATGGATAAAAGAGCTTAGAAAGAAGTATAAGGTTGATGTTAATCAAGAACTATTTAATGCCATTTCGAAAAGCTTAAATTAGCTCTCGTTTTGAAATAAACAACCCTTCTGTGCGTTGTTCAGAATGTTTATAACTAGATGCTATGCATAAAAAATACTGGATACTATTATTAGTTGTATTTGTACTGAGCATAACTCAAAGCTGCGATTTTGGGAAGAGCAAGGATAATCGTGTACCTGTTGCTAAGGTTCACAACAAGTACCTATATGTTAACGATATAAAAGATATTTTCCCAAAGAATATAAGTCCGTCCGACAGCTTGCAGATACTTACAACGTATATCGATCGCTGGATTCGGAAGCAGCTCATGCTTAACAGGGCCGAAAAGAACCTAACTGACGAGCAGAAGAACGTTACCCAACAAATTGAGGACTACCGGTCGTCGCTTTTAATTTTTAAATACGAACAAGAGTATATCCGGCAAAAACTTGATACCATTATAAAATTTTCTGAAATTGAAAATTTTTACAATGAGAACAACTCCAACTTTATCCTCAACGAAAGTATTGTCAAGGCTCTCTACATCAAAATTCGACTCGATGATCCCTACTACGAAAAGATAAGAGGCCTCTACCGATCGAACAAAGAGGACGACATAAAAACACTTGACAACCTAGCATATCAGGTTGCACTGAAGTACGACTACTTTAATGAGAGGTGGATACCTTTTTCTTTAATCGCCAACGAACTCCCCGTTACCATTACCAATCCCGACAGCTACCTTTCCAACACCAAGTTCATTGAGCAAACTGATGGTATTTTTGCTTATCTCGTTAACGTTAGGGAGGTTGTTCTTCGAGGTAGCATTTCTCCATTAGGTTATGAGAAAGAAAACATTAGGAGTATTCTTCTCAATAAGCGAAGGCAGAGGTTAATCATAGACCTAGAATCGAAAATCTACAACGACGCCCGAAACAACAATCATTTTTCTACATACATCGATAAATTATAATTGATAATGAAACTGTTAAGTAAAATCGTTCTTTTCTCGTTAGCTTTTAGTTGTTTACTGCATTCATCTGTTAAATCACAGCAAGTTATCGACCAAATACTTGCAGTTGTTGGTAATGAAAAGATTCTGCTTTCAGATATTGAGCAGGAAGTATTGCGAATGAAGATGCAAGGTTTTATGCCCGAAGGCGATGTCAAGTGTGAAGTTTTTGAAGATCTGCTTATCCATAAACTGCTTTTGCACCATGCTCGCCTCGATAGCATACCTGTAAACAGCAACTATGTAGAAGGTGAAATGGAACGCAGAATAAGATTCTTTACAAATCAAGTAGGCTCTGAAGCAGCCCTTGAAAAGTACTTCAATAAAACCATTTTCCAAATAAAAGATGACCTTCGACAGGCTATAACTGAAGCACAGCTTACCCAACAAATGCAAGAAAAAATTGTGGATAAAGCAATGGTCACTCCTACTGAGGTTAAGCGTTTTTTTAGAAATATCCCCAACGATAGCCTTCCAACAATACCCGAACAATTCGAGTACCGACAAATTGTTCTTTACCCCCCTGCTTCAGCGGAAGCAAAATACCAGGTTCGAGAGAAACTCCTCGATATAAGAGAAAGAATACTGAAAGGGGAGCGATTCGCCACCCTTGCTGTTGCCTACTCGGAGGATAGAGCAAGCGCAACCAGAGGAGGAGAACTTGGCTTTCGATCTAGGGAAGAACTAGTTAAAAGCTTTGCCGATGTTGCCTTCAAC
>CAYZSD010000047.1:0-22205 GCA_964481075.1 uncultured Rikenellaceae bacterium | reverse complement strand
CTTTTCTGGAGCAAAAAACACCCAAAAGCCTATAAGAAGCACAAAGTGAACAGCACTCAGGTAGGGAAATCCATAGTAAATGAAGTACGAGTTAACCGCAATGAAAAAAAAACAAAAGAATAGAATTATTGTATTTTCGAGACTACGAGTCACTTCCAATGGGTTTGAGAGAACGGTTGAAGAAATCGAGAAGAACGAACATAAAAACAGCAAAAAACATTGCGGCAAGGGTTGAAACAATAACTATCACCAACTTCTTTGGCTTTGCCTTTTTGTCGGAAGGTACACCCCAGTCGATTACAAATTGTGAAGGTATTTCTGCTGCTGCCTCTATCCGTAATATATGGAGAGTTTCTTTTATCTCCTTGAGTTGTAAGGATGAATACTGCAATTCGTTGTAGTACCTTGTATAAGCACCTCCTCCTTCTGCTAGCAAATCAAGTTCCTTCTTGATACGCTGAGCAGCACTACTATTTCCAGAAACCAAAGCACTTGCATAAATCTTGGTGAGTTCCTTCGATTGGTAAGGAGGATTAATTGCTCCTCGTTTCATAACTAAAGTCATGCTATCCTCAAGTCGTTTCGACTCCTCAAGGGCTTGCTGATACTGTGCTTCAAGAAGTGATAGGGCTGTTCGTGCAATCTCCTTCTTAGAACTTCTCATTATGCTGTCGGCAGCAGTTACTATTGAGTTGGCAATGGTTGCTGCCATTTCGGGACTATTATCTAGTACCTCAATTCGGACCGAGCGATAACGAGATGGCATGAACGAAATGTTGCTTGAATAAATACCATTCACCTTGTGCCAAGCATGTTTATCGTTGGGGTTAATTCCGTAGTGTTGAAAAAGGTTGTGCTTTGTTATTATTACTCTACGAAGCGATTCAGAAGAAAGAATCTGTAGCAGGTGCTCCACCTCCTCATCGTCGCCAAAAACTGTGAGACCCTTTGTCCTAGATGCAACTATCACATCCTTAGACGCCTGAGTAGCGGCAGCAGGGATAAGGATTGCTGTGGATTTAAACTGAGGAGTAATTTGGAAAGAAACGATCAATGATACAATGAACGCTACAATGCCGATGATTGCAAAAACTTTTCTTCTTCCCCAAACCATTTGGACAAGGTTAGTTCCATTGAGATTAAACTCCGAAAGTTGTTTTGTCATTTTTCTTTGAGTTTTATTTTATACTACCTTCAACAGGTAATAACTTTTTTTACCTTTTTGAACTAGAATATACTTACCATTAATTAGATACGACTCGTCGATTGATAATTCGGGATTCGATATTCTCTCTTTATTAATGCTTACCCCTCCATTATTCACTGTTCTCCTAAGTTCCCCTTTTGATGGGAAAATATCGGAATGATCAACTGCTAGGGAAGAAAAGGAAACACCTTCGTTAATAATTTCCATCGTCACTTCACCTTGTGGAACGCCTTCGAAAACAGACAGAAAGGTGTTTTCATCGATTTTATGTAACACTTCGGCTGTTGATTTTCCAAAGAGTATCTCTGAGGCATCAACAGCTAATAGATAATCCTGTTCGGAATGTACCATTATTGTAACCTCACGTGCAAGCAACTTTTGCAACTTACGAAGATGTGGCTCTGTTTTATGCTCTGAAATCTGATTTTCAATGGTTTGCCTATCAAGGGTGGTGAAAATTTTTATATACCTTTCTGCGTCTTCGTCGGATGTATTCAACCAGAACTGGTAAAACTTGTATGGTGAGGTGAGCTTGGGGTCGAGCCATACGTTGCCTTCCTCGGTTTTCCCAAATTTTCCACCATCGGCTTTAGTTATTAGCGGGCAAGTTAAAGCAAATGCTTCGGCTCCGAGTTTTCGGCGAATTAATTCTGTTCCTGTTGTAATATTTCCCCATTGATCAGATCCTCCCATCTGGAGCTTGCAACCTAGTGTTTGGTATAAATGCAGGAAATCTGTACCTTGAACAAGCTGGTAGGTGAATTCGGTGAACGAAAGACCCGATCCAGAATCGCCGCTAATACGTTTCTTTACCGAGTCTTTGCTCATCATATAGTTAACAGTAATATGTTTTCCTATATCCCTAATGAAAGAAAGGAATGAGAACTCCTTCATCCAGTCGTAATTGTTTACCATTAAAGCAGCATTGGGTGCTTTCGACTCAAAATCGAGAAACCTAGATAGCTGTTTTTTCAAGCAATCCTCATTGTGTTTAAGGGTTTTCTCATCGAGTAGGTTCCTCTCCTGCGATTTACCAGAGGGATCGCCAATCATTCCCGTTGCGCCACCAACAAGCACAACTGGCCTATGGCCACAAAGTTGTAAATGCTTCAGCATCATTACCGACACCAAGTGTCCTATGTGTAGAGAATCTGCCGTGGGGTCGATTCCCACGTATGCAGTTGTCATCTCCTTATCGAGTTGCTCTTCTGTACCGGGCATGATATCATGAATCATCCCTCTCCAGCTAAGTTCTTCTACAAAATTCATTCTAGTAAAAAATTTTGGCAAAGATAACAATCTGGCATAAAATAAATAGCAGTGGTTTCAATAATACTACTCCGATTTTTTGTCCTTTTTAGGAAGAATAGTCTCAAAGTTGTCCTTTATCTCATCGAAATTTAGGTAAGGGAATATACGAGGTGCAAGCCTCTCGATGGGTCCGTAAAAGAGAGACTTTTCTCCAAAATTATTAGGTATAATAGAAACCCTATCGCTGACCTTTCCGAGCAAAAGCAGAATGATACTGAGTATTAGAGCTGTTTTGAGCACAGCAAAAACCACTCCCAGTAAACTGTTTACAATTCCAAGGAAAGCCAAGCTAACAATCCCCTCGGCCAAAACGCCAACAAAATGAACTGCAACTAGTATTCCAACGAATGTTATTGCGAAAGCAATAAGCGAAAGGTACTGAGTAGTAAACGAGAACTGTTCGCGCAGGAAGTTTGCAGTTATTTCGGAGAAATGAATTGCGCCCCAAATACCAAGAATAAGACCAACCAGCGATGCAGCCTGACCGATTAATCCTTTCTTGTAACCATTAAAACCAGCAAAAATAAACAGGGCAATCAGAATGATGTCGAGAATGCTCATGGCTAAAAAATTAAAGGTTAAACTATTTTAATCTGTTCATAGTAAAATCTGACAATTGTTCGAGCGCATCGCGATAATTGCTTTTTGGGAATGTCAAAAGGATACCCTTTGCTTTGTTGATATAGCCACTCATAACCTGTTGGGTGTATTCAATTCCACCACAGTTGCCAACAAAATCCAAAACTTTCTTATGAGCAACTGAATCGTTCCTGCTCTTTCGTACCAAACTCCTAATGGTCAGTTGCTCTGAACGACCAACCTGCCCAAGGGCATGAATCAGGGGAAGGGTTAACTTCTTCTCTTTTATATCGTTACCTGTTGGTTTACCAATAATACCTTTTGGCTGGTAGTCGAAAATATCATCCTTTAGCTGAAATGCCATTCCAAGATACATCCCAAAATCGCCAGCTAATTTTATCTGCTCATTGGTTGCACCAGCCGAGCAAGCCCCATTGGTTGCGCACGATGACAGAAGCGTTGCTGTCTTCTTCCTTATTATTTCAAGGTAAACATCCTCATTGACATCCATTTTTCGAGACCTCTCAATCTGAAGTAGTTCTCCCTCGCTCATCTCCTTCACTGCGCTGCTCATGTTCCGAAGCAGCTCAAACTCGTTAGTTTCAATGGCAAGTAGAAGACCCTTTGAGAGTAAGAAATCACCAACTAGCACGGCAACCTTCGACCGCCAAAGGGCGTTAATTGAGAATGAACCTCTACGCTCATAAGCTTCATCAACCACATCATCGTGTATCAGGGTTGCGGTGTGGAGAAGTTCAATCATTGCTGCAGCAACATAGGTTGACTGATTTATGGCACCAGTTGTACCTGCTGTAAGAAAAACCAACAAAGGCCGAAGTTGCTTCCCTTTACGCCTATAAATATAGTTGGTTATTATACTTAGCAAAGGAATCCGTGTTTTCATGGAATCCTTGAAGAATGCCTCAAACTCACGAAGTTCTTTGTCAACAGGTTCTCTTATCCTTTGAAGTTCCGACACTTAATAAATTGTTTTAATAATCACAAATTAACTACTTTTTTCGTACAAAATTGAACCCAATTAAAAGTTAGCTAAGTAAAAGATGAAATTATTATAAGAACGACTCTCATTCTTCTTCGTTACAAAATATTTATATATTTGCATCAAATTAATATGTTATCGATATGCAAAAAGTGAATCAGCTGAAAATTGAACAGCTAGAGCAGGCTGCTAGCATGCTAAAGGCCATTGCTCATCCAATGAGGATTGCAATACTGAACCTCCTAGAAGATGGAAATCGCATGACTGTTACAGAAATTCACGAAAGACTTGGTTTAGAGCAATCAACAGCCTCTCATCACCTTGGTATTCTGAAGGATAAAGGCGTTCTTTCATCGAAAAGAGAGGGGAAAAACACGTTCTACTTCTTAAAAAACGATAGCCTATCAAAAATAATGGAGTGCCTCAACAAGTGCACTATGTAGTTGACTATTAGAGCACTTGCTGCTATTTCTAAATAAAACAACATTAATGGGCTATAAATGAAAAAGAAAAGTTTGACCGTTCTAATAATTCTATCCGTTTTTTTTACCTTCTGCAAAAAGTCTGTCGAATTGCCAGAAGACAAAATTATTTACACCCACATAAATAAAACTATCACCTTGTCAAACCCAGATTCAATTGCAGTAACCTGTAAATATTTAGTTTTTGAAATAAGAGAATCAAATACTCATGAAGAAACTGCCATGTTAAAACTTAACAATGAGTATATTATCTGTGATGGTTTCGATAATGTTATGGCAAATTCTGACAATGAAAATGTAACTCCATTGGATGATAATCAAAGAATTTCTTATAATAGTAATTGGGTGGGGTTAAACGAAACCATTTTGGATGAATTTGCTGGAAAAGGGGAAAAGTACATCGGGTATCGTGCTGGTTTTTTCCCATCAGGAACAACATACTATAATTATGGATGGATTAAAATTGAATTATCTTCTGACAAAAAAACATTAAGAATAATCGAGAGAGCGACTAATTACACGAAAAATAAATTCATAAAAACAGGACAAACTGAATAAAAATCCTGAATGTCAATTAAAAAACTATTAATTAATTTGAAACCCTTAAGGTTTGTAAATTATTTTTATTCTTTAGAAAACCCCAGAACAACCCCAGCCATTTGAGCTAAATCCACTCCGTTTGAAGAAGCAGGGGGGTAGTTACTAATTTCTCCTAAGATTTTCTTAAACAGATTTAACCCTAACTCCTTCTTGCCAATATCAGAAGCAAGTACTGAGTAAATAATTGTTTTTGAGTTTAATTCGTGTTTTATCTGTTCGAAATAAAAATCGAAGTTCTTCACAAATAAATCATCGTGAACTTCGTAGCCCAAACCTTTAATTATTGCTACCCCGTTCTTTTCTCCAATGAAATAGAAAGGGAGAAGTGCATCGATTTCTGGGCTGTTTTCTTGCTTTTTATTCAAGCTGATAAAGCCTTCGAATGGTTCAACTATCCCATCGGTTGTAATCGAAAGGCTCATTCTTTGAGAAACTCTTTTCCATTTGTCGAAGTTCATTTCGTTTATGGAAAGCTTGTTAAATAGTGATTGCATTGAAGCAGCATCTAACTCTTTAATTAATTCGTTACAACTATTAAAAATCCAAACCACCATAATATTTATGAATGCCATCTTCCTAATAGCATCCCTTTCCTGAGTGCCGTTATTTGCGTTAAATTTGTTATGGCTCAAAGCACTTTCAATGTCATACCTTTCTTTTTCTGATAAATAAATGATTTTACTCTCGAAAAATGAGCAAATCTCGAGAAGAAGTTCAACCATTTGCTCGTCAATTTTTCCAGACTTACAGTTATTGTCTATGAATTGAAGTACGCTATATGCTATGAAAATCGTAGTATGTAGTTGATTTATATGATTTTCTTCGTTTTCATTGGTAAAAAGTGCGCCCTTATAACCTAGTTTTTTAGCAGTTTCTCGAGCATCGTCAAGCTTTACAATGCAAAATTTGATGATATCATCTGCTGCTGAAGGACGATGGAGACAAAGAAAATTGAATACAATTTGCTTTTGCCAGGGCATGCCCGCACAATCTCCCTCGCAGTGAAGGCCTCCATTTAGTATTCTTGAAAAGTTGTTTTTACTAAAATGAGTGTTTGCAATCAGATTGTGATAGGAATAGAGTCTAATTCTTTTTTGGGTAAATCTATCGCCTTCTATGCTAATATCAGCATCTTGCCAGATGCTATCCCAAATCCCAATGCTTGAAGCATGCAAAACCCCAAATGACTTCAAATCAGCAACATCCTTTTTAACGAAAGCGAGAGGGTCGGGAGTTTCGGTGTCAAAACTGCTGGCGATGCTGATAAGTTTTTCAATACGAAGGGATTGTCCTTCCTTTACGGCGGCCTTAATGTATGTATTCACCCAACCTTCACCCTGCTTTATCTGAAAGTTGGTTGCCAAAGGCCAATCCTCGTAGAAAACCTCCAACATTGATGCAACAGCGACACTATCATTGCAATTACTTGACCTAGCTAGTACATAGGAGATATTCTCCTTTCCCCCTTGTTCAACTGGTTGGCATGATTTATCATTAGGGATAACCTTCTCGGTTGGTGAAGAAACGCTAAGGCTAGACTTTATCCTAACGTAACCATTGTAATTCAATGGTGTAAGTGTGTAGTCAACAGCAGCGTGATGCTTGTTAGCTATGCTTACAATTCTTCGTGACTCAATAAGTGTTTCCCTTCCATCCTGATCGCGTGCAATCATTCTTTTATGTAAAACCCCCGATAGAAGGTTGAGCGATCTCTCGAGTTCTATCACCTCATCCCTGTTTGGGTTGAACCAATCGCCTTCGGCAACCTTGAAGGTTATTTCCAAGCAATTCATTACGTTCGAAGGGACAGGACGGGCAAGTTTCTCTCCCTCAGAGATCTTGGGCATGCGGTAAAAATTATTAACATAGGTGCCAGGGTAATTATAGTCGTTCAACTCAGCCTCCTCGAGGCTTCCTCTTACTGCAAAGAAACCGTTTCCTTGGGCTAGTAATGATTCTCTAACCTTTTCTTGATGCTTATCGTAACCCGTGAAAGTAATTGACCAGGAATCTTTAACAATACCCTCCTCAAACCAATGCTCAATATCTTCAATCCCATCGATCTCACTCAAGTCTGAAACTACCATATCGGCTCCATTCATCCTGAGTTCTTGTTCATTGTTATGGCGTGCAATCCCTAAAACTAATCCAAAGTTACCTTTTTGTCCAGCCTGAACTCCAGAAACAGCATCCTCAATCACCACGGCTCTATGGTATTTTACCCCAAGCTTATCGCAAGAAACCAGAAAAATGTCGGGCTCAGGTTTACCATTAAGGCCCAGTTCAATAGAAACCTCTCCATCGACCCTTACATCGAAGTATTGCAAAAGATTGGATCTCTCTAGGATATGCTTACAATTCCTACTTGATGAAGCAACCCCAAGCTTTATCCCTTCTTTTCGAAGCTCATCAATAAGCTTAACTGTCGATTCATAAACATCTACTCCTTCGCGTTCAACAATCTGGTTGAATACATGATTTTTTCTATTTCCTAAACCACATATTGTTTCTAAGTCAGGAGAATCGCTTGGGGATCCGTAGGGTAAATCGATGCCCCTAGAGCGAAGGAAAGACTCAACTCCTTGATACCGAGGTTTTCCGTCAACAAAGGTGAGGTAATCGTTTGTGGAAGAAAACTTCTGGAAAGATTTTCCCTTTTTCTCTCCCCACCCAATCAGAAAATCGTTAAACATGGATTCCCATGCTGCTGCATGAACTACTGCAGTATTTGTGATTACGCCATCGAGGTCGAAAATCACTGCATCAAAGTTATACTTTTTCATATCTGCCATTATTTGTTACCAATTCAATAAACACAATTAAACAAACCCACTTTAATAACAGCCAAAAGGTGAAAAATAAACAAAGGACCATTATTAGTGAAGATAAAACTAATAATCAATTCCATAAAACATCTCAACCCAAGTTCTCGGGGTTCGAAGCGGGAGCATATTTTAACACCTAATATTTTGCTAATATACTAAAGTTTTTTTTCACAGTTGCAGATGTTGAAATCATATTTATGAATCGACGCTTCATTGATTGTAAGAATTGAGAACTAAAGCTCTGTTTAAAAGTTGGTTTATTTGGATTATCTTTGCAAAAAAAACACCTTGAAATTCGAAGACTTTGGCTTTATTGAAGCCGTAATGGATGGCATACGTGCCATTGGATTTGAAACACCTACTCCTGTTCAGGGGCAAGCAATTCCTCATATTATGAGAGGAAGGGATATAATTGCCTGTGCGCAAACAGGTACAGGAAAAACTGCAGCTTTCCTCCTTCCAATTATTAATGAGCTTTCGAAGCTACCAGCGAAGTTAAATTACATCAACACCCTTGTAATTGTCCCTACCAGAGAGCTAGCCATTCAAATTGACCAGCAACTTGAGGGTTTTGGGTACTTTGCACCCGTGAGTTCTATTGCTGTTTATGGTGGTAACGACAGTAATACTTGGGACAAGCAGAGAATAGCAATTCAAAATGGTGTTGACATGATCATTGCCACACCTGGGCGATTGATACAGCATATACGAATGGGTTACGTTTCGTTGGGTAAGGTTGAACATCTTGTTCTTGATGAAGCCGATAGGATGCTCGATATGGGATTCTATGAAGATATCATGGAGATTATAAACTTGCTACCTCCAAAGCGCCAAACCATGCTTTTCTCGGCTACCATGCCCGAAAATATTAGGAAATTGGCAAAAAAAGCCCTAAACAATCCTGTTGAGGTTAGCATTGCAATATCGAGACCGGCCGACAATGTTCTTCAAGCAGCTTATGAGGTTGACGAGAACCGTAAGGTTGACCTTCTCTGTAAAATTCTAAAGGGAAAGGATTATGTGAAAAGTGTAATTATTTTCGCCTCCACAAAAAGCAAGGTAAAAAGCATTGAAAATGCTATTAGAAATGAAGGGCTTAGTGTTCGATCGATTCATTCGGACCTTCAGCAGAAAGAAAGGGAGGAGGTGATGCGAGAGTTCAGAAACCGACGCTTCCAACTACTTGCTGCCACCGATATCATTTCAAGGGGTATTGACATTGAGGACATTGACCTTATTGTAAACTTTGATGTACCAAACGATCCCGAAGACTATGTCCATCGCATTGGAAGAACAGCCAGAGCGTCCTCAGATGGGGTAGCAATAACATTTATCAACGGAAAAGAGAAAGGACTTTTTAAAAGAATTGAAGATTTTTTAGGTAGTAAAGTATATAGGGTATCCTAAGATCTGGTGAATTGATTACTCCTTCTCTGAACCTCTCTCCTTCTGATTATCATCCTCTGATTTTTTGAATGCCTTTGCGGTAAAGAAGCCAACAAAAAACACTATCGCTATTAGAATTACAAAAGGCAAATCAAATCCAAAAAACAAGAACCTTACCCTAACGTTATCCAAATTCTGAGCAACAAAAACCAGCAAGATTGTTACCAGTATCATGTTTATTATTTGCCCAGATGAAATGTTATACCTTTTCATAGTTTGGTCTTTGGGGTTAAATGTACATATTTATCGAATTCTTCAGGGAATAAAAATACAAAAGAAAAATTAATCGCATTACAAGGTTGTTAAGATTTGAATATTTACTTTTGCTTCAACTTTATAAACACTTGCATATATGAACCAAAAATTTGTTCCTTTCCAAGTTATTGAGAAATTCATGGTGGATGTTATGGTAAAAGCAGGCATCCCCGAAAATGACGCTAGGATAGTTGGTGATGTACTTGTTCAGGCGGATAAGTTAGGCTTTGATTCCCATGGCGTTAACCGACTTAAGCCCATCTACCTTGATAGGATAAACGATGGCATTCTAAACCCAATAACAAACTACGAGATTGTTAGAGAAAGTCCAACCACTGCTGTAATTGATGGGCACAACGGCATGGGGCACGTTATCTCTTACAACGCTATGAAACTTACCATTGAGAAGGCAAAGAAGTATGGCATGGGGATGGTAGCTGTGCGCAACTCAACGCATTATGGTTTTGCTGGTTACTACCCGCTTATGGCAACTCGAGAGAATATGATAGGAATTACAGGAACAAATGCAAGACCATCGATTGCCCCCACCTTTGGCGTTGAAAACATGCTGGGTACAAATCCATTAACCTTTGGCATTCCAACTGACGAGCCCTTCCCCTTTCTTCTCGACTGTGCTACTTCTGTAACACAAAGGGGAAAGGTTGAACTATATGCCCGTGAGGGCAAAGATATGCCAAAAGGATGGGTTATTGACGAGAATGGTGAGAGCAAAACGAATTCGAAGGAGGTGCTTGAAGACCTTATTGCAGGTAGGGCTGCATTTACTCCCCTTGGAGGCATTGGAGAAGAAACTGCTGGATACAAAGGATATGGTTATGCCACTGTTGTTGAGATACTTTCGGCAGCCCTCCAGCAGGGTTCGTACCTAAAAATGCTTCTTGGTTTCGAGAATGGGAAAAAGATACCATACCCACTTGGCCATTTCTTTATTGCTATTGACATCAATGCTTTTGTTGACCCTTCTGACTTTAAGAAAACTACTGGTAATATTCTTAGAGAACTAAGAAACTCAAAGAAAATGCCTGGTGAAGAAAGAATTTACACCGCTGGAGAGAAAGAGTACTACATTTGGCTTAACAGAAAAGACAAAGGGGTGCCCTTCAACGAAGCCCTTCTGAAAGAATTTCGTGGGCTTTGCAATACCTATGGGCTAGCTGAGTACCACAAGTATTTTGAAGAGTAGGAAGGGTTAGTATATCCTGTAATCCAACTTTACCCGACCTTGTGGGCATTGAAAGCAAACTGGCATATCCTTGCGGTTTCTTAAGAGTCTCAAACGGAAAAGGTTGAAATGTTTCGAGAACCACGCTTGTTTTATTGACAAGTGGTTCATGTTCCCCATTATGTAAGTTGCCGATTTATCGAAGCAACAAGGAACCAACCAGCCATCGTGGGTAACCGACATTTTAAACCAAGGGGAAGAGCATGCGCTGTTTGGGTTTCCTTTTAAAGTTAGTTTTCCGTCATCAGACATTTTATACCTATTATACTTTGATGATGTTGGAATAGAAACCGATGGCTGATTAATACTTTCTAGGTGAAGTGTTTTTATTCTTGTAATGTCAGCATGATGGTTTTTACAGAAAGATACAAAATCGTCAACCTCCGTAATGTTTTCAGAAAGGGCAAGAAGTTCAACAATAACAATAGGGTAATCAGTACGTTGCTTAATCTTTTCTTCATGAATAAAGTTTAATGCTTCGATAACCTTTTGAAGACTCCCTCCTTTTCTGTATATACCATATTTTTCTTCTTTAGAAGAATCTATTGAAACAACAATCTTTTTTAACCCATTTTCAACTAAGAGGCTTGCAACCTTTCTATCAATAAGCTGTGCGTTTGTGGCCATCTCGGTAACTAGTTTTTTCCTAGTGGCATAACCTATCATCCCAAAAACTTCAGGGTTGAGTATTGGTTCACCCTGAAAGTGAAGGAGGATGGTGATAGCATGGCTCTGCACTTGATCGATTAGTTCAACGTATCGATTGTAGTTCATGTCCCCCACCCTTCTTCTTAGCAAACCTGAACCTGTGGGGCATTCAGGGCATTTTAGATTGCATCGAGTGGTTGGTTCTACCGATATGCTGCATGGAAGGCCTAAGGCAATTGGTAAGCGCATTAACCTAGAGAGGATGTAGCCTAAAATACATAGGGCTAAATTATATGCCCTGCGTAAATTCAAATGAACCAGATAGAGCTTTAATTCCTTCAAACTACTCCCTTTCAAATCAAAAGGCTAATTATCCTCTAGTATTTCGAAGAGTTCATCGAGCTTTGGGGTAAGGATTATCTCGGTTCGTCTATTTCTCTGACGTGCTTCTGTGGTTTTCGCTGGATTAACAGGGAGGTATTCGCTCCTGCCAGATGCTGTAATCCTTTGGGGGGCAATAGAGGTTCCCTGCAGCAGAATTCTTACGATAGAGGTCGCTCTTTTTACGCTAAGATCCCAGTTGTCTTGAAGTTCTCCACGCTTAGGGAAAGGGACGTCGTCGGTATGTCCCTCAACCATGATGTTTATATCGGGGTTCTGCTCAAGAACTGGAATAAGCTGTTTTAGGGCTGCAACACCATTTGCATCCACCTCGTGGCTACCAGATTTAAACATTAGTTTCTCGTCAAGAGAAACATAAACCTTTCCATTCTGTAGCTTTACGCTTAGGCCTTTCCCTTCGAATCGGAAAAGGGCATCGGCAACTTTCCTTCTGAGCTCTAGCACTGCCGAATCCTTTCGTGCTAATATCTGCTCCAGTTCGGTGAGTTTTAGGTTCCTTTCATCTAACTCAACCTTAAGCTGCTCAAGATTTGACTGCATTCCTTCGAGATTTGATTGCAACTCCTCCAAACTTTTTCGCCTCTGGTTAAGTTTTCTTTCAAGCTCTTTAAGTGCATCCTCTTTTATTTGAAGTTCTTCCTGTGTAATTTGAAGTTGGGCAAGTACCCTTCGGGCTTCCTGCTGACTTCCACTGGCAAAATTCTTTTGTAACTCCTGAAGTTCGTTATATCTGTTGTTTATTCGTTGGTTTTCATCTTTTAATTGCGCAACCTCAATGGATCGCTTTGCGCTGTCTGCAACGAGTTGTTGTACCTCACGATTTAACACCTCTACCTTCTGGTTTAGTTCACGGGTTTTAACAACCAACGACTCATTTTCGGTGGAAACCCTTTCCCGTTCCTCAGCACATTTAAGGTTCTTGTCCTGCAAAGTTTGAAATTCTTTTGCAGGAACGCAAGCCCCAATAAATAATACTGCGGTGATTGTCAAAGGAATAAGACTATGATATTTTGTCATGTTCGTGGTTTTTTAACATTTTGTTAATATACTTCCTTTTCGAATTCCATGACAAATATAATCATAATAGAAATTAATCAAACTAAACATTAATAAACCTTTCGAGGAAATAAAACAATACGAAATATTTTTCGTATATTATATATTTATGATAATCCATTGAGTAGGTTGTTTAATTGTTTCAGAACAAAGAATAAGTATAATTGTTTTACCTTTGCAAAAATGTTTGTGAATGAGAACGGGTGAATCGCTACTTAAAGCCATTGATTATCCTGATGAATTAAAGAAACTTAGCGTGGAGCAGCTTGTGGATGTTAGCCATGAGCTAAGGCAGTATATTATTGATGTTGTTTCAAACAATCCGGGTCATTTTGGTGCAAGTTTAGGGGTTGTTGAGCTAACGGTGGCCCTTCACTATGTTTTCAACACACCCAATGATCGGATTATTTGGGATGTTGGTCATCAAGCTTATGGGCATAAGATACTGACAGGGCGGCGAGATGTTTTTCATACTAACAGGAAGTATGGTGGAATTAGTGGTTTCCCAAAACGAAGTGAAAGCATCTACGATTCCTTTGGTACTGGTCATAGTTCAACGTCAATATCGGCTGCATTAGGTATGGCCGTAGCTTCAGGGCTTAAAGGAGAGGTTCGTCAAACAGTTGCCGTAATAGGCGATGGATCAATGACCGGTGGTCTGGCCTTCGAAGGGCTTAATAATGGGGGGATACAGAAAACAAACCTACTGGTAATTCTCAACGACAACAACATTGCCATCGATCCTAACGTTGGGGCGCTAAAGGAGTACCTACTAGATATAACAACCTCGAAGACTTACAACAAGTTAAAGAATGACATCTGGAACTTGCTTGGGAGGTTTGAAAGTATTGGTCCTGGGGCAAGAACGGTAGTGCAGAAGGTAGAAAACGCCATTAAATCGGCTGTTCTAAAACAGAGTAATCTGTTTGAGTCGTTAGGTTTTAGGTATTTTGGCTCAGTAGATGGACACGATGTGGTTTACCTCACACAGATTTTGAACGATCTGAAGGACATCCCAGGCCCAAAGCTTCTTCATTGCTTAACCATTAAAGGCAAGGGCTTTTTCCCTGCCGAGAAGGATCAAACAGCTTGGCATGCACCGGGTCTTTTCGATAAAACTACGGGAGAACGTATTGTTGTTAATACAGGAAAACCTGCCCCACCTCGTTATCAGGATGTTTTTGGGCACACCTTAGTTGAACTTGCCGAACAAAACCCAAAAATTGTTGGCATAACCCCTGCGATGCCTACCGGTTGCTCGTTGAATATTATGATGGAGAAGATGCCTAACCGTACCTTCGATGTAGGTATCGCTGAGCAGCATGCAGTAACTTTTGCTGCTGGTTTAGCAGCAGAAGGGATAGTTCCATTCTGCAACATCTACTCATCCTTCATGCAGCGAGCCTACGATCAAGTAATTCACGATGTTGCTTTACAAAATCTTCAGGTAGTTTTCTGTCTTGACAGGGCAGGACTTGTGGGTGATGATGGGGCCACCCATCATGGTGTTTTTGATATTTCATACATGCGCTCGATACCAAACCTCACCATTTGCTCTCCAATGAACGAGGAGGAGCTTAGAAACATGATGTTCACATCACAACTTCCAAACATGGGACCTTGGAGTATCCGCTATCCTCGTGGGAATGGCTCCATGATTGACTGGAGAAAACCTTTCTCCAAGCTTGAGGTTGGAAAATCACGCTTAATAAGAGAAGGAAGCGATCTAGCGATACTGTCACTCGGTCCCATTGGCGATTTTGCTGTTAAAGCAAGCGAAAAACTCGCACAGGAAGGGATTAGTGTTGCCCACTATGACATGCGATTTGTGAAACCACTTGATGTTGATACCCTTAAGCGGATTGCCATACGATACGATGTTATAATCACTCTTGAGGATGGGTGTTTACATGGAGGCTTCGGCTCTGCTATTCTTGAATGGCTTAACGACAATAACTTCAACACAAAGGTTATTCGTTTGGGAATCCCGGATCGTTTTATTGAACATGGAACTCAGGCTGAACTTTATCGGGAATGTGGTATTGATACTGAAGGTATTTACAACACTGTTAAAAAAAGTTTCAAACCCAAGATGATAAGTCGTGTAGTTTAGGTTTTTAATTGATTTTCTTGGGATTTGAAAAATCAAATTTTATAGCCATGCCCTTCTCTTTTCTCGAAATTCCCCAATCCCGCATTGCCACCTTTGACGTTATGTCAATCAGCTTGGAAAAGCATCATATAGTGGCACTGCTTGAGTTTGATGTTACAGAAAGCCGCAAAAAGTTAACGGAAATGAGAAGGAATGGGATACAGATCTCATTCAATGCTTGGCTGATTAAAGCCATTGCTAGCACACTAAAGATGCATCCCGAGGCCTGTTCTTACCTTTACAACAAGAAGAAACTTATTGTTTTCGACACCATTAACATAACGATAGTAATTGAGAAAGAGTTTGAGGGTAAAAAAGTTCCAATACCCCTTGTAGTTGAAAAGGTAAACGAAAGAAATCTTGAAGAGATTAGTGTAGAAATTGAAAGAGCAAAATCGCTAAAATTCACAAAAGGAGAGATGGTTTTAGCAAAGGAATCAAAACGCTGGGAGATTTTTTATTACTTTCTACCAGGCATTCTTCGAAGGATGATTTGGCGAATTATGCTTAACTACCCAAAGTTGGCTTTTCGGAAAATGGGAAATGTATCAATCACTTCCCTTGGTTCCGCAGGAAGGATCAACGGATGGTTTATCCATAAAACCGTTCACCCCATTTCCTTTGGTGTAGGGTCGATAATCAGGAAACCCGTAGTTGTTGATAATGAGATAAAAGTTAGGGAAATGCTTAATATGACCATCCTTATTGACCACGATGTGATTGATGGTGCGCCAATGGTTCGTTTGCTGAATGACTTAACAAAAGAAATTGAGGGCAAATCCTAAACATTCTGCATCAGACTCATAGAAATTATAAGAGAACCCAAAGGCTTTCACTGTTTAATAAACTTTTTTCTAACAATCTTAAAACCTCTATCTGGAAGGCAAGACTGGTATTTCCTTTCCCTTCTTGCGATTTTATAATTAAATGCTTAATACTGTCAGGGTTAAATCCTGAATATTTTAGTCATATTTGTATTTCTTAAACAAAAAAAGAATGAACTACCTAACCCCATACTTTCTTTTAAGCACAATGCCCAAAGTAAGTCCAACAGCAGCTAGGGTGCCACCTAGCAGAAAGGCAGGTGTATAGCTACCTGTATTGTCGAATAACCATGAGCCTAGAATGGAAGCGATAGCCCCTGTTCCAAAGGCAGTGTAAACTATTCCGTAGTTCATCCCAAGATTCTTGGTTCCAAAGTTAGTAGCTGTAATACTTGGAAACAGTGCCATTGAGGCTGCAAACCCCCAACCCAATAAACCCGAAAAAACGTATAATACAACCTGATTAGTAGCGAGATATGGAAATAAAAATAAAGTTGTGGTTTGAATTGTATAAGTTACAATTAGAACCTGCAGTGCACCAAACTTGTCACCCAGAAAACCTGCCAATGGCCGTCCAAACCCATTGAAAAAAGCAAAAATCGACAAAGCAAAAGCTGCATTTACGGGTTTAAGTTTTACAATCTCAATTCCATAGGGAACAATTAATGTAAGGCACACAAAACCCCCGAAAAGTATTAGGGTAAAAATTGACCATATATACCTGAATTTTGGATTACGAAGCATTTCCTTGGAGGTTGACTCAGCAATAATTCGAGTCGAATGTTTTGTACAGGTGTCGGGGCTCCAATTTTTGGGTTTCCATCCAACAGGTGGGTTTCTCGTAAGCCACGATGCAATTAACGAGCCTGTAAAGGTTATTGCAGCAATAATTAAGAAGGTTTGCTCAATGCCATACTCAGGAATAAGAATTTTGGCCTTTAAGGGTGCCCATATTACAGCCGACAAGCCCATTCCAGTTACCGATATGGCCATAGCAAAGCCTGGAAAATCGGGAAGCCATTTTCTGGCAGGGGGAATAGCGCACGCATAACCAATTCCACCGGCCGTTCCACCAATTAAGCCGTAGGTTAGAACTAAATACCAAGTGTAAGGATATTTCCCCACAAAAGAAGCCAAGGTATAGGCAATAATAAAAAGGACAGCAGCCAAAATCCCAGTTTTACGAGGGCCCATTTTGTCCTGTAATCTTCCAGCAGGAATGGTCATAACTGCTGATAAAAAGATGAATACCAGAAAGGGGATATTTGCTTCGGTTTTGCTCCACCCAAAGCGTACCATCATTGGATTAATAAAAGCGCTCCAAGCGTAAGCTGTTCCCACCATTAATGTGAACAAAAAACCTGCTATAGGAATGCTCCATCTTGAAATAAAATAAGGCTTTCTTTTCATTACCACTTTTTCTTCTTTTTTCCCTTTAACAAAAGTGGCAAAGATAAACTGAGCAAGATAACTTCCAATACAAAGAATAAAAGATGATGTGATTTATTTAAGATCTTCGTTATTTGTTCAACTTTAACAGAGATTTATTATATCTCTATAAAAGAAATTCAAGCGTTTTCTTTAATCAAATAAAGTAAGCTATCCTCAACTTTGTAGTATAATGGTGCTATGGTAATTTTCTAACTTCTTAGTCGCAATCTTTTAGTCTCGCTAAGCAGAAAGTCTATCACGTTACCAATTTCAAACATTGGAAAAAAATTTTCAGGAATTTTTACATTTTAGGTGTTTAGGTATTGATATGCTGCTTTTCTTAGCCTATCCATAATGGCGATTCCAATCCCAACTTCGCTAACGGGTTCGGCTATAATAGTTTCAACTTCGGAGTCGTCTTCAAAGGAGTGCATGGCCTCGAACATATTCACTGCATATTCCTTTAGATCCCTTTGTTCCGAAACTCTAATTATCTTAGAAAAACCGTTTTCCAATTCTCCTGAAAAAGACATTAGCCCTGCTTTGGATTTGTCAATTTTCAGTAAAGCACTATCGGCAATTAGCAATCTTTTCCTTGGGCTGTAGTGCGATTTTAGCATACCAGGGGCTGAAAGCTTTTCAATGGGTGTATTGGCGTCGAAAGGTACAACCGTTTCCAACTCCTCTTGGGTGATTATTCCATTGCGAAGTATTTGAAAGCCAATATCTGTTAGCCTGATTATGGTGGATTCTATTCCAACGGAAGTTTTTCCCCCATCGAGGATGAAGTCGATGTTTGGAAGTTGCTTCATTACATGCGCTGCAGTGGTGGGGCTAATTCGCCCAAACTTGTTTGCGCTTGGTGCTGCAATTGAACAACCGGAAGTGCTAATCAATTCCAAAGCAATCTCGTTGCTTGGCATTCGGATGCCCACTGTTGGTAGTCCTGAGGTAACAATGTCGGGAACTAGTTTGCTTTTTGGCAATACCATGGTTAATGGCCCTGGCCAAAATTTTTCCGCTAGTTTGTAAACCCTTTCGTCGGGTTTTTGTACAAGTTTTTCGAGCTGTTGAAGGTTGGCAATGTGTATAATTAGCGGGTCGAAGGAAGGGCGCTCTTTTGCTTCGAATATTTTTGCCACAGCCAATGGGTTTAGGGCGTTTGCCCCTAAGCCATAAACCGTTTCGGTGGGGAATGCTACTAGTTTACCTTCCTGAATAAATTTAGCTGCTAGAGCTATGTTGGAAATTATGTTCATTTTATTGATGAAATGAGATGCTGAAAGTCAAATCCTTTACTACTGATTTTTCAACTTGTCAGATTTTGCAATCACTTGCTGCTTTAGTTCTTGCTTATATTCAATAATTCTATCCCTAACCGAGCTATCGGCAGCAGAAACAATTTGTGCAGCAAGAATGCCAGCATTTTTTGCGCCATCCAAAGCAACTGTTGCAACTGGAACACCGCCAGGCATCTGCAAAATGGAAAGAACAGAATCCCATCCATCAATGGAATTGCTCGACTTAACAGGCACACCAATAACAGGCAATGGCGAAATAGCAGCGACCATCCCGGGCAAATGGGCGGCTCCACCTGCTCCGGCAATTATTACAAGAATTCCACGGGTATGGGCATTCGACGCAAAATCGAATAGCTTTTCAGGTGTGCGATGCGCCGAAACAATATCTATTTCGTATCCAACCCCAAATTTCTCCAACATCTCAGCAGCCTGCTTCATAACCGGCAAATCGGAGTCGGAGCCCATAACTATGCTTACCAATTTATTTTTCATAATTACATTATATAATGCTTAAAGTATTCTCTTACAATTCATAGCCAATATCAATAAGTGGCAAAAAAAACATCAATTATAACTTTCCCAACGAATGAAAAAAGTTAATACTTAGGTATATCCTTTGTCTTTGATAACCGTTAAGAAAAGAATTTGTTCTATAATCGATTCCAAACTCTATGTCGTTTCTTGCTGATATTGAATAGCAAATATAGCCTGCACCTCTGATTTCAAGGTCATAATCGCCTTTTTGCAGGGAATTTAAGTACTCATTATTTAGTTTTAGGTAAAACTCTTTCTCATCGACACTATTTCCTTCCAATGGAATTTCAGCCGAAAGCCTGTATCGTAATCGCAGCTCAGTATCTATATTTCTAGCAAAGGTTTGATCAAACATAAACCTGTGTGACATTCGGAAGGTTGAATACCTTTTCACAAAGCTAATCTGCTGTAAGGTTCTATTTTCAATGTCGCTTCCCTCTATGCGCATTAAGTACCCAACACCCACCGAAACATTTGCGGTTACTCTTTTGGCAACAATAGCAGAAATGTCGGTAAGCTTGTGCTCAATATAAGGTTTGTTCGAAAGCATGAATTGTCTGGTTTCAACTTTCATGTTTGCCGACCAGTCTTTTCCTAATCTTTTATTCAGGTTAACTGATGGCATAGTTCCAAACTGACTATTGCTTTGAGCGTTAACTAGTGTGAAAACTGTGCAAAAAAAAGGGACAAGTAAAAGTTTGCGCATACTAGTATTCTATGTTGTCGGTTCTCCTTTGGATTATCTGGCGACTTTGGATGTAATCTCCAGAATGGGAAAATAAGTACTCGAAAAATTTAAAACTGCCGTCAATCTTAGTTGAAATAACAATTTCATACAGGATTTTTAAACCTTCGGGGCTTTCTCTGTTATTTTTAAAAAAGGCTAAAACTTGCTGCTCATCACCTGAATATTGGATTTGAATTTTTTCAAATTTAAAACTGCCGTATTTAGCATGTAAATGTACATTAATGGAAGTATAAGCGGTTGTAGGAATTCTTTTCGGATTTATTTCAATTTCAATATCCTGTAACTTTCCCATATCACAAAATTCGATGCTAAATCTTTCCCTCCTATAACGTGTTTTGGCTTCATAAGTAATTTGGTCATATCCAATCTCTTGATACCATCTTACTCTAGAGTTGAAATTCATAGAATCAATAAACTGAAGAGCTTTCTCAGGTACTCTTTTTCTAGCTATTCTTATTTCTCTTTCGTACTTTGGTTGTGAAAAACCAATTGATGATAAACAAAAAGTGAAGCTAATTACTAGCGAATAAAAAATTGTCAATCTGCCCATATTCAAGTTTATATGTTATTTGCTTTTTCTCAAATCAGCAAAAATATTCGATTTTTGCGTAAAATCTGATAGCTTACATGGTCAATTTTATTGACTTAATTGCGCGATTTTACTTTAATTAGCTGTTTTACCTTTTCGGCTTTCATAAGCGCACACTCCAGCGATGATGACATCACGGTAACGTGCCCCATTTTTCGGTAGGGTTTGGTTATGCTTTTACCGTATAAATGAATCTTTACACCATCAATGGCCATGCTTTCGGTTAATCCTTCGTAAATAACTGGACCATCGTGCCCTTCGGCACCAAGAATGTTAAGCATCACCGACGGAAGCTTAAGCTTTGTACTTCCTAATGGAAGCCCTAGTATTGCTCGCAGATGCTGCTCAAACTGCGAAGTTATGATGCTTTCAATTGTATGGTGACCGCTGTTGTGTGGTCGAGGAGCAATCTCATTAACAATTACGTCTCCTTTAGTATCGATGAAGAACTCCACGGCCAGCAGCCCTTCCATATTGAGCAGCTCAATAATTTCGCTGGCTATGTTATCCGCTTTTTCCGATTGCTCAACCGTTATTGATGAAGGGCATATTAGCTTATCCACTAGGTTTGCAATGGGGTCGAATAGCATCTCCACTATTGGGAAGCACTTTATTTCGCCCTTGTTGTTTCGTGCTACTATTGCAGCTATTTCTTTTGCAATATCAACCCTCTCTTCAACAACAGAAGGTCCTGAGAGCAACTTCGGTAGGTCGTTCTTGCTGTTAAAAACTGCCACACCACGCCCATCGTAGCCGCCTTTCCTTACCTTTTGTACAAAGGGAAAAGTAATTTCACCCTTTTCAATGCCTTGTAAAATTGCGGATTCCGATTCGTAGATTTTGAATGGAGAGGTGGGTATCCCATGCTTTGTATAGAACTCTTTCTGTAAACCTTTATCCTGAATAAGTTCTAGTATCACAGGGTCGGGCACAATCCTAAGCCCTTCCGATTTTAGCTTCTTCAGGGCGTCAATATTCACATTCTCAATTTCGAAGGTTAGAACGTCCACAAGTTTCCCGAACCGATAGACCGATTCAAAATCCACATTGCTACCCTTAACATAATGCGAAGCAATCTTGCCCGCAGGGCAATTCTCTTCACTATCCAAAACATAGGTTATTATGTCCCACTTGCTTGCCTCTTGAATAAGCATCTTCCCAAGTTGCCCTCCGGCTATAATCCCAAGTTTAAGATTTGATGTTACTAATCTTTCCATACTCTTTAAGTTTAATTATCAATAGTTTTTCCTAAAATATTTCTGTGTCCACAGGCATTGTAAAATACATTGCAAACAAGTAGTACATAAAAAAATATCAACTATCTATTTGGTCTGATATTCTGTCAGTCTTTAGTTCCGTTAAGTAAAATTCATCGTCATTTACTGTTTTGTTAGTTTTCATTTGTTCTACATAGTCAGGATTATCAGCTACTTTATTAAGATACTCATTTGATAAAATACAAATTATCAGGAAAGCCGTTGAATACCCCCTGTTTTGCCCCTTTGAAAAATGCTATATATCAACAAAATACATAAAGTCGTATGGTTCACCAAAGCGTGAGGTCACGGAAAA
>CAYZSD010000046.1:0-22272 GCA_964481075.1 uncultured Rikenellaceae bacterium | reverse complement strand
AACTTCGAGCTCTCAGCTCCCCCAACCTACACCCTCACCCTGCTGGCTAGCCCAGAGGATGGTGGCTACGTGTACGGTGGTGGCGAGTACGAGGAGGGGGAGATGGCCTACATCTGGGCCTACGCCGAGTACGGCTTCGAGTTCATCAGCTGGACCGATGAGGACGGCAACGTGGTAAGCGATGTTGAGGAGTTCGTCTTCACCATGCCTGCCGCCGACGTCACCCTCACCGCCCACTTCGAGCTGGGACAGTACACCATCTCCGTGAACGTACACCCCGAAGAGGGAGGTACCGTAACCTTCGATCCTGAGCAGGAGACCTACTACGCCGACCAGGAGGTGACCCTCACCGCGGTGCCCAACGAGGGCTACAAGTTCAAGCACTGGAAGTACGAGGGCTACGTGATCGAGGTCAACCCCGTCCTGGAGTTCGACATGCCCGCCATGAACCTGGTGCTCGATGCCCACTTCGTGCTTAACGAGGTTGAGCTCTACACCCTCACCCTGCTGGCCAGCCCAGAGGAGGGTGGTAACGTGTGGGGTGGTGGCATCTTTGAGGCCGGCGAGGAGACCCTGGTTGAGGCTTGGCCCTCATGGGGGTACCAGTTCGTGAGCTGGACCGATGAGGACGGCAACATCGTGAGCGAGGAGATGGACTTCACCTTCACCATGCCTGCGGCCAACGTGATCCTCACCGCCAACTTCGCCGAGATCTCCTACTACACCCTCACCCTGATCGCCGTGCCTGAGGAGGGCGGAGCGGTTTACGGGGCTGGCGAGTACCTGGAGAACGACGAGGTGATGGTGTACGCCACCGCCAGCGAGGGCTTCGAGTTCCAGAACTGGCGTAGGGACGGCGTGGTCATTTCCAGCGAGCCCGCCTTCTGGTTCGGGATGCCCGCTGCCGACGTGACCCTCACCGCCCACTTCATCCCTGCCGGCGCTGAGCTCTACACCCTGACCCTGCTGGCCAACCCGGAGGACGCCGGGCAGGTGTACGGCGAGGGCCTGTTCACCGAGGGTGAGGTGGTCACCGTGGAGGCCGTGCCTGCATACGGCTACCTCTTCGTGAGCTGGGCCGACGCCGAGGGCGAGGCCGTGAGCACCGATGCGACCTATACCTTCGCCATGCCCGCAGAGGACCTCCTGCTCACCGCTACCTTCGAGCCCATTCCGGTGCCAACCTACACCGTCACCTTCACCGTGGTTGACAAGGTTACCACCAATGCGCTTGAGGGTGCCACCGTGGTGCTCAACGGCGAGACGGTGCTGACCGACGCCGATGGTAAGGCCGTGTTCGAGGGCCTCTACGATGGCAGCTACGACTACGACGTGTCGTTCGGCGAGGAGTACATCGCTCAGACCGGAACGGTCGTGGTGGATGGCGCTGACCTGGAGCTGACCATCGAGCTTGAGCTCGTGAGCGCTGACCTGATCACCCTGAGCAGCGTCAACGCCTACCCCAACCCCTTCAGCAGCCGCATCACCGTGGCCAACGCCGAGGGCTTCAACCGCATGGTGGTCACCAACCTCATCGGACAGGTGGTGATGGAGGTCGCCCTGAACGGCGCTACCCAGACCATCGAGATGGGAGACCTGGGCAAGGGCGTTTACTTGATGACCTTCCAGGCCATCAACGGCCAGAGAATCGTTAGAAGGATGATTAAGCAGTAGAATAAATAATAGATAAGTTAACAGGAAGCCCGAGGTTTTGTCTTCGGGCTTCTTGCTTTTTCCTGCTTATGAAAAAATAGTAGTTACAAAGCCAAGAAATCACCCCATAAGTATAAAAAGCTAATTAAATCACTTTCCTTGCCCCATTCAAAAAATAGCTCTAACTTAATAGCCTTTTTACCCGTTTTGAAACACAAAAAATTACTTTTGAATGCCTTGAACCACAAATAATTACAAATCCAAATCGAAAATTTATGAGAACAAAACATCTACTTCGAATGGGCCTAATGATGGCTTGCTTGTTTATTATGCAACATCATGTATGGGCAGAGGGTGCTGCATCGGTTACTTTACGACCTACACAGTTAGATATTAGCACTGAAACTTCAGAAAGTGCCGTTCTGGTAACCCTTTCTGGATACTCAACAAATCAGGTAAGGTATCGCTTGTATTCAGGGTCAAACCAATACAACTGCTGGGATGCGACCTCGGAAACTTACATAAGTGCAAACACTTATTCTTCAGGACCACTTGTTATTGGAGACCCAACCACTTCTACAACATTTTGGATTCTTTTCCAACGAGGTAGTAATAATTCCACTTCGGCTTCTTACCGGGATAGGGTTTCTCCTTACTCCGCCAACAATAACACTATTGTCCTTCCCGAGGCCACATCGATAAGTAACCCTATTACCATAACGAAGGGTAATGTTAATTTTGCTTCATGGACTGATTTCACCCAAAAGTATGTCATCTTAGGATACAATGCTTCTGAGGGGGGGACACTCATCTCAGCAACTTCAACTGCCATTGGTACAGGCGAATTCAACTTAAAAATAAACGATGGTACAATAATCCAAAGAATTGAAGTTAGGAGCACAAATAATACACTCGTTGAGTCTGTAACGGGGACATGGCCAGCATCGAATAGTGTTATTTCACCCAGTTTTCTACCGAATGGGGGAACATTCTATGCCCCTATTTCAGTTTCAATAACAACACAAACCCCTGGTGCAACCATTTTTTATAGCTTATCCAGCAATGAAGGACCATGGAATACTTTCTCGGACGCTATCAACATTGAAGAAACCACAACAGTTTGGGCCTATGCTATTGCAAGCGGGCTAGACGACAGCAACGTTTCTAGCGCTACCTTTACGTTCCCTCAGATTATTGAAGTTGAAAACATCTCTGCACTTAGAGCAGGAAGTGTCGATGGAACCGTTTATCGCCTTACTGGTGAAGCGATTCTTACTTACAAACAAACATTTAGGAATAAAAAGTGGGTTCAGGATGATAATGCGGGAATTGAAATTGACGACAATGCAGGAAAAATAACTACAACGTATAATATTGGTGATGGAATATCTGGGCTAATTGGAACACTCAACCGTTTCAACAATATGCTTCAATTCACTCCAGTGGCCGATCCTGGTAACGCAAGTTCTACAGGAAACATACCTCTTGTGATTGTAAAAACACTTGGACAACTCGTTGAAAGCGACCAATCACGTTTAGTGTTAATTGAAAACGCTTCCTTCGATGGCAGTTATGAGGGGCAAAATTTTTCCACAGGGACAAACTACAACATCGTAGATGCCTCTGGAACAGGCGTTTTTAGAACCGAATTCTTCGATGCCGACTACATTGGACAATCAATCCCTTCAGGTTCCCTGAATATTACAGCAATTGTAAGAGAAAATAACGGGTCGATGCAAATAACTGCTCGAAACCTTAGTGATATCGAAGAAGGCCAGCAAAACCCAGATTCTCCGTTTATTGATCTTTCCGTAGAAAGTTTGTACCACTTTGGAAATGTTTACGTTGACCATTTCTCCAACGTTCAATTCTATTACGTAAACGCAGAAAATCTTACTTCGAATATTACAATTACAGCACCAACAGGCTACAAAGTATCTGAATCGTTCAATGATGGTTTTAGCAATTCATTAACCCTAGCTCACACAAGCGGTAGTATAACCAATATAAGAATTTTCGTGCGTTTCTACCCAACTTCTGCAAGCTCCTACGTTGGAAATATTTCCCACTCTTCTACTGGTGCTCTTACAAAGGTAGTAGCTGTTCAAGCACAAGGCATAGCTAAGGATTTGGGGACTTACTACTCTTCGATCACTGCTACAGGAGGCGAAGCGCTTTACACACAGCTTCACAAAGCAATAAATTCTCACACCTCTCTTTCATATAGCAGCATCTGGAGCCACTTCTACTCAACCGATCCGAAGTATAATGGTAAGGTTTGGGATATTTATTCAGACCGTCAGGATCAGGAGCCTCCTTACGAATATACATTTGGAGATGACCAACAGGGAGCCGATCCAGTTCCCGACCAAGAAGGACACGTTTACAATAGGGAACACTCATTCCCTGTGAGCTGGTGGGGAGGCAGCACAACCGACACCATGTACACTGATATTCATCATATTTACCCCGCCGATCGTTGGGTAAACATGCAACGTTCCAACTGGCCCTACGGAATTGTGAACTCTCCATCATGGACATCACTAAATGGAGGCAAACTTGGAAATAACGCTTTCGAAAGTGGTTATACAAACACAGCCTTTGAACCAGTTGATGAGTATAAGGGTGATCTTGCCAGAACATACTTTTATATGGCAACTCGATATATGTGGACAATTGACACTTGGGGCGAAAATGCTACAATTCTTAACGGTTCTAAATTCCCTGCATTCGAACCATGGGTTGTTAACCTTCTACTTAATTGGCACGAGAACGACCCTGTTAGTCAGAAAGAGATTGACAGAAACAACGCAATTTACAGCATACAAGGAAATCGTAACCCATTTATTGATAATCCACAGTGGGCTCTTGAAATTTGGGGCACGACAACTCCACAGGAATATTTAGTAACTTTCACTGTTAACGATGGTGAAAATCCTATTGTTGGAGCAATTGTAAGCGTAGAGGGCTTTGGTGCTCTTCCTGAAACCAATGCAAGCGGACAAACATCAATCTCGCTTCAAGATGGTGATTACGATTACACCGTTACTGCTCAAGGATACAGTCAAAGCAGCGGCAATTTCAGCGTCAATTCACAAGCAGTTAATATAACCGTTACCTTAACAGTTCAACAAGGGCAAATTACCTTTGTTTATTGGAACTTTAACCAAGATGTACCAGCAAATAACACCAATTGGGCACAACCAATACCTTCAACTTTAGGAAACGGTCAACTTTCATTTACTTTTACCCAAGCCTACTCCTTTGGTGGTACGACAATAAACGGAGTAACCGATGAAGTGAACGGTGGCAGCTTTTCTCCACGTGGAGGTGTTGAAAATGAAAACAATGGACGATTTTTCACCCTTTCATTCTCTACCCTAGGTTACAAAGACATTTCTCTTTCTTACCCAACTCGACGTACTACTACTGGCTTTACTCACCAAGAAATTCTTTACACTACAAATGGAATCGACTGGCAAACAAAGCAAACAGTAAATATTTCGGAATTCGAAAACAATTGGGTTGCGGGACAACTAATTAGCGTTGATTTTACTGGCATTGAAGGTATCGACAATAACCCTAACTTTGCAATACGAATTGTTCTTACTGGTGCTTCGGCAGAAGCAGGAAACAACCGAATCGATAACATAGAAGTAACAGCAACCGCCATTGGGGGTGATGCCAGTAACAATTCGAACCTCTCTTCATTTACCCTGGGTGACATTAACGTACTTGGTCTTTCGGGAATTGTTGTTACTAACCCAGATATTGAAACAGGAGCAACCCTCGAAGTTGACAATTTCATTGATTTTTCTGGTATAGTAGCAACACCAGAGGACGAGAATGCAACTGTATCTATAAAAGTAAATGGAAACATAATAGCCGATGAACTTCTGCCTGAATATCAACTTTCTGAGAATGACGTTGTTCTTGCAACAGTTGTTGCTGAAAACCAAATAAACACAAAATACTATAAGGTAACCCTTGTTTCCCCTCCCCCAGCAACTGACGCAACTCTTTCAGTCTTTAGTCTTGGCGGCATTGATGTTCTAGAAATCGACAACGTAATTGTTGACAACCCAGACGATGAGGGAGCAGAACTCTTCGTGGAAAATTTCGAAACCTTCGTAGGAATTGAAGTTGAAACAACAGACACCAACGCTTCCGTCGTCATAACAATTGATGGCGTTACCATTAATCCAGACAACTACAATACACAAACTTTCAGCCCTGGAAGTGTGGTATTAGCTACAGTAGTTGCAGAAGATGGTGTTACTTCGATTTATTATAAAGTAACTTTAACCAATGTCCAAATTATTAGTGCAACCCTTAGCGTTGATGAAATTACGTTTTTCCATAACTGGACAAACGATCCCATTGCCATTGAGATAACCTGGAACGATGCAACTGAAATGGTTGCTTTGTCCTATCATAACCTCAATAATGGAGAGAGCGGAAATATTCCTGGAGGTACTTCCGAAGATGTGTGGGAGGTTGTTGACAACAATGGTACTACAGCAACCCTATTGATTTACCCCGACAACTACGCTAAAGGGTTAAAAGAAGGAAGTGTAATTTCTGATGCAAATATTGTTCTTACTGCACACTTCGATGTAGGGCAATCGTCTGACATAAGTACAACAATTCTTATTAAAACCTTCCTAATTACCTTCAGCATAATTGATGAGGAGGGTAACCCTGTTGCAAATGCTGACATAACCATGGAACCCACCACAAACGGGGAGGTATTTAATCAGGAAACAAATACCTTCGAAGTGGCAGCAAATTATTCTTATCAGTACTCGGTTAGTGCCCAAGGCTACCATACTTATTCAGGAGAAACTGCAACCATTCAGCAAGACGTTGAACAAGAGGTTATTTTAATCTTAGTTCAACCAGCAGTTGAAGTTACTTTCACAATTAACGATGGAGTCAATCCAATTCAAGGAGCCATTGTCACAATTAACGGAAACATTGTACTTCCTTCTACCAATGAGATGGGACAAACTATAGCTGAACTTGAATACGGGAACTACTCATTCCGAGTAGCAGCACTTGGTTTCGAAAACTACATTGGATCATTTACCGTAAGCGGAGAAACATCAACTATTTACGTAACATTGACCCCTGAAGCCACTCAAGTCCTTTTGGTAGAAAACTTTAGTTATACCGTTGGGTCTTACCTTAATACAAACGGTTGGACTGCCCATAGTGGCTCTGGAAACTCGCCAATACAGGTGGTTGAACCTAGCTTGCAATTCCCTATATACGCTGGAGCTGGAATTGGAAATGCTGCAGCAATTGTTAATAACGGAGAGGATGTTCATCGCACTTTTCCACAGCAAACTAGCGGTAATGTGTATGCAGCATTCCTTGTGCAAACAGAATCAACAAACAATGCTGGCTACTTCCTACATTTAGGGCAAGCTGTCATTGGAACCACCTTCTTCACACGGGTATGGGTGAATGCAACTGGAAATGGGATAGGACTTGGCTCAACCGAACCTACATCTTATATTCCAATAACGCCTGGAGTTGTAAAACTTGTAGTTATTAAGTACCAAGTTGCAAGTAAAGAAAGTAGCCTGTTTGTTTTTGATGAGTTTCCAACAATGGAGCCAGAAACCCCACATGCTACCTTCATAGAAACGGGCAATATACTAAATGCTGGAAGCATAGCATTACGACAGTACAATGCAAACCAAAGGGTAATAGTTGATGGGATTAGAATTGCAACCACCTGGGAACATGCAGTTAAAGGCGATGGTATCGACTTAGTTCCTCCGATTGTAACTTTTAATCCTGAGGATGGAGCGACAAACGTTTCATTAACAATTGCACCCACAATCTCATTCAGCGAGCCTATTCAGAATACCGATCAAAGTGAGATTACCAATGCAAACCTTGCCGGGCTGATTAGCTTCACTGAAGGGGTTAACCCCATTGGATTCACAGCAACCATTAATACAGAAAAAACGCTGATAACGATCACCCCTAATGAAAGTTTAGAAAAAGGAAAAACATACAATTTGACTTTCCAACCCGTTGCAGATGAGGCTGGCAATTCTACATCTGTTCAAACGGTATCGTTTACAACCATACAGCCTGGTAACGATGCAACTCTTGAAACCTTCGCTCTAGGTGGTGAAAATGTTCTTGATTTATACGGTATCATTGTTACCAACCCAACAACCGATCCTGGTGCAACTCTTTTCGTCGATGATTTCAGCACTTTCTCAGGCATTCAACTTGTTCCTGCTGATGATAACGCATCGGCAACACTAAAGATTAATGGTGTAACCATTGCTCCCGAGGCTTACCAAAACCAATCGTTTGCAAGTGGAGATGTAGTTGTTGCAACGGTTGTAGCAGAGAATGGTGTAACAACAAAATACTACAAGGTAACCCTTACAAACATCCTAATTGTTAGCGCTACACTCGATACCGATGAAATCTCCTTCTTCGACAACTGGCCAAATGAACCCATTGCAATTGAGATAACATGGAACGATGCAAGTCAAATGGAGGCACTTGCTTACATCAATCACGATACTGGGGAAGGTGGATTACTACCTGGCGGTTCTTCTGATGATGTTTGGGAGGTAATTAACGATAATGGCACAACCGCAACCCTTATGATTTATGTTGATAATTCGGCTAAAAGCCTAAAAGAAGGTACCTTCATTACCGATGCTAACATAACCCTTACCGCTCACTTCGATGTTGGAGATCCTTCGGGAATTGAAGTAATTGTATTGCTCAAAACCTTCAACATCACTATCAATGTTAATGATAATAACGGCAACTCGATACCAAATCCAACTGTTACCGTTTCACCCGTTGGTGATGGGCTTATTATTGGACAGAATGGAAATACCTTCGAAGTATCGGCAAGCTATGCATACAACATCAGTGTAAGCAAGGCTGGTTATATTTCATATTTCGGATCATCGGGTGTTATTGTAACTGACACAACTATTGAAGTGATACTCTTCGAAGACACTCAGGAAGAAGAAGTGATACTCACCTACTGGAACTTCAATCAGAATGTCCCTGAAACCAACGCCAATTGGGCTCAACCCATACCTTCATTCATAGGTAGTGGCACGCTCACGTTCAACTTTACCCAAGCGTATTCCTTTGGTGGAACAACTTTCAATGGTATTGAAGACGAAGAAAATGGCGGCAGTTTTGCCCCTCGCGGTGGGGTAGGCTCAGAAAATAATGGGGCTTACCTAACTTTATCATTCTCCACCCAAGGATATAGGGATATAATCCTTAACTATCCAACCCGAAGAACATCAACGGGTTTCACACATCAGCAAATTCTTTACACCATAAACGGAAATGACTGGATCTCCAAGGAAACATTCGATATCACCAGTTATGCAAACAATTGGCTTGAAAGCCAAATGGTTACGAGTAGTTTCATCGGAATTGATGGCGTTGATGATAACCCTAACTTTGCAATAAGAATTGTTCTTACTGGTGCTTCTGCCGAATCGGGTAACAACCGTTTGGATAACATCAAGGTAATGGCCACACAGTATAGCCCACAAACCAATGCTAACCTTTCTATCTTTACTCTTGGTGGTGTTGATGCCTTAACCCTTAACGGAGTAGTTGTTAATAACCCTGTTATCGACCCAGGAGCATCACTAGTTGTTGAAGACTTCTCTACATTCATTGGAATAGTTGCAACTCCGACTAGCTCAAGTGCAACTGTTACAGTAACTGCCAATGGGGTTGTTGTAAACCCAAGCAACTTGATAAACTACAACTTCTCAGCAAACGATGTGGTTGTTGCAACAGTTGTTGCGGGTAACGGTGTTAACACAAGGTACTACAAAGTAACAACAGTTCCACCTCCTGCAAGCAACGATGCCACTCTTACAGTGTTTAACATCGGAAGTAACAACGCCCTCGAACTCCAAGATGTTATTGTTCCTAACCCGATTGCTGATGGAGCAATACTTTGGATAGAAAACTTTGAAACATTGGTTGGTCTTACCATTTCAACAACACATGCTGGTGCAACTGCTTCAGTTTCACTAAATGGTAATGTAATAAATCCATCCAGCTTTGCAACATTAACCTACGAACCCAACGATGTGATTCTGGTAACAGTTATTGCTGAGGATGGAGCAACAATTATTTACTACAAAGTTACTCTAACTGACCAGCTTATCATCAGCGCAACCCTTGATACCAATGAGGTTATTAAGTACAGCAACTGGGATAACGAGCCTATAGCCATCACAATAACCTGGAACGATGCCTCATCGGTTCTTGCAATGCAATTCTGGAATCCCACTGGTCAAAGTTGGATTGACATTCCCGGTGGTACAAGCGAAGATGTTTGGCAAGTTGTCAACAATAATGGAACCACTGCAACCCTAATGATTTATTTCGACAACGCTAAGGCTAACGACTTAGTTTCTAAGGAAGGATATGTTCCTACTGGCGAGGTAATAGAAAATAGGGTTGTGTTCGATGTAGGACAGCCCGACTACTTTGAGACCATTGTTGTTCTAAAAACTTTCAACCTTACAATAAATGTTCTAGATGCAGCAGGTGAACCAATTTCGGGGGCAACAATAACCGTTCAACCCAATACACCTGGTCAAGGAAGTATTGTTGGTCAAACAGGTAATGTATTTGAAGTAACAGCAAATTATGTTTACAAATACACTGTTAACGTACCTGGCTTCCAAGAGATTGTTGGAACAACGAATGGAATCGTAATCTCCGACCAGCAGATTAGTGTATTCGTTTCAAGTTCGGGTGAAGCAACCCTTGCAAAATGGGACTTCGAGAACGAAGTAAAAAGGACTGCTGTTACTGAAGGTGGTAACAACATTTCACTTTACACACCCGATCAGGGTAGTGGTTCAATTTCAATAACTGGTGCTTCCTTTACAGGATGGGTTACAGGTGCTCCCAGCACAGGTTTTGCAGCCAATTCGAATACATGGGACGAAGGTGTAAACAATAAGTATTGGAGCGTTAACCTTTCAACAATTGGATACGAGAATATTACCCTTACTTCAAAACAGAAAGGGAGCAACACAGGTCCAAAGAACTTCAGCTTACAGTATTCATTAAACAATAGCAATTGGGTAACTGTTGTTGATAATATAGTTATTGCAAACGATAATTTCGTTTCTGGGGTCGTTAATCAGTTTGTCCTTCCATCGGCTTGCGAGAATCAGTCTAACCTTTACCTTCGATGGGTTGTTACCAGTACAGTTTCCGTAAACGATGGTACAGTAGCATCGGGAGGAACGAATAGGATTGATGATATTATCATAACAGGTTCGTTCAACGATGTGGTAGCACCAATAGCCAGTTTCAACCCTGCCAATGGTGCAACGGATGTATTTGTTACCACAAAACCTGTTATAACCTTCAACGAACCTATTTTCCTTGTTGGAGGAGGCTCAGTTACAAACGACAATGTGGCATCACTAATCACCTTCAAGGACAACGCTAACGTGAATGTTCCATTTACTGCTACCGTTAACTACCAGAAGAAGATAATAAACATCAACCCATCTTCAAACCTTGGTTTCGACAAGCAGTACACAATTGCTGTAGCACCTGTTCAGGATTTGGCTGGAAACCAATCGCAGAGTCAAAGTGCAACATTCTCCACAATTTCTGCCACAACGCCATACTTAATGCTTACGAGTTCTCATTCTGGCACATTCTATGCTGGCGATCAGCTAACCGTAACCTGGGAGTCGAATAACATTCAGAATGTAGCAGTTGAGATATGGAATCCTTCCACAGCCTCATGGTCGGTTGTTAATCCAAACGCAGGAAGTGTGAATGCAAGTCTTGGTTCATACACATTTAACTTAGCCTCTACCCTACCCTTTGGTCTCGACTATAAGCTACGAGTTAGGAATTCGTCTGGTACATCACCCGTATCACAAAGCGGAATTTTCAAAGTAAGGGCAGTTGCTCTTGATCTGATAACACTCCGATCATACGACACTAATGATGAGTTCCGTTATGATGGGCAAGCTGTTGTAACCTATACCCGTACAACTCGCAACCAGAAATACATCCAGGATAATTCGGGTGCAATTGTAATTGATGATGTTAGCGGTATAATTGCCTCACCATATCAAGCGGGTAATGTTATCACAGGCCTGGTGGGTAAGCTGTCGGTTTACTTCAACATGCTACAACTTGTTCCTCTTGAGAACCCAGGACCAGCAACTTCTTCGGCAGCAATTGTGCCATTCGATGCAACTCTTGCAAGCCTTACATCGAATGATCAGGCAAAACTGGTTCGTATTCCAGGAACCTACTTCATCTCAACGGGCACATTTGTTGCCAACACAAACTACGAAATCGATGATCCATCAGAAGGAACAGGCGTTTTCCGTACATCCTTCAGCGAAGCCGATTACATTGGCCAGCCCATACCAACCGAAACTATGGTAGCATTGCTAACCCTTGTTAACGATTACAATGGGACAATTCAACTTGCTTCACGCCAAACGTCCGACTTCGTTTATGCAAGCAGCGATGCAAACCTGTCAATTTTCACCCTTGGTGGATTGAACGTCCTTCATCTTGGAGGTATTGTTGTTAACAACCCAACTACCGATCCTGGCGCAATACTTTATGTTGACGATTTCACTGGCTTTGCAGGAATAGCTATCGAAGAGAACCATCCTCAAGCCTCCTCGGTTGTTACGCTCAATGGAAGTGTTGTTAACCCTGCTAATTATAGCAATCAGCCTTTTGCTGATGGTGATGTAGTAGTTGTAACCGTAACCGCTGAAGATGGGACAATAAAGTATTACAAGGTGAACATATCCGAAGATAACCGTGAATTGGAACTCACCTACCCTGTTGGCGGAGAGACCTTCTACGCTGGTGCCGATTTAACTTTCGAATGGGTTTCGAACAACGTAGCAAATATTAATCTCTGGTATATCGACTTGAGTAATAATTCAGCAATTCCTGTTAATACTAGCCCAATACCTGCTTCTCTGGGTTCATTTACAGCATCAATTCCCAATGGAATAGCAGGTCTATTTAATGTAAGAGTTAGCGATGCCTACGACAACGAATTCTTCGATGAAACAACAACGGGGGTAACCATCATCGATGCAATTGCTCCTAGCATAATTTCAACATACCCAGCGCATAATGCACAGAATGCTTCAATTTCTTTCACATTAAGAATTGAATTCGACGAGAGAGTTGTTGCTGGAAGTGGTGCGCTTTCAATTCGTAAAATGAGCGATGATGTTGAAGTAGCTTCAGCAACACCAGTACAGTTTACCATTGAAAACAATATGGTATCGTTTAACATTCAGGGATTAAATTTCCAAACCGAGTACTATGTGGCAGCCAACGAAGGGCTATTTTTAGATCCTTCAGGTAATTCATCTCCAGCCATCACAAAATCTGGAACCGTACAATGGCACTTTGTAACTGTCAGCGAACCAACAAACGATCTATTCTTTAGCGAATATATTGAGGGATCGAGCAACAACAAAGCTTTTGAAATTTTCAACCCAACGGGTATCCCCATCGATCTATCACAGTACTCGGTGAAGCAATCGGTAAATGGAAATGGTTGGGGCTCTCTATCAACCGGACCCGACACCCGATATGTGCTTCCTCTTTCAGGAATTCTACAGCCCGATGAGGTAATTGTTATTGCCAATGCCCAGGCAGGTCCAGACATTTTAGCAGTTGCTGATGTAGTCCTTACATACAACGGCGATGCTAATGGGTGCGATGGCTGTAATGTTACTGCTTTCAATGGCAACGATGCGTTAGGCTTGTTTAAAAACGACGTTCTTATCGACCAGATTGGTAATCCACAAAGCAATGTTGATTTTGATGTTGCGGGTATTACAGGTGCTGGGAAAGACCGTACGTTGGTTCGTAAAAACAATGTTACAAATGGTAATACCAACTGGGAACTGTCGGCAGGTACAAATGCTGACGACAGCGAATGGTTTGTTTACCCAATCGACACCTACGACTACTTGGGATGGCACCTTATGGGGCTTAACAATTCTGCTGAGTTCATTACGTTCAGCGTTGACCTTCAAATGGATGCAGAAGTAATTAATTCTGAAACCGCCACCGTTTACCTTGAGGTGTTAAATGGAACCGACCTCACAACCCTTGTACCGTCCTTTACTCTTTCAGAGGGTGCAACGGCTTTCATTGGTAGCGAAGAACAGGTATCAGGTCAATCAGTTGTTAACTTTACAACACCTGTTACCTACACCATTGTTGCCGAAAACGGCAATGAGAAGCTTTGGGTTGTTACAATTGCTGAAGCTGCAGTTAGCTCTCAAGCAGAAATCCTTGGATTTACTGTTCCTGGTCAAACATCACCATCAGAAATTAACTCCACCGAAGCAACTGTGAATGTATTGGTTGCCCCAGGAACTGATATCACAAATCTAATCCCCACCATTTCTATTAGCCTTGGTGCTACCATTAGCCCTGCCAGTGGCGTACCTCAGGACTTCTCACAACCTGTAACCTATACAGTTACTGCCCAAAACGGCACAACAACAAAAGGATGGACTGTAACAGTTACCATGCCAGAAGTAATCTCAATCTTCGACATCCGTAACACAACTAACCCCGATGGCGAAAGCCCATACCAGGGTCAAACAGTTGGAACAATGGGTGTTGTTACTTCTAAATATTTCTATCAAAACAGCGAGAAAGGTTTCTTTATTCAGGATGGTTCAGGCCCATGGAGAGGCATAACGGTTTATACCAATTCCGCTACAGGAAACCCAACCGTTGGCGACTTGGTTTATGTTAGCGGAAAGGTTGACCACTTCTTTGGACACGTTCAACTAACTAACAACCCAATTGTAACTGTAATCAGCAGCGGCAATGACCTACCAAATCCAATCGAAGTAACAACACAGGGAGCCCAAAGCTACCAGTGGCAAAGCTCTTTGATTAAAGTACTGAATGCTACTTGTACCGATGACTCTCCTGGAAGCAATAGAGCTATAGTAAATGATGGCTCAGGCGCTCTTTCAATCGACCCAATGTTGTACGCATTTAGCTTAACCCAAGGCTTGAGATACAATATTATAGGGCTTGGTGTTTATGTTTGGAGCGCGCATCGACTTGCTCCGAGGGGTAGCGATGATATCGTTCTAATAACAAATGTTCCAACAAACATCAGCGATGCGATTTCGGTTTATCCAAACCCATTCAACTCACATATTTGGTTCGATAATGCAAACAGCATCACATCTGTTTCAATTTTCAATGCTTTGGGACAGGCAGTTGAAACTATTCAACCCTCCGGGGAAGATAGGTTCTCGGTTAATACTCATAGCTTAATGAAAGGTCTTTACTTTATAGTAATTACTGATAAAAACGGAGAAAGAACTGTTAGGAAGCTGATAAAGAACTAATTCTATCTAACAATTGTATGAATATTGAGGAGGCTGTTTAACAATACTAAACAGCCTCCTCTCTTTTTTTGGCATCAAATAAACATAATAAACTTCACTTGCAAATGAATGAAGAAGTTTCTACTTTAGGGTAATTTTATTAACAATTCCAATGGATAGTAAAGGCACGATTAGTCAGATACCATTCCTTCGGCTTCTAATTCCCTTTGCAACGGGCATACTGTTGGGACTTAACTTTGAGATTAAGGCTCCCTTTCCCCTTTATATCATACTTCTGATATTTTTTTCATTCTTTTTGGTCTCATTGATATCTTCTCCAAATTGGCACTACCGATGGGTTACAGGATTGACAGCAATGCTCTTTCTTGGAGTTGGAGGTTTCGTCTTATCACAGAACTTTCATGGAGAAAGCCAAATACCCAACAATGAAAACCACTCAGTCATTGCAAGGCTGATTGAACCAACTGAAGACAGAGCTTCAAGCCAAAGGGCAATAGCCAATGTAGAATGGATTCTTCAAGACAGCGCTTGGCTTCCCCTTGAGGAAAGGGTAATGCTGTATTTTTCGGCCAACGACACTGCTGCTTCTATACTTCAGTATGGTTCAACTATTGCCCTTAGCGCAAGGTTCAACTCTCCACCACAAGCTCTTAATCCACACCAATTTGACTACAAGCAGTATCTTGAAAGAAACCAGATTTATCGGGTTGCCTTTGTACAAAGCAGCAATTGGAGTTTAACTGGTTCAAGTCAAAACCCTATTTTTGCTAAAGCTTATCTCCTCCGCGACCACCTACTTAACCTTTACAAAAAGGTTGGCATTGAAGGCGAAAACCTTGCTGTTCTTTCAGCATTAACAATGGGGTATAAAAGCTTGCTCGACCATGAAACCAAACGAGTCTTCTCAGCCTCAGGGGCCATGCACATACTTGCGGTTTCAGGGCTGCACGTTGGCATTCTTTATGCAACCATATCTGCTTTCCTTTTCTTCTTTGGCAGAATAAAACGAGGAAAACTTTATAAAGCATTATTACTACTAGCTTTCCTTTGGTTCTTTGCAATATTCACCGGTCTTTCACCATCGGTTCTTCGTTCTACGTTAATGTTTTCGCTAGTAGTAATTGGCACAGCAATTAACCGAAAAACAAGCATATACAATACCCTAAGCGCATCTGCCTTTGTGCTTCTTACAATAGACCCGACCCTTATTCTAAACGTTGGATTTCAACTTTCCTATCTTGCAGTAATATCCATTGTTTTCTTCTATCCACACATCTACGCATTGGTTTATGTCAAGAATCGATGGCTTGATAAGGTTTGGTCGCTCATAGCCGTTTCTTTGGCCGCACAGCTAGGCACACTTCCTATAACTCTTTTCTATTTCAACCAGTTTCCAAACTACTTCCTACTCACCAACCTTTATGCTATTCCTTTGGCTTTCATCGTTCTATATCTTTCGATAGCATTAATTATGGTTTCTCCACTTTCCTTTGCTACCATCGGGATAGGTTGGATGCTCGATAAAACCCTATGGTTGCTCAACAAGTTGATTTACTTCACAGAAGATCTTCCATATTCTACGCTTTCTGGACTCTCAATCACTTCATTTCAAACCGTTTGCCTAATCCTTTCAATTACTCTAATCGCTTTTTTCATCGAAAACCGAAGAGCAATCTTTCTTTTTTCCTCGCTGATTTTCTTGCTGGCTTTTTTAGGCGAAAATGCCTATGCAAAGGTTAAACAAGTGAACGAAAAGGAAATGATTGTTTTTAGCAACAAACAGGCCACCCTCATTGGGTTTACAAAAGACAAAACTCTTACAATTGCCACCAGCGATTCATCAAACATCAACCTTCCACAGAAGTATGCTTTCACATTAAATGGATATGTCAATAAAAAAGGAATTTCTCTAAACCCTAATACAATACCCATATCAAACAAATTCACCGACAATCAATCATCTTTCCCCAGTCATGTTACATACCCTTTTGGCTCGTGGTTTAAATTTGGAAGTAAAAGCATATTCGTTCCATTCGGAAATATCCTAAACTATGCCACATCGGAAAAACCTTTCCCAGTAGATATTGTTATACTTGGAGGCATGACGAAAATTGAATTCAATAAGCTTTTCAATTTAATCATTCCCCAGCTTGTAGTGGTTGATAGCTCATTTCCACAATGGAAGCTGAACGACCTCGAAAACTTCCTGACGGAAAGGGAGATGAACTATCATATCATCGATAGAAATGGAGCATACATTCTACGGAATCCGTAGGTTTATTAAATAATCGCCATGAGCATAGTTATTGTATTCGATGGAAAGTGCAACCTTTGCAATGTACTTATCAACTTCATTGTAAGAAAAGATACTAAAAAAAAGTTTTTGTTCACACCTTTGCAATCGAACTTTGTAAAGGAGTATCAAACCAAGAATAACATTTATATAACTACTTCTGATTCAGTTGTTCTTATTGATGGCGAAAGAATCTTTACCAGGTCATCAGCTGGACTTCGAATTGCATGGTTGCTTGGATTTCCTTACTCAATCTTAGCTATTCTTTATATTATTCCACCCATTCTTCGCAATGTCTTATATGATTCTATTGCAAAATATCGTTACAATTGGTTTGGTGTTAGAGATACCTGTATGATTCCCACATCCGATGTTTCCAATCGATTCCTCCAGTAACTAAAGAACCATGACATTTCAGCGCCAACACGAAAAGTTTTGATAGAAAAAGATGCAATCTGGTGAACTTTCTCTAATCAAAAGCTTACAAAGATTGTTAATAATTTGTATCACAATCTTCGACATTCAAGAAGTGATAATCAACCATTAATTTATAACTTTACCTCTTAAATTTTAGAGACTATGACACATCTAAAATCAGGCGAAAAAGCCCCAGCATTCACTGGCAAAGACCAGAATGGGAATCTCATTTCCATCGATGATTTCAAAGGGAAGAAGATTGTACTTTACTTCTACCCAAAGGATAGTACACCCGGATGCACTGCACAAGCATGCAATCTGCGCGACAACTATGAACAGCTCATAAAACAAGGATATGTGGTGATTGGCGTGAGTGCCGACAACCAAAAATCGCATCAGAAATTTATTGAAAAGCATAACCTGCCTTTTCCCTTAATTGCTGACATTGACAAAGAAATCATTAATAGCTACGGTGTATGGGGCCCCAAAAAATTTATGGGGAAAACCTTCGATGGAATTCATCGCACAACCTTCATAATTAACGAGAACGGAATTATTGAACAGATAATCGATAAGGTTAACACCCAGGAGCATACCAATCAGATACTTTAAACCAAACATAAAACCGACTATAACATGGAAAACCAGAAAGTGGATAAGAAAAGCAAGGAGGTGAACAAGGATAAGCTGAAAGCGCTTCAACTCACCATGGACAAAATTGAAAAGGACTACGGCAAGGGCACCATTATGGTGATGAGCGATAAAGCTGTATCGGACATACCCTCCATATCAAGTGGTTCAATTGCCCTCGACTACGCCTTGGGCGTTGGTGGCTACCCACGGGGGCGCGTAGTTGAAATTTTTGGCCCCGAATCGTCGGGAAAGACTACTTTGGCAATCCATGCTATAGCCGAAGCCCAAAAGAATGGTGGCATTGCAGCAATTATTGATGCAGAACATGCTTTCGACCGCTCCTACGCCGAAAAGCTTGGTGTCGATATGGAAGCTCTTCTTATTTCTCAACCCGATAACGGTGAGCAAGCCCTTGAAATTGCCGACCATCTTATCCGATCAGGGGCAATTGATATCGTTGTTATCGACTCTGTTGCTGCCCTTACCCCAAAAGCTGAAATTGAAGGTGAAATGGGCGATAACAAGCTGGGGTTACAGGCAAGACTCATGTCGCAAGCCCTCCGAAAACTTACAGCAAACATATCACGAACAAACACTTGCTGTGTTTTCATCAACCAACTTCGTGAAAAGATTGGAGTCATGTTCGGAAATCCTGAAACAACAACCGGTGGGAATGCGCTTAAGTTCTATGCTTCAATCCGCGTGGATATCCGCAAGATTGCTCAGCTAAAAGACGGTGAAGATTCTACCGGAACAAGGGTTCGTGTAAAAATTGTGAAGAATAAGGTTGCTCCACCGTTCAGAAAAGCTGAATTCGACATTGTGTTCGGAGAAGGGATATCGAAAATTGGTGAAATTATCGACCTTGGGGTCGAGAACAATATCATCAAGAAGAGTGGTTCGTGGTTTAGCTATGGCGAAACCCGCCTTGGACAAGGACGCGATGCCGTTAGATCCCTACTGCTCGACAATCCTGAACTTAGCGATGAGCTTCAAACAAAAATCGTTGAGGCTATTTCAAAGAAATAACGGCTAATCCTTCTAAAGTATAACTTTGGCAGAGGCTGTCCCAATTTTTTTTCGTCATTACTTCATCCGCCACCCGATTGTTGTCGGGATGGCGGATGAAAAAATCTATTAGTAATTAGCTATTTTTCCGTTCGTACAAAGATTACTTCGCTTTGCTACCAATGACAGACTTTCTGTCATCATTGCGAATCCGCCAGTTGGCGGATGAAGCAATCTATTTGAAAAGGGATTGCTTTGTTATTCGCTACGCTCATGAGATCGCTGCGCTAAGTTCGGAAAGTACCCTCGCAATGACGGTAGTTTTTTTCTGTCATCTCCCCATTATGCCCAAAATTTTGGGTGAACTCTCGAAATGACGATAGCAATAAAAGCGTACACTCATTTACCCAAAACAGACTGATTGCCTTCGATGTGTACGCTTCGCTTGGTTGATATGCTCACAGATATTTCGGGGCTCGATTGCAATAACACTTTTAAGACACCCCTTCAGCCAATTCAAAAACTACCTCAACCTATTCCCAATTCTAAACCCAAGGTAAATGGTTCGGGGCTGGTTAGGTCCGTACATATAACCCGGATCTCTGTCAATGCCCGAATCAAAATCGTTCTGATACGAGTTTAGAGCATTTTTTACACCTCCAAAAACCTGCAAGGTTGCCCCATTCACCTTTATATCATACCCAATTCTTAGACCTATCTCAACAAATTGCTTGCTCCGTCGAAGCTCACCAACCTCAGGTTCATCAAGTATAGGCCCAAAGTAAGGGACTAGCATGCTTCCTGTATATGTGCCAGTTGTGCTAACCGACAACTTCTTGAGCAATTTCCAATCGGCAACCAAAAAACCATAGCTATTAGGTGTTCGAAAAAATCGTCGCTCCCCAAACTCCTGCTCATTTTCATATTGGCTTTTTTGAAAGGTTGCGCCAGCCCTAACAGAAAAATTCGACGAAGGGACCAATGCAATCTCAAGGTTTACACCCTGTACCAATGCCCCGTCCTCTGCGTTTACCCTTGTGTATTCAACCACTCCATCATCATCGGGTTCACCATATTCATTGGCAAAAGGATTAAGGAGCATGGTGTAAAATCCTTCAATAAGAACACTGAATGGCATTGTTCCAAGTTCGTGATTGATGTCAACCGATGCCATTAGGCTATGGCTTGTTTCTTGCTTTAATCCAGGAGCATTTCGATGAATGACCTTTCTAGAACCCGATGTTTCAATGTGCAAATCCTCATCAAAAATCTGTGGCGCACGATACCCCTTAGCGTAGCTTGTTCTCAGCTGCATGTGATGGTTAAGTTCGTACATCAGAGTTATTCTGGGGCTTAGCACGTTCCCTGAAATAAAATTGCCAGCATTTACTTTATCCGATATCTGATAGTGATCGTACCTAATTCCAGCAGTAGTTTTAAATTGCTTAAAGGAGTAATCGACCTGTGTAAACGCTCCTACAATGTTAAGCTGCTGATCGGCAACCAGAGTATTTTCTGTGTGAGGAATGAAAGTTATCTCATTATCAACAACAACTGCATTTGGCAGGTCGGGATAACCCAACTTCTTATCGTATAGCCAACCTCCTTGGCTCTCTGCACCAACGGTTACAACCGTTTCTTTTAGATGTGCTTTATACTGAGCACCTAACGCATAGGTTAGATCTGTTGTTAAACCATAATCGCTTAGCGATTGGTGCGCTCCGTAGTAGGAATCCCTGTTCACATGCTGTGTAGAAAAAAATACGGAGAAAAGGTCAACCTCCCTAAGAAACTGATCGTAGGTAAGAGCACCAGTTGTTATGTTGTGCGTCACAGCTTCAGCAATCCCCGATTCATGCAGGGGATAATCGTGCTTATCGCCACCTCTTCTATCCTCACGGATATTGAAAAAGTCGAGGGTAAGCTTGCTTCTATGACCAAATCGATGGAATGCCCTTGCTCCAATACTTGTATTGCTAATGGAAGCTAGTTCAGAAAGCCCATCACTATTGGCATCAAAAGGTTTTCTGTCTCTTACAAAACCAAAAACCGAAAGACCCGTTTTTATGTCCGACGATACTGTTGTTGCACTAAAACTCACACTATTATCAGGGATGCTTGTTCCATTCTCAACTCCCACGCCAGTGATTCCGCCATTGAGGGCTAACTCGTATGAATTGTTGATTGGATCCTTTAGGATTAGGTTTACCGTTCCAGCAATGGCATTACTGCCATACAATGCCGAACCACCACCTCTCACAACCTCAATCCTGTCAACCATATTCGAAGGGATTAATTCAAGGCCATAAACTCCTGCCAACCCACTAAAAATTGGTCGGCTATTGATTAAAATCTGTGAATAAGAACCTTCCATCCCATTCATTCGAAGCTGAGTAAATCCACAATTCTGACAGTTATTCTCCATTCTAAGACCAGGGCTAAAGTTCAAACCTTCCCCAAGAACAACAGAATGTGTCATCGTAAAAGTCTTTGGTGTTATTGTGTTAACAACAACAGAGGATTCACGCCGACGTTGCTCGCCTCTATCACCCGTAACCACTACCTCATCGAGCCCAATAGCATCCTCTTCGAGATTAAAATTAAGCTCTATCGTTTCTCCCGCAACAATACTTACCTCCTTCTCAGCGGGCTTAAAACCAAGAGCTGTGGCAATAACGATGAAGGTTCCTTCGGGCATATTGATTATTCGGTAATGCCCCGTTTCATCGGTTGACGTTCCTAAGGTTGTCCCTTTTATTGCTATACTTGTAAAAGGAATGTGATTGCCTCCATTAAATAAATGTGAAATTACATAAGCGTCGGTTATTATATGTG
>CAYZSD010000045.1:0-22560 GCA_964481075.1 uncultured Rikenellaceae bacterium | reverse complement strand
GAGGCCGACAGGCCGAGCAGGTGCGAAAGCAGGGCATAGTGATCCGGTGGTTCCGTATGGAAGGGCCATCGCTCAAAGGATAAAAGGTACTCCGGGGATAACAGGCTGATCGCCCCCAAGAGCTCATATCGACGGGGCGGTTTGGCACCTCGATGTCGGCTCGTCACATCCTGGGGCTGGAGAAGGTCCCAAGGGTTCGGCTGTTCGCCGATTAAAGTGGCACGCGAGCTGGGTTCAGAACGTCGTGAGACAGTTCGGTCCCTATCTGTTGCGGGCGCAGGAGGCTTGAAGGGCCCTGGCACTAGTACGAGAGGACCGTGCTGGACGAACCGCTAGTGTACCTGTTGTGGCGCCAGCTGCAGCGCAGGGTAGCTACGTTCGGAAGGGATAAGCGCTGAAGGCATCTAAGCGCGAAGCCCCCCCCGAGATGAGGCCTCCCCTGAGGGCCGTGGGAGACTACCACGTTGATAGGCCGGAGGTGTAAAGGCGGCGACGCCAAAGCCGACCGGTACTAATCGCCCGAACGGCTTGCCGCGCTGCGCCGGGTGCTCGCCGGCGCGCCTCGCACACCACCACGTCACCCTACACGGGCCGGCCGGTTGGCCGCCCGCAGGTCTCAAGGTGGCTACAGCGGTGGGGCCCCACCTCTTCCCATTCCGAACAGAGAAGTTAAGCCCACCAGCGCCGATGGTACTGCCGAACAGGTGGGAGAGTAGGTCGCCGCCATCCTTCAGGGCTTCAGCCGTACTACGGCTGGAGCCCTTTTTGTTTTATAAAAACTGATGTTTTAATACTTTACATAACACCATATTTGTAATTAACAAGCTCTTTCTTTATCTTTGCTTGTTCATTGAAATATGATTCAATGAATCATAAAGAAAATTAAGATTATATTTTTAAATCATTCTAACTACAATTTCCATGAACGTTACACTTCAAAACACAGATTCTTTAACTGCTCAGTTAACTGTAACAATTACCCCTGAAGATTACGAGCAGAAAGTAGAGCAATCGTTGAAAGATTATCGCAAGAAGGTTTCAGTTAAAGGGTTTAGACCAGGTAAAGCACCAGCAAGTTTGGTCGATAAACTATATAAAAAATCAATTAGGGTTGAAGAAGTTGGGAAAATTCTATCAAACGGGTTGCATAGTTATATTACTGAGAATAAACTCGATATCCTTGGCGAACCTTTAAGCTCAATATCACAAAATCCAATTGATTGGGATTCGCAATCTGAATTTGAATTTGTTTTTGATATAGCATTTGCACCCAAGTTTGAACTAAATTTTTCAAAGGACGATGTAATACCTTACTATAGTGTATCAATAAGTGAATCAGAACGAACTGATTTCATTAAAAGACTTTGCATGCGTTACGGTTCCTACCAACCCGCAGAAATTTCGACAAAAGACAGCAAACTAAATGTTTTTCTTACCGAGTTAAATGAAGATGAGTCTCCTAAAGAGAATGGAATTGCAACTCAAGAAACGAGTATTTTAATTCCTAATATTATTGAAGAAGTTGAAAAGAATAAATTGATAGGAGCAAAAAGCGGTGATATATTAGTAATTGACCTAATAAAAGCTCTACCAGATGAAAATCAAAGGTTTAAAGCATTAGGTGTAACAAAGGAAGAGGTTAATTCTTTAAATAATCTTTTTCAACTGACAGTTAATGAGGTTCTTGATTATTCTTATGCAGAGGTTGGGCAGAAACTATTTGATGATGTGTTTGGTGAAGGAACTATTTCAAATGAAGATGAATTTAACCAAAAAATTGAGCAGGAAATTAAGAATCAGTATAATGACATGGTTGAACACAAACTTTTTAGGGATGTTAGAGATTATTTCATCGATAAGTTTAAAGTTGAATTACCGAAAGAGTTTATGCTTCGTTGGTTATTAAGTATCAATAGTAATGAAGGAAAGAATTTTTCTCAAGAGCAGTTAGAAAAAGAGTATCCAGCGGTTGAAAAAGAACTTAAATGGAATATAATTCGTGATAGAATTATTGTTGAAAGAAATATTGAGGTTAACCAAGAAGAAATTATGAATATGGCCAAGGCTTACACTTCTAGGCAACTATATGAATCATACGGGTTAGGAGGTTTACCAGATTCTTTCATTGAAAAACAGGCTAATGAGTTGTTAAAGAATAAGGAGACCAATAGAAAAATGATTGATCAAGTTTTCTTCAGCAAAATAATGGCTGTAATTAAAGATTCTGTTGAACTTGAAAGTAAAGAGATTGATTCTGAGGAACTTTTAAAAACCCTTAGAAGTTAGAGATTTCTAACTTGAAGAGATTTCTTCGAAATGTAAGATATTATTACACTTATTTAACAATTATCACACTTAAATTAATCTTTTTATGACAAGGATACGTAATGAATTTGAAAAATACATGCTTATGCACAAAGGGATAAGCAGTTTGTCGATGCATAGGTATAAGTCGTTGCATAATAGTTATATATCTCCCACAATTATTGAGGAGAGACAATTAAATGTTGCAACAATGGATGTTTTCTCTAGGCTAATGATGGATAGAATTATCTTCTTAGGTGTACCAATAAACGATGACGTAGCAAATATTATTCAGGCTCAGCTCCTTTTTCTAGAATCGAGTGATCCAAATAAGGATATTCAAATCTACTTAAATACACCTGGAGGGTCAATTTATGCTGGTTTGGGCATTTATGATACCATGCAGTATATAAGCTCCGATGTTGCAACAATATGTACTGGAATTGCAGCGTCAATGGGTGCAGTTCTCCTATGCGCAGGTAAAAAGGGCAAGCGCTCGGCTCTTCCACATTCAAGGGTAATGATTCATCAGCCAATGGGGGGTGCTGAAGGTCAAGCTTCAGATATTGAGATTACAACGCGTCAAATTTTAGCTTTACGTAAAGAACTTTATGATATCATTGCAAATCATTCAGGAAACCCCTACGAAAAAGTTGAGAAAGACTCCGATCGAGACTATTGGATGACTGCAGATGAGGCTTTGGCTTATGGCATGATTGACCAAGTGCTTAGAAAAGAGTAATTTTTGGAACATAAGTAACCTTGTCCCATCTATACAACAAGAGGCTGCCTGAACTTTCAAGCAGCCTCTTATGATTAGGTAACAAAAATGTTACCTTTCAATACTATTTATTGAGAGTTTTGAATTATCTTCTAGTTCTCTCTCGTCGAAAAAATCTTCAAAATGATGAATGTCCTTCACCCTTAACTGAAGTGAAGAAACACCCCTAAAGACATTTTCGCTTATTGAGTAACAAATGCTAAATGGTGATCCCCTTTTGATAAGTTTGTAATGCTCTGCTAGTTGAAATCCAATCCCTTGGAATGCTTTGGGGTTATCTTCTTGAATAAGTACTAGTTTTAGGTGTTCCTTGTCGTTACCAACAAGACGACTTTCTCCGTTATCATATATGTTTTCAGTAACAAATACTGGAGCCATGTTACCTGGGCCAAAGGGTTGAAATTGCTTTACTATCCTTATTAGTTTATCATTTATGTCGGAAAGGTTGATTTTTGCATCTATATCAATCTGAGGAACAAGCATGTTAGGTTGAATGTTTTGACTAACATAATCCTCGAATCGTCTTGTAAATTCTGGCACTCTATTGATTTCCATTGTTAAGCCAGCAGCATACATGTGACCACCGAAATTTTCTAACAAGTCAGCGCAGGCTTCAATTGCTTGGTAAAGATCAAACCCCGGAACAGAACGCGCTGATCCAGTGGCAAATCCATTTGATTCTGTTAAAATAACAGTGGGTCGAAAATAGGTTTCAATTAAACGTGAGGCAACTATTCCTACTACACCCTTGTGCCATTCAGGATTAAAAAGAACCGTAGTTTTACGTTTTTGAAGCTCTGAATCGTTTGCTACCATTGATAATGCAGCAAGGGTAATGTTTCTGTCCACATTTTTTCGATCATTGTTGCACGAGTTAACTAACGATCCCATTTCGTAGGCAAAGCTATCATCTTGAGCGCAAAGTAGATCAACAGCAGACTTTCCAGATTCCATCCTTCCGGCGGCATTGATTCTTGGTCCAATCCTAAAAACAATATCATCAATTGCAATTTGATGGTTTTCAATTCCAGCTAGCTTAATGATTGCCTTTAGGCCACGACTAGGTGAAGTGTTGAGTTTTTCTAATCCATAATATGCAAGAACACGGTTCTCGTCAATCACTGGGACAATGTCTGACGCGATACTAACAGCAACCAAATCGAGGTAAGCGTACACTTTTTGGAGTGGCATTTTATTGCTAATGCAATAACCTTGCAAAAGTTTAAAGCCTACACCACAGCCAGAAAGTTCCTTGAAGGGATACGGACAATCGGTTTGTTTTGGGTCGAGAACAGCGACTGCATCAGGTATCTGATCTCCTGGAAGGTGATGATCACAAATAATAAAATCAATCCCTTTCTCTTTTGCATAGGTAATCTTTTCAACGGCTTTAATACCACAGTCGAGAGCGATAATTAGTGAGAAACCGTTTTCGTAGGCCCAATCGATTCCCTTGTATGAAACCCCATAACCTTCGGAATATCTATCGGGAATGTAGCTACCAACAAATGGATAAATTTTTTGGAAAAAAGAATAAACCATTGCAACGGCTGTTGTTCCGTCAACATCGTAGTCGCCATAAATCAGGATTCGCTCTCCGTATTCCATCGCATGAGCTATACGATCAACGGCAGCTTGCATATCCTTCATTATGAAGGGATCGTATAGGTGCTCAAGCTTAGGGCGAAAGAATTTTTCGGCTTGATCATAGGTTGTAATGCCCCGTTGGACTAGAAGGGATGCTATTACGCCATCTACACCCAGAGACTTTTTTAAACCATCGGTTATGCTAGTATCCCCAGCATCTTTATATATCCATCGCTTTTTCATCATGACATAATGTAACCATTAAAAAATGATTTGGTTACGTAACCTAAACCACTTCAATATTAAACACTTCGCTAAACATGACTTTAAGTTTAGCTTGTACCAGATTAATATCGACCTCTTGCCCAAGTTCGTTTTGCAATGAGGTAACACCCTTATCTACAAACCCACAAGGGTTAATGTAGTTGAAGTAGCTAAGGTTTGTGTTCACGTTAAATGCTAGCCCGTGCATTGTAATATACCTACTTGCTCTAACCCCAATAGCGCAAATTTTGCGTTCTTTACCAGGTTTACCTACGTCAAGCCATACACCTGTGGCTTCTGGTAGCCTTGATGATTGAATACCAAAATGCTGAAGAGTTTCAATTACAGCCTCTTCAAGCTTATGGATGTAATCCTTAAGACTAATTTTAAGTAATTCAAGGTCGAAAATAGGGTATGCTACAATTTGCCCTGGACCATGATAGGTAATGTCACCTCCACGGTTGATGTGATAGTAGGTAGCACCGATTTGCTTAAGCATTTCGTTGCTTATCAGCAAGTTGATGTCTCTGCCGTTTTTCCCAAGGGTATAAACATGGGGATGCTGACAGAAAAGCAAATACCCACTAAGCAGTTCATCTGAAGCTGCTCGCTGAGCGATTGCCTTTGCAAATAACTCTTCCTGATAATCCCAAGCCTTTTTATAGTCAATTAAGCCAAGGTTCTGGAATTTTACGCGTTGCATTTATATGTCGATATTTTTTTTTCATTGTAAGTTGTTTTAGGCAATACCCTTTGTTTTTCCCTTCAATAACGCATCCTCTGCATGGTATGATGACCTCACAAGTGGGCCACTCTCAACAAATTCAAACTGCTTCTCAAGGGCAATTTGCCTGTATTTACTAAAAAGTTCGGGATTGATATACTCCGAGACAGGAATGTTTCCAGTTCTTGGTTGCAAGTATTGTCCAATGGTAATAGCCTTACATCCAACCTCACGAAGATCGTTCATAACGTCCTCTACTTCATGTTGTTGTTCGCCAAGACCAACCATGATTCCCGACTTTGAAAGGTAGTTATTTTTTGCAATATATGCAATTACGGTCAAACTTTTTTTGTAGCTTGCACGTGAACGAACCATAGGAGTTAGCCTCTCAACGGTTTCAAGATTGTGGGCAACGATATTAGGCTTAGCATTTAAAATTATATCAATTTGCTCGGTATTCCCATTAAAGTCAGGAATTAGAATTTCAATGATTGTTTCAGGATTTAGCTGACGAACAGCCTGTATGGTGTCGTGCCAGTGCTTAGCTCCACCATCGGGTAAATCGTCGCGGGTTACTGATGTGATAACACAATGCTTTAGTTTCATGAGTTGAACTGAACGAGCTACCTTTACGGGTTCGTTTGGGTCCGGGTCGTTAGGTTTTCCAGTTGAGGTTGCGCAGAATGCGCATGATCGGGTGCACACATCGCCTAAAATCATGAAAGTAGCTGTTCCATTACCCCAGCATTCGCCAATATTTGGGCACATGCCACTTGAGCAAATTGTATGAAGATTATGCTCTTTAACAATTCTGCTTACTTTCGAATAGCCTTCACCCGAAGGAAGCTTTATTTTTAACCAGTTTGGCTTTCTATCTTGAATTTTCCCCATGATAAAAATATACTCATGTAATACAGTTACAAAGTAAACGAAAAAATGTTGTATTTATTGAAGCAATTTTATTAGGTGCAAAGCTCATATTTATTTACTTTTGCCGAATAAGTTATAAAAGTAAAGGATGAAAACGGTAAAACTTTGGGACAAAGAGTTTAGGCTTAGCTATCCAGCTAAAGAAATTCAAAAAGATATAGAAGCACTTGCCGGGAAGCTTAATAAAGATTTTTCGAAGGATTCGAATATTCTTTTTGTTAGTGTGCTGAATGGATCGTTTGTTTTTACTGCAGATCTTGTTAGACTGATTGATTTTCCTTGTGAGGTTACTTTTGTAAAGCTGGCTTCATATCATGGAACTGAATCTACAGGTGTTGTTAACCAGCTTATTGGCCTAAATGAAAGTATTGAAGGAAGAACTGTCCTTATTCTTGAGGACATTGTTGATACGGGGATTACCCTTGGACGGTTAGTTGAAACATTATCTCTCCTTAAGCCGAAGTCAGTAAAAGTGGTTTCACTTCTATTCAAACCTCAAGCGTACAAAGGGACGGTGAAGATTGATTATGTTGGAAGAGAAATACCCAACGACTTTATTGTTGGGTATGGCCTTGATTACGATGGACTTGGAAGAAATCTTGCTGATATATACACTCTTGTCTAGCTTCGGGGTTTAATTTTTAGGGTTTGGCCAGGAAAGAGCTTATCGTCGGATAAATTATTGATTTGTTTGATATCTGAAGCAGTTACTCCTGGGTATTGTCTTGCGATATCCCATAGTGTATCGCCACTTCTTACCTTATAGACTATATAGTTTGCATCACTACTAGTCTCGTTCTTTAGGTCACTGCTGTAACCAAGTTGCTTTGCTTTCCTTTCGGAAATGTATATGGTTAAGTTCTGACCTTCCCTTATCAAGCTTCCTCGAATGTTATTCCAACTTCGTAGTTGTGCCACAGTAACACCATGGTTTTCGGCAATTTTTCCAAGAATATCACCTGCTTTTACCTTATACGTTATTTTTTTGCTTCCGGATGGAACATCGTGTTGATAGGAGGATGTGTACTTCGAGGGGGCGTTGAGTATGCTTGGATTGAAGAAGATGCTGTCCTTGTATGCAAATATTTCGCTTTCACGATCGATGAAAGAACCGATATGTTCAGCAGGGAGTTTTAGAGAGAGCTGTTTTGACTTAGCGGGAATTATATCAAGTTTATACTGAGGGTTAAGATCGCGAAGTGTTTTTATTGGAACGCCAAGAACTTCGGAAACCTGCTGGAGATGAAGCATTCCAGAAATCATAAGGGTATCTGTGGTGATTGGCAGTTCCATAGGTATTGGTTTCAGGTTGTGCTCCTTATAGTAGTTGAAAGCATAGGTTGCAGCAATGAATGCAGGGACGTACCCTCTGGTTTCTTTGGGAAGGTAGTAGTAAATCTCCCAGTAGTTACGCTTGCCTCCAGCTCTTCGAATTGCTTTATTCACGTTACCAGGACCACAGTTGTAGGCTGCGATAACAAGAGTCCAATCCTTATAGATCGCATAGAGATCGCGAAGAAATCGAGCAGCAGCATGACTTGAAGCAATGGGGTCTCTACGCTCATCGATGAATGAGTTGATTGTGAGGTTATACATTCGGCCAGTGCCATACATGAACTGCCATATTCCTGTTGCTCCAGCTTTTGATACGGCTCTTGGATTAAGCGCTGACTCAATTACCGGTAGGTAACGCAACTCAATGGGAAGTTGGTACAGATCGAGTATCTCTTCAAAAAGTGGGAAGTAGTAATCGGTAAGGCCAAGCATTACTTCAACTTTATCGCGTTGCTTTTGAGTGTAAACGTTGATGAAATTTCTAACAATTTTATTGAATGAAAGTTCGAACGCTGAATTTATGTCCATAAGCCTCTGAATATATACAGAGTCGGGAAAGTCGGGGATTATTCCAACGCTATCATGCTCGACCCCCGAAACAAGGTTGTTGGTATCAATTGCCTGTTGAATGTACCATAGGTTGAGAAGGCTATCTAAGTTTCTGTTGAACGAAGACATTATGCCTATGCCTTCAAAGGTCGAATCCCTTAGAACAGGTATCGTGTCATGTTTTGAGTAGGCAGAAAGGTGTGATGGTAGGGAGGAAATAAAAAAAAGTAAAACGAAAGCTATTTGTCTCATTTTTATTAAAATGTTAAATTTAAAGTTACGCCCAACGTTGATCCTTTTCCGTTAACAAATAATCTTTTCTCGTTGCTTAATGTTGGGATAAAATTGAGGGCTAAATTATCGCTTATATCCCAATAAAAAAAGTGTGCGTCCACGTTTGCGTCAATAATGTTAAGTAAGTATAAACCTACAAGGCTAATTACTGCCAGATCTCTATTCCTTCGGTAAGCATCGCGGTAGTACTTAAGGTAATCGGGAGTAAATCTACCACCAAACTCATCGGTTTGGTTAGGGTCTACTGCTTGCTCGTAGGCAGTTCGTAAGCGAATGTAGTTTCTATTATTGAAATCGACAATGTAGTATAGAGAAGCAAAAGCACCATATATAACAGGTATTTTCCAAATCTTCTGATTATATGCTTGTCCAAGGCCTGGAACTAATGTCGATAGAATTGTAGCTGTAACCGGCGAATGCTTCCCTTTGGATGAGGAGTGAACCACTAAAGCATCGGCTATGCTTGCAAGGTAAAAAGTGGCCGCTCCTGCAAAGAAAAGGTTACGTTCTAACTTCTTTTCGGCTATTTTCTCCTGATACCATAGCACCCCGTCGTAATAGTATATTCCTGATTTGAACTCGTTGTTAAGCTTTAAGTATTGTTGATTTGCCTGAATACCAAAGTAAGTAAACGAGCTCATGCCTGCTATAAACAATGGGGCTTTCCAGTATTGCTTGTTAATAACCTGTCCAGACCCTGGAATTACATGCGATGCCAACCAAACCTGATGTGTGGTTAAAGAATCTATTTTGAAGGGTTTAACGGCTAATGAACTTGAGGTGAAGAATAACAAAAAGAACACCATGACCCAATGGTGTTCAAAAGGAGGCTTAAGCTTCGAAAAGAATTTTTTTGTCCTCAATCCTAAAGTTCTTTATAGGGAAAAACGTGTTAGCTAAAAAATCTTACACGCTGAGGCGATTTAATTTTTCCAGGATCTCTTCCAGTTCTCCGTGTGAACGGTAAGAAATAACGATTCTACCCTTTCCTTTTTGGGAAGGTTTTACCTCTACTCCCCAGCCAAAAACCTCATTTAATTTCCTTCTTACATGATCAAGGTTTTGTTCGTCAGGTACTTCTAGTGTTGGTTCTGAGGTTTCTGGGATTGTGTCCACAGGGGTGTTCTGCAAATTTCGAGCAATGCTTTCGGTTTGACGAACCGATAAATCGTTCTTGATTATCCTTCGGCTAAGTTTTATTTGTTCAGAAGAATCTTCAATAGAAAGTATTGCTTTTGCATGTCCCATGCTTAGGTTTCGTTCTCTTATCGACAGTTGAACTTCGGCAGGAAGCTTAAGAAGACGAAGGTAATTTGTTATGGTTGTTCTTTTTTTACCAACCCGTTCCGAGAGCACTTCGTGAGTTAATGAGCACTCGTCGAGCAATCGCTGGAAATTTATGGCCACCTCAATTGCGTCAAGGTCTTCGCGCTGGATGTTTTCAACCAGAGCCATCTCAAGCATTCCCTGGTCGTTTGCTGTTCTGATGTAAGCTGGAACAGAGTTGAGTCCAGCAATTTTTGCAGCTCTAAGCCTCCTCTCGCCAGATATTAGTTGGTAACCACCATCAATCCGTCTAACCGTAAGGGGTTGGATAATACCTAGCTCCCTAATTGAGGATGCAAGTTCTTGCAGCGCTTCTTCATCGAAGGTTGTACGAGGTTGGAAGGGGTTAGTTTGAATTTTTTCAACTTCAATCTCGCTAACCAGATCGCTTTTCGTAGGTCGTAATTCAACTTCTGCCCTTGGTTGCTGGGGAGCTGCTTCCTCTATCAGTGCTCCAAGCCCTCTTCCTAATGCCATTTTTTTCACCATTTTTCTACTTCAAGTTAATATTACTGCATGCTTCTTTCGGCATCAGCTAGCTGAGAAACGCTGTTTTTTTGTAGTAGCTCGCGTGCAAGATTTAAGTAGTTGGCCGACCCTGAGGATGCGGCATCGTAAAGGATTACTGGTTTACCGTAACTTGGAGCTTCGCTCAGCTTTATGTTTCTTTGAATTATTGTTTCGAACACCATCTGCTGGAAATGTTTTCTTACTTCGTCAACTACTTGATTGCCAAGCCTTAAACGAGCATCGTACATGGTTAGCAGGAATCCTTCAATTTGAAGTTCTGGGTTTAAGCGTGTCTGAATTATTTTGATAGTGTTTAAAAGTTTACCAAGTCCTTCAAGCGCAAAGTACTCGCATTGAACGGGTATCATCACAGAATCGGCTGCTGTTAGGGCATTTACAGTAATTAATCCTAAAGAAGGCGAACAATCGATAAGAATAAAATCGTAGTTGTCTTTTACCTTTTCGATAACTGTTTTCAACATCTTTTCACGATCGGGCATGTTAAGCATTTCAATCTCTGCCCCAACCAGGTCGATGTGCGAAGGTATAAGGTCAAGGCCATCTATCTCACTCTTCAGAATAATATCGTTGGGGTTCACCTCTTCTACTAAGCACTCGTATATGCTGGTCTTGATATTGCGAAGATCAAAACCCGTTCCCGAGGTAGCGTTAGCTTGAGGATCGGCATCGATAAGAAGAACCTTTTGCTCAAGAACAGCTAGACTTGCGGCAAGGTTGATGGCTGTGGTGGTTTTTCCAACACCACCTTTTTGGTTTGCTAAAGCAATTACTTTTCCCATATATCATTTAGTTTAATCTCAATTTATTCAAAAGTTACAAAGATACTTTCTTGTAACTATTGGTGAAAAGGTTCTAGATTTTGAATATAAACAATCGCCGCAAACTTATTAACAACTTATTAACAGCCTGGAGCGTTGCTTTGCAAGGGCAAAGGTAGTTATTGTTTTCTAGAATTGTGAATACAAAAGATATTTTGAAACGATACAAAAGGTTGTCGAGTGTAAAAATAATTAATACGGTTTTGTAGTATAAACAATGTTAATTATATTTGCGGCGTTAATTTTATGAATACTGTTGATATGAACAATAAAGAACTACAAGAAAAAAGGATGAAGGAATACTTCATTCAGGCAACAAAAGATATCCTTAAAAGTGAAGGGTTGAAAAGTTTAAGTGTTAGAAATATAGCAAATCAGGCAGGTTATTCATACGCAACCTTGTATAATTATTTTAAGGATGTTAACGATTTGGTGTTTTTATGCGTAAATGATTTTCAAGAGGAATGCAATCAGTACGTTTTAGAAAGGACAAAGACGAGATCAAATGGTTTAGAGAAGCTTAATGCAACCATTTTAGCCTATATTGAATATTTTCTTGAGTACCCAGGGATTTTCGATTTGTTTTTTCTCGAGAAGGTTGGAGATTTTGGTAATAAACAAACAATAATTAGTGCAATAGATAGCTCACTGGATAGTGTTTGTGTTTCGGAATGGAATTATTGTGTGAGCAACAGTTTAATTCCAGTGGATAAAGTGGAAAGCTTAAAGTCTCAACTAAAATTTACTGTTATTGGTTTGCTTTTATTATATTTAAATCGTAGAATACCAGAGTCATACAATGAATTTTTGGGACAAGCAAAAACTCAAATTGATTTAATACTCAATAAGTAATTGAATTGAGGCCAATGCAAAAATTTGATACCTGGTTTGCCATTGTTAACCCAAAGGCTGGAGGAGGTAGAGGGCTTAACGATTGGCCGAAGATTCAGAAGCATCTAGCTGACGAGGGAGTCAAATACGATTTTTGTATTACAAAGCATAAATACCATGCAGTTGAGTTAACAGTTAAGGCAATAAGAGAAGGCCACCGAAAAATTATTTCAGTTGGAGGAGATGGGACGCTTAATGAGATAGTTAACGGGGTTTTTATACAAAAGGAGGTTCCAACTATTGATATCCTTATAGGTGTTATTGGGGTTGGAACAGGAAACGATTGGCAAAGAACATACTCAATACCAAACAACTATTTTGAGGGCATACGAGCAATCTGTGAGGGTCGAACGTTTCTTCAGGATGTTGGAGTAGTTAACTTTTTCGAATCGAAAGTTTTTCATACCCGTTACTTTGCAAATGTTGGTGGGGTAGGTTTTGATGCAGAGGTTGCTCAAGCTACCAACAGCCTAAAGGAGAGTGGAAGAAAAGGTCGATTACTTTACATAATAAGCTTGCTGAAAGTATTGCTGAACTATAGCTCAAGTATTGTTAGTATTTCGATTGATGGGAAGCCGATTGGAGGTCGATTCTTTAGCATTTCACTTGGAATATGTAAGTATAGTGGTAGTGGCATGATTCAAGTACCCAACGCATTACTCGATGATGGACTTTTTGAGATAACTGTTATTGAAAAATTGACTCGATTGGATGTTATCAGGACAATCCCTCGATTATACAATGGATCGATTCTCAAGCATCCAAAGATAAAGGGTTACCAAGGGAAGAACATTGTCATCTCCTCGCGACCGCCAGTTATGCTTGAGGTTGATGGAGAATCATTAGGAACTTCACCATTTACATTTGGCATTCTTCCTAGAGCGATAAGAGTTGTTGTTGGGGCCGATTTCAAGACAGTCACACACCAGCCAAGTGCTTGTGGGTAAAGCAGTAGTACTGTAATACACTAGTTACATGGGATCAACATCAGGTGAAATATATAACCCTGAAAAAGGTTTGTATTCTTTTATCCTATTCATTTCTTCAACAATTTTTCCTTTTGCTTTTTGCAGATCAATGTTTCTTTCCAATTTTATTAGGATATCTTCAATAAAAAAGTTTTGAATTCTACCTATAATTGGAACTTCTGGGCCAAGAATTCTTTCGTTAAAATATGCTTTTAGGTTAACAGCAAGCTGTTTGGATGCGATGTTAAGGATTTTTTGATTTCTATGCCTAAGTGAGATACGGATTAACCTATAGTAGGGGGGATACCTAAACTCTTTTCGTTGAAGTAGCTGTTCTTTGAAGAGCTGTTCATAGTTGTTGTTTGTAACATTCTGAATTACATGATTTTCTGGGTTAGATGTTTGAATAATAACCTTTCCCTGTTTGATTTTTCTACCTGCGCGTCCGCTTACCTGCGCCATAAGCTGAAAGCTACGCTCATAAGCTCTAAAATCGGGGAAGTTGAGCATATTATCAGCATTGAGAATACCAACCAGACTTACCCTATCGAAGTCAAGGCCCTTTGTTACCATTTGTGTTCCAATGAGTATATCGATTTTCCCCAGTTCGAATTCTGTTATAATGCGTTCGTATGAGTTGCGTGAACGAGTAGTATCGAGGTCCATTCGTTCAATTCTGGCTAAAGGGAAGAAGATGGAAAGTTCGTCTTCAACCTTTTCTGTGCCAAAACCTTTTGTTGACAATCGTGTGCTTCCGCAGGCTAAGCAGGAGCTTAGATTTTGTGTGGCGTAGCTACAATAGTGGCAAACCAACTGGTTGCTCTTCATGTGGTAGGTTAAGCTTACAGCGCAATGCTTACATTGAGGAATCCATGCACACTCTTCACACTCAACAAATGGGGCATATCCCCTTCGATTCTGGAATAGAATTACTTGCTCTTCATTTGCTAATGCTTCAGAAATTGCATCGATAAGCTGAGGCGAGAACACAGATTTCATCTGTTTCTTCTTGCGGGCAATGAGCGTATCCACAAGGATAATCTTCGGTAGTTCAATCTCCCTGTATCGCTGTTTTATTGTAGCAAAACCATATTTTCCTATCTGCGCGTTGTAGTACGATTCCACCGATGGCGTTGCAGTACCAAGTAGAACTTTGGCGTTATGCAAGGTTGCAAGGACAATGGCAGAGTCGCGGGCATGATATCTTGGTGCAGGATTGTACTGTTTGAAGGTGTTTTCGTGCTCTTCATCAATGATAATTAGCCCTAAACGCTTGAATGGGAGAAAGATAGATGAACGAACACCTAGAATAATATCGTAGGTTGGGTTTTTATGGTCATTTACGTCTTCGAGAAGATTTTGATAGATTTCAACCCTTTGGTTGTCGCTAAACTTACTATGATAAACCCCAACACGATTGCCAAAAAACAGCTTGAGTCGATTTATTATTTGCGCTGTGAGCGCAATTTCAGGAAGGAGGTAAAGAACTTGCTTCCCTTGCTCCAGCTGTTCCTCTATTAGTTTGATGTACATTTCTGTCTTTCCACTCGATGTAACACCGTGTAGAAGAACGACATGCTTGCTCTGAAACTCTTCTCTTATATTATCGAGTACTGTTTTTTGGAGTGGGGTAAGTTCGAGTTCCTTTTTGCTAGTACTTTCAAGTTTAGAAAGTCGTGAGACTTCTTGGAGTTCGGTTTCAAAAATATTTTTATCGACCAAAGCATTAAGGACAGCAGTTGAAGTACTTGCCTTATCTAAAAGATCCTTCCTTGAAACAAATCCATTGAAAACGCTTTGACTAGGAGCTGTAAGTGAAAGAAATGCCATCAGCGTTTTTTGTTGTGCAGGTGCTTTGGTAAGCTCCCCGAAAACTCTGTTAACATCTTCTTCAGTTTTGAGTTGCGAGTGTAACCTAACGATTGTTTCATATTTTGGCCTATAGCTTGACTCGATTGTTTCGAAAACTGATAGAATATTCTTCTCCAGAAGCGAATTTAGATTTCCTAGAGTATTTGGAACTTTACTCTTGGTAACAATTTGTAGGATTGATTGGCTACCCCCTTCTTCTAATAAGCTCATTAGTAGCGATTCAGCTTCTGACAACGGGAAAGATAGGTCGTATTCGTTATTAATAACAACTTGTGTTTCACTTTCAAGTTTTAAGCCTGAGGGAAGGGCCGCTTTCATTACTTCGCCCAATGTGCAAAGGTAATAGCTGGCCATCCACTCCCAGAATCGAATTTGAATACCTGATATTAAGGGTGATTGATCAATTACCTGCAGGATATCCTTAGTCTTGTAATCTTCAGGTTCATTATTATGCAGACTATAGGCAATAGCCGTGTAAAGTTTCTTTTGACCCAGCTGAACAACTATCCTTTTACCAATTTTGACTTTGTCAGCAAGCTCTTCTGGAATAGAGTAAGTATATTGTTTTGGCAAGGCCAAAGGGAGGATAACATCGACAAATTTTAAGGGTAACATTTGCCTTACTTTTTTTTGTTTTCAATGGAGGCTATGATATAAATGACTTCTAGAGCGTAAGATTTTTTACTGTTTGCTCTACCTTCTCAAGAAGCCAGCGAGGCGTAGAAGTAGCACCACATATTCCAACACTACTGATACCCTCAAACCATTTTGGGTTTATCTGTTCTGGATTGCTAATAAAGAATGTGTTTGGGTTTTCCTGTTTGCAAACGCTATAAAGCACTTTTCCGTTGGAACTAGTTTTCCCGCTAACAAAAAGGATAATATCGTGTTTTCCTGAAAAGACTTTCAGGTCCTTCTTACGGTTCGATACCTGTCCGCAAATAGAATTATGAACAAAAAGGGGTAGATTAGTTTCTGAGCTAAAAGTGCTCATCCTTTTACGAATAGTTTCAGAAATAATCTGGTAGTCCTCTCTGCTCATTGTAGTTTGCGAGAACAGTTCTATTGGTTTGGAAAAATCCACCATATCCAAATCCTCAATTCTTTCAATTACCGTTGCTTTTCCATTGGTTTGTCCAATCAAACCAACCACTTCTGCGTGTCCTTTCTTTCCAAAAATAAGTACTTGCCCTCCCACCTTTTGCATTTCACACCACCCTCTATGAACTTTCTCTTGGAGCTTAAGAACCACAGGGCATGAAGCATCTATAACTTTTACTCCAAGTTTTTCCAGTATTTGGTATGTTTCAGGTGGTTCGCCGTGGGCTCGCAGCAGAACCTTTTTCCCGCTAAAATCTTTTAAATCGCTATGGGTGATTGTTCTTAAGCCAAGAGATTCCAGTCGGTTTACCTCCTCGCTATTGTGAACAATTTCTCCTAAGCAGAAAAGGGTTTCGTCTTTTGAAAGTTCGCTTTCGGCTTTTTTGATTGCTTTTACAACACCGAAGCAGAATCCTGATTTGCTTTCAATCTCTACTTTTATGCTATGGGGTTGTTGCATTCTGAAAAAAAAATTTGTGTCGATTATTCTTTCTCTGTGATACTTTTAAAGATTCGTTCAAACCATTCCATTTGTTCGTCAATGGTCATTGTTGAGTTATCAAGAACTATTGCGTCGCTGGCTTGGCGCAAAGGAGCAACCTTGCGGGTTTGATCGATAAGGTCGCGCTCTTGAACATTGGCAAGCACCTCTTCAAAGGTTGCATTTTTTCCGTTTTCAAGAAGTTCCTTTAACCTTCGTTCTGCACGAATGGTTGGGCTTGCTGTCATGAATATTTTTAACTCAGCGTCGGGAAACACAACTGTTCCAATGTCTCTCCCGTCCATAACAATCCCTTTTTGCTTCCCCATTTCCTGTTGTTGTTTAGTCATTATCGTCCTAACTGCTGCAACAGCCGAAACAGGGCTTACCAGCTTCGATACCATTAGTGAACGAATTTCCTCCTCAACAATCTCGCCGTTAAGAGTGGTTAACCAGTTATCACCTTCTTCTTCCTTAATAAAACCAACCTCAAGCTTATTCAATACTTCAGGTAGCCTATTAAGGTCAAGCCTCTCCTCGGTTGCTATTCCATTTCGAATACAAGCCAGGGTTACAGCACGATACATGGCTCCACTGTCAATATATAGATAGCCTACCTTCCTGGCAATAGCCTTGGCAAAGGTGCTCTTGCCGCACGACGAGAAACCATCGACAGCAATAGTTATTGGGTTTTTCATTGCTCAAAATGTTAATAACAAGCCTATTGTGAAAGGCTACAAACTAAAGTCCATGAGCAAATTTACTAAATAAAAAGGGATTCAACTAGATTATCTTCTTTGAAATAAAGTCGTCCAGGTTTGTGCTAATCGAAAAGTGGTTTGATCCTCCCACAAGGTGGTAGCTAGCCCTACTGTATGAAATATTGAACCGATTAACTTTAATACCTATGCCCCAGCTAAAACCTACGGTTGAAACTCGTTCTTCGATTTTTAGTTCGTTTCTTCGCTGGTAGTTATAGCCTCCACGAACATAAAAATTACGGATAGGGACAAATTCAACCCCAAGAATTAGGTGGCTCACAAACTCTTTCCCAATTTTTTCAAGCAGAGAAGTGGTTTGGTTCGAGTCATCATTTATTAAGAAACCCTGTTCACGTTGCCTTTCGTAGTATAGATTGGTGTTTTGAAGTTGATGAAAGGTGGCGATGAACCTGAAGGGAGCATGTCGGAGCTTTTGGCTAAAACCAGCTATAAGTTCAAACGGGAGGGGTTCCCAAGTGTCTGTTGTATAGGGTTTTATCATTCTGCCAATGTTACGTGCTGCAACCCCAGCAGAAAAAAGCTTCTCCTGATTTGTGATTGATACTCCAATATCACCAGCAATCCCCCACGATTGGTAAGTTTCGAGATGGGAATAGATGGGCTTAAGGTTTATTCCAACAGTAATTAGGCTATCAAATGTTCTGGAATAAAGAAGGTTAAACGACATATCGTAACCTGTAAAGCTACCAGTTATATTGCCCAAGACATCAGCTTCGATGAAGCTACCGTAATCAACGTGTTGGATGCCAATGCCGAAAGTTCCTATCTTCTCGAAATGTCGTGAGTAAGAAACAAATCCATAGCGAATATCGGCAAAGTAACCAATGTAAGAGAGTGAAAGAAGGTTATTATGATCTTGGTTTAAATGCCCTGGGTTGTTTAACATTACACCCGGGTCGCTTTCGTCTAATGCGACAACCTTTCCCCCAAGTGCGGCACTACGGGGTGTTAGTGTAAGATTGAGGAAGTCATAGGCTCCTTCTCCACCTGATTGCCCCAGAAGATTCTGAGATATAGATAAAATTGCAACAAGAACAATCGCTAGGCGAGTAATCATTGGGTTGATGGTATTGTTTAGTAAATAAAACATCAACTTAAAAACTAGTTTTTCCAAATTATATTGCAAGGCAAGTAAACAAACTTTAGCTATACCTGCTATAACTAATTGAAAAAATATTCGTTAAATAATGTTACAGCATTATAAAGGTAAACCATTTTTCTTTTTTTCATAAATTTGCAAGTTTTATAATCAGATAGAAAATCATTAGACCAAGTGGTACGAGAAAGAGAGACGGTTTTATTTATTGTGAACCCAGTATCGGGGAAGGGTGATATTAAACACCTTCCCGATAAGCTGAGCAAATCACTGGATACCAGCAGATATGTGCCGTCAATAGTTAAGAGTAGTGCCCCTGGTGAAGCCACTGATATTGCAAGGGTACATGTTGAGAAAGGTATCAGAAAAGTAATAGCTGTAGGTGGCGATGGAACTGTTAACGAGGTTGCCAAGGCGTTGATAAACACCGATGTTATTCTGGGCATCGTACCAATTGGTTCAGGGAATGGGTTGGCAAGGCATCTCCGAATTCCAATGAACGTTGGGCAAGCCGTGAAGCTTGTAAATAGGGAGCGTATTGCCATGCTCGATTTTGGTACTTTGAACCAAACCCCTTTCTTCTGTACTGCAGGCGTTGGTTTCGATGCTCACGTAGGCAATATATTTTCTCAAATCGAAGGCCGTGGCTTTGCAAACTATGTTAAAACAACCGTGAGGGAGTTTTACAATTACAAACCACAGCTTTACACTCTTCGCGACAACGGACACTCAATTGACAAGGAGGCATTCCTAATTACTGTAGCTAATGCTTCGCAATATGGAAACAACGCTTATATTGCTCCTGAAGCTGATGTTACTGATGGTAGGCTTGATGTAACCATAATCTCTCCCTTCCCAAAGTTTTTATCCCCCTCCTTCGGACTGAAACTCTTCAACAAGAAGCTTGGGAGGAGTCGATACGTTGAGATGTTTAGGATAAAACAGCTTACTATTGAAAGGGAAGCAGAAGGTTTTGTTCATTACGATGGGGAGCCATCAACTATGGGCAAAAGCCTTGCATTTTCGGTAAAACCAATGGGACTAAATGTCTTTATTCCCTAGTTTATTTTTCCCAACAATTCCCCTCTTTTTAATCTCTTCAACCACCTTTTGAACAACTGGGCAATAGCATGTATTACGAAGGGTTAAATCCAGAATTTGATGCATTCTCTTCCTGTTGGTATGGGGGTATTCTCTGCAAGCTTTTGGTCTAAATTCGTAGATTTTGCAATAATTATCCTTCGTTAAAAAGGGACAGGGAGAACTTGTAAAAACAAAGTCACCATCATTGTCAAGTTTAAGGTAACGTTCTACTATTTCAGAGGGTTTCTGCTTTAGAATAACAGCCATTCTTTCAACATCTCGGTAGGTAACAATTGGGCTTATGGTTTTACAGCAGTTTGCACACGAAAGGCAGTTGAACGATTCAGTGATTTGGTTATGAGCTTCACGAAAGGCATCATCGACGATTGCAGGGGAAACCTTTTTGAGCTTTCTGAAGAATAGTTTGTTTTCAGCAAGGAGGGAATCTCCCAATTCCCTGATTCTTTGAGATGTTATTTCCTCCATTGAAAGAATTACTTCCAATTTGTAATCCAAACAAGATTTTCCTTTTTAACCTGAGAAATAAACAACCCCGATACGGCAATAACTATTCCTATCATTTTTAATGATGTTAATGCCTCGTCGAGTAAAAAGTAGGCAAAAATAGCTGTAAGGATTGGAATTGCATTGGTGAATATATTTGCCCTTGTAACCCCTAATTTCTTAATTGCAAACGTGAAGAAAATAAAGGCAAAGGTAGATGCAAATATTCCTAATTTAAACAGAGGAAAAATTACGTCCCAAGTAGGAGTAATAGTAATAAACTCTTTGAAATCAACAAGTAGAAATAGGGGGAAGAAGTAAATAATTCCAATGGTATTCTGATAGGTTACAATTGAAAAAACGTTGTATTTAACACTTAACCTTTTTATTAACAGAGAATAACCAATTGCAGCCGCAACAGCTACGAAAAGGTACGCAACTCCTGCGGGATGAACGTCAACAAGGCTGAATCCTTGATGAAATATTACTAAACCAACCCCAAGGATTGAAACTAATATGCCAATTATATTCATTAGGGTCACCCTTTCCTTGAGAACGTAGTATGCTCCAATGGGGCTGAGTAAAGGGATTGTTGAAATGATTACAGAGGCAACGGTGGTAGGAACCATATCAACCCCATAGCTTTCACCAAGGAAATAAAGAAAAGGCTGAAACAACGATAGTGTTAAAAAAAGTTTTAGGTCTGATTTATTTAGCTTGTTTAGCTTACCAAGTGAAAGGGTGAGTATGAAAAGAAATACACTTGAAATAATTAGTCTCATTAGAACCAGAGAGATTGGTCGGTATAAAACAAGAACTTCTTTATACCAAATAAACGAGAATGACCAAAAAACCATAGCCAGAATGGCACTCAGATATATCTTTAGTAAATTTTTATCCATTAGAAGGGATGGTTTAGATTTTTGAAAATTGAGTGCAAAAGTAACCATTTTTTGTAATGAAAAATTATTAATACCTTCAAGCGAAAAGCATTTTGAATCGATTCTTTTCTTAATTTTACCGTTAAGAAATTGTTAGCTATGGATGAAATAATCCGATTAAGGCATGAACTTCACCGAAACCCAGAGCTTTCGGGCAAAGAGCGAGCTACAGGGAAACGAATACGTTTTTTTCTGAATCGATATCGGCCAAATATTCTTCATACCGGGATAGCCGGCGAGGGCATGGCAGCCATATTTACAAGTTCAATTTCGGGGCCTACCTTACTTTTCAGGTGCGATATGGATGCCCTTCCAATTCACGAAACGACCAATGCTCCCCACAGGTCCTGTTTTCCAGGAATTTCCCATGCCTGCGGGCATGATGGGCATATTGCAATGGTATCGGCCCTTGCTAAAACAATTACTGAAAACCCTTTGAAGCGAGGGAAAGCAATTCTTTTCTATCAACCAGAGGAAGAAACTGGCTACGGAGCCCTTCGTTCAATTAGGAGTATGAGGGAAATGCAAATAATTCCCGACTACGCTTTTGCATTGCATAACATGCCAAAATACCCATTTGGTAGCATTGTTCTTAGTCAAAGAACTTTTGCTGCTGCTTCAAAGGGTCTAGTAGTTAAGCTTACTGGAAAAAGTTCGCATGCTGCGTACCCTGAAAATGGAATCAATCCAGCTCCGGCAATTGCTCAGATTATACAAGGCTTCGACAATTTGAATGGCAGCAAAATATTCTCCGATTACACCTTAATTACCATTATTCATGTGAATGTTGGTGAGATTGCTTTTGGCACTTCACCTGGCTATGGTGAATTGAGAGCAACGCTTAGAGCCTTTGCCGACACCGATATGAGCAAACTCACCGAAAGAGCATTAGATATTGTCAGAAATGTTGGATTAAAGCATAACCTTGTAGTTGAGACTTCGTATGATGATGACTTTCCAGCAACTGTCAACGACCTAAAGCTAACTGAAGTTGTAAGGAATCTTGCCATTGAGAAGGGTTTTCGTATCGTTGATATTGAGCAACCAAACCGATGGTCGGAGGATTTTGCCCATTTCACCGTTCGCGGACCAGCCATCCTTTTTGGGCTGGGAGTTGGGGAGAACCATCCTAATTTACATAGCCCCGATTACGATTTTCCCGACGAAGTTTTACCAACTGGTGTTGAAATACTCGACTCAATTGTTACACACTTTCTGCGTTAGCGGCATTATTGAATACACCTCTTGTTGTGCGCTGGGAATTATTCATAGTATAAATGATTCCTAATCTTTTCGGCTAGTCTTATTGAATTAAATGGCTTTGTAATATAGTCATCAAATATATCGCTAAACCTTTTAACGTCTTCTTTGGTAGCATAAGCTGTTTGTGCAATAATT
>CAYZSD010000044.1:0-22583 GCA_964481075.1 uncultured Rikenellaceae bacterium | reverse complement strand
ATAGCTTGGCCCACTTCTCAGTGAACATTTCAGATACACTTTCAGTACACAATATTCTTGTAAACATTAGAAATACAAACAATTACAACTTCAGCAATTTATACCTATTTATTCAAACTACCTCACCAAAGGGGGCAACACTACGCGATACGCTCGAGCTTTTCCTTGCCGATAGACGAGGCAAGTGGCTAGGAAAAGGTTTTGGACGGCTACGGGACAACCAAGTCCCATACAAGCTAAACATTCGATTTCCTGAACCAGGAACTTACAATTTTTTCATTCAACAAGGAATGAGGACTAATCATCTGGAAGGAATTAATTCAGTGGGTATTAGAATCGAAAAACGCAAGTAACACGGCTTCCTTCCTTTATCGAATTCTATAATCAATGGGAAAGAACAAACTCCAAAAATTTGCCGAGAACCAAACATTTACAAATCTTTTTCAACCAAGTTTCGAAGAGGTTTGGCGAAAAGACCACGAAATGAAAGGTAGGTGGAACGAGCAGTATTTTAAGAACGAAAACCCTATTGTTCTTGAACTTGGCTGTGGTAAAGGCGAGTACACCATCAACCTTGCGAGGATGTATCGAAATAAGAACTTTATTGGCATCGATATTAAAGGGGCAAGGCTTTGGAGGGGTGCTAAGGAAGCATTTGAGAACAACATGCCTAACGTGGGTTTTATCCGAACCCGTATTGAGAATATCACCTCCTTCTTCTGCGAGAATGAAGTTAGCGAGCTATGGATAACCTTTCCTGACCCACAACCTCAGCGTTCGCGTGCAAAAAAGCGCCTAACATCGAGCCGTTTCCTTGGCTACTACCAACATTTCTTGAAATCGAATGGGACTATACATCTAAAAACCGACAGCCAAGCTCTACACCACTACACAAAAAGTTTGGTAGAGGTGAATAACCTGAAGGTTAATATTTGTACCAATAATCTTTATAATTCAGGTATTGTAGATCCAATTCTGTCCATAAGAACATTCTACGAATCGATGTTCCTTGAGCAAGGTCTGCCTATTACATACATTCAATTTGAACTTGACTCAACCAAACAGCTTATAGAGCCTTCGATACAATGACAGAAAACTTTTTCGAGAAGGTTTATGAGGTTACCCGAAGAATACCCGAAGGTAGGGTAACAACATACGGAGCAATAGCAAAGCATCTAGGATCGGCTCAGTCGGCCAGAATGGTAGGCTGGGCTATGAATTCGACCAAGAACATGCCCAACTGGGTGCCTGCTCATAGGGTGGTAAATAGAAAAGGTTTGCTTACCGGTAAGATGCACTTTCCAGGAAGCGAAACAATGAAAGAACTTCTTGAGAGCGAAGGAATTGAAGTACAGGACGATAAAATAGTTGATTTTCAAAAACTATTCTGGGACCCTTCGACAGAGGATTAGTTTTTCACTACCAGCTTCTTCGATAGAACCCTATCGCCTATTACAAGTTTTAAGATGTAAACCCCCTCCTTCCATCCTTTGATGCTAATAATACTGCCATTTTTAACCTCAAGGGTTGAAACGCTTTGTCCCAGCTGATTTATTATCAGAAGTTTAGCTGTATGATTGTCATCAATCGAAATGGTAATAGCTTCACTAGCTGGATTTGGGAAAACATCGAACCTGCTGCTAATGTTTACGCTACTAGTAGCAACAACTGAAATTGATTCTACTTTTGATGCTCCTTCGTTAACGAAAAGTTCTGTGTTAGTGAGTTCGTCGCTAAACTCAACCAATACCTCATACTCCTGCCCTCTTGAGCTTCTGAATAATTTGAAGTTGAAGTGCTCGCCCTCGTTAAAACCATCGTTATGACTTGTGTAAGGGTCGTTTGCGTATGCCGCAAGGGCATAGTTTAATGAAAAGTCAATAATCCTAAAGGCACCAGCACACAAACCATCAGGTGTAAAAGCCCCAATATAGTCACCAACTTCAACGTCCTGCAAGGTTGAAGAGGGGAATGAGATGATGTGAGACGATGGTGTTGGATTAACAATACTCCAGGGAAGTTCGTTAAGTGGCTTACTATATGAATGCTCTTGAGACTTTGTACATTCTGGAAATTGAATAGTACAAGCAGTATTTGCTTTGACCATATATGCTTTTCCTGGCGTTAGAACGAATAAAGAATTTATGTTTTCGTCCGGCCAATAAACACCATCGGTAGCAACACCCTTAACATAATCGATACTCCCAACAACACTACTAAAAAGGTTCTGTGTGTTTACTAAACACTGCTTCACAACAGGGATTAAGTTCCAACCCTCGTTTAGCTGAATTGAGCTAATACCTGAGGGGTTGCCAACAAAAGTTAGTGTTGAGGAATTTAGTGTTTTTATCATGTAACCCGATCCGGGATTCCAGTTGTTCAATGTGTACTGATTGAGTGAAGGGCAATATGAGTTCTGAAAGTCCTTCAAAACAATTAAACTTTGAGAAAGTGATCCCACGATGGCAGGAATACTTGTTTCTTCAGGTACAACGTAGCTTGAAATACCACTCCACCCTCTAGGTATTGAAATGTTATGTGTTACATATCCTGTTCCTTCTACAGTAATCTCAAAATCATCGATATACATTCCATCGCGGTTAATTGTGTAATCGCTGAAAAAGTGAAAACGTATTCTCACAAAAGGTTCGCCAAGAAATTGATTAAGGGAGTATGTTTTTTGTACCCATGTGTTTTGAGTTCCGGTGAATTCAGCAAGTTGAACCCAAGAAGAATTGTTTGTTGAAACCTCAAGCCACATAAAATCCCAGTTGGTTTCTATGTCGTATTTTGTCCAGAACGAAAGGGTTGCAGCGGTATAACCCTGCAAGCTGAAAGCATTAAGGGTAGCGTAGTTCTCCTGATTATTCTGATAGTTTCCATTGGGGCTTTCGGTAATTGCGTGGCTTGGTGAGTGGTATGAAGTAGATGTTATACCCCAGGTATCTTCAAGGTTCCAGTATGGAGCACCATTCTCGAAGTTGATGAGCAAAGGCAAAGAGATAGGGGGCATTGGAGTAACGTAAACAATGTTTGATGGTTCCGACTCCAAGCCAGAATCAGAGTATATGGCCGTTACATAGTATGAGTAAAGCGTTCCATTATTAACATCATAATCGATATATGAATTTGCAGTTGTTGAGGCCAGGAACTGGTTATTTCGGTAAACCTTGAAGTAGTCAACATCAAAAAGTTCGTTCCAGGTCAAGGAAACCACTCCATCGCCGGGTATAGCAACAAGGTTACGGGGTGGGTTAAGCTTGTTTGCAAGGGTAACCACCGATGCAAGGGAAGCTTTTGTAAAAACCGCAGCCTGAGCTTCGTTGTTGTAGCTGGGTCCTATTATATCGTTGGTTGTGTGAATGTAAGGGCTATAGGCATTGATGTTTTCGAAAGGGAAAATACCCATGTACCCGTTGTTGTTGAATGAAGTGTGGTCGCTATCACCTCCTGTAAGAGAGCCAGGCTGTACAACGAATGTTGGAAGGTAAACAGAGCAAACCTCCATGTAGAAGTTTGCCAGCTCTGTTGCCGATTGTGGATAAATAAGAGTTGAGAGCATTGTGTTACCGGGTTGTAAGTAACCTATCATATCTAGGTTGAAGTATCCCAGTATGTCCATTCCTTGCTGTGCACATCTACTAGCATAGGCAGCACTTCCGTAGAGGCCATACTCCTCGCCAGAGAATGCACAATAAATAATCGTCCTATCGAATTGGTGTTCGCTAAGAATGCGAGCAATTTCCAAAACGGCTGCAGTTCCTGAAGCATTATCGTCGGCGCCAGGTGCAGGACCCGACCAACACCTTGAGTCAGAGTGCCCTCCAACCACAACATATTCGTTGGGGTATTTTGTTCCAACCTGGGTTGCAATCACATTATCGCTTGCAGGGCCACTGGGCATTGTGAAATCCATCAACTCAACCTCTAAACCAAGGCTTTCAAATTGATTTGCCAGCCAAAGCTGCGCTTGAACGCTTTGGGAGGTGTATGCATCGCGGGTGCCATAATTCTGAAGATGCTGCACGGTGGCAGTAATGTTTGAAGCAGTAACCTGAGTCAATAGTTCTTGAACTAACGGATCGACATCTAAGTCTCGACTCCTCTGAAACTGCTGCTTTTCTGCAATTTTTGCCAATCTATTGGTAATCCTAACCATACCATCGTTCTTGGCAGGTGGTAGTTGACCGTGAACAGTCTCGTCAACCCGAACAAAAACAAAATCTTTTCCGTGGAAAAGAATATGTGAAAAGGGCTTTATGTACTCAAGATATTGGTTCTTTTCTACAGATCCATCGATGTAAACCAGATAGTAGCTATCATCGCTTTCCCAAGGTGAATCATCGAGAACAACCATTTCGTCCTTTTGTTCAGCTTCGATAGTAGCAATAACAAAATCGTTATTGTAAAAATGTACTTTTACGGAGGGGTTCTTGAAGAAATATCTGGTTTCCTCTAAACTATTGGTAGGAATTAGAACTAACTTGTCTGCAAAAAGAGTAAAAGTCAACAAGAATAGTAAGGAAAGTAGAATTGTACGCTTCATCATTTATTAAAATATTTTTCTAATTATTGAATTCACAAATTTAGCCTTTTTGCTTCAAACAAATTGAAAAATTTTTTTTTATTTAATTCTTGAATGGTGAATTTATTTACAATTTAAAGTTTTTGTTTTAGTTGCCACCAAATTTTTTTTAACAAAAAACTTCCTGAATTGGATTTTAATCAAAATAGTTTTAAAAAAGGCTTTAACTTTTATGAAAGGGGAAAAAATAGCAGAAAAAACCTTGGAAATAGTTACGAACAAAAACGAAATTATTGAAACTGTAAAACTTCCTTCGTGTGTACAACTAAACATCATTAAAAAAGCAGGAATTGATATTGTTTGAGTTTTTTTTATTATATTTAGATGATATTTGTTTGACTAAACCCATAAAATTTTATCCCATGAAACGATTTTATCCAATACCCATACTGCTTGCTTTCTCGCTACTTGTTGCGGGTCAAACCATCGAGCAGATCAAGGCCGATAGGCAGGGCTACATCTGGGGCGAAGGCTCCGGCACCACCCTTAATCGCGCCGATCAGGATGCGCTGGGGATGCTAATCAACCAGATTTCCGCACAGGTCGAGAGCCGGTTTACACTGCTGAGAGAAGAGGTAAGCGGCTCAGGCAGAGGCTCTTTTCAGGAGACCTTTAACGGGGTTATCAACACCTACTCATCGGCAACCCTGCGCAATACCGAGCGCATTGTGATGAGCAACGAGCCCGATGTCAAGATTTTTCGCTATATCAAACGAACCGAAGTGGACAAAATATTCGCCGATAGGGAACGGAAAATCGTTGATTTTGCCCGAAACGGGCAGCAGTTCGCCCAAAGGGGCGAGGTGGCTTTTGCCCTTCGCTACTAATACTGGGCATTAACGCTACTCCGCAGCCATCCCAACGCCAACACCATCAGCATAAATGATGATGGTGGAACGAAAGACTGCTAATCTCTTGGCTACCAGCGCAGATTAACAGCATCTTTTCAGATGTACGGATAACCATTGCCGAGTGCAAAAAGGAAAACGATTTAACCCGTTACATCCTCAATGTCCATTACAGGGATGGCATGGCTCGCAACTTCGACTACAGCTACTGGACCGGGCGCGACTGTACCAACGTGCATAGCGCCAAGGATGGGGTTGGAATAGCCGAGTTTATTGGGGCTAGCGATCTGAATCAGATTCAATTCAATTCAAGGCCGAGTACGCTTTCGAGGACGAAACATCCATCGACCATGAGCTGCGCGATGTGATGGGCAAGCTCGACATCGTACCATTCCGTAGCAGCTACTTCAATGTGGCCATTGGCGATTTTCAGCCACCCCCACCACCAAAACAACCTAGCCCCGAGGCAAAGAGAACCATTTCGTACGTTGCCAATCCCAAGCCCTACCAGGATGTGATGAGCAACCTGCTCGATGCCATCAGGACGGGGAATCATCAGGCAGCACAGAAGCACTTCACCCCCGAGGGCTACGAGATGTACAGAAGCATCCTGCAGTACGGTCAGGCACGAATTATCCGTGAGCCGGAGTTCAACTTTGTCCACTTCGAGAATGGCGTGATGTGCAGGGCGTTGCCCATGAGCTTTCACTACAAAAACAATAACCGTACCTTTGTGGAGGATATGGTTTTCCACTTCAATGGCGATAAGAAGATTGCAAGCCTTTCCTTCGGCTTGGGACAGGATGCCCTCGCCGATATCATCTACAACGATGCCTGGGACGAAAGGGTGCGGATGATCATCATCAACTTCCTTGAGAACTACAAAACCGCCTACGCCCTCAAGTGTGCCGACTACATCGAGAGCCTCTTTGCCGATGATGCGCTCATAATCGTGGGCTCCATCCTAAAAACCAAGACCACAGGCGATAACCCCTATAGCAACAATCAGATTGTGGTTTACAACCGCTACGACAAGCAGGAGTTTATCCGAAGGCTAAGGCACTCCTTTGCCAGCAACGAGTTTATCAATATCCACTTCGAGGATAATATCATCCGGAGGTCGGGCCGGGGAGGCGATATCTATGGAATCCAGATAAAGCAGAACTACTCCTCAACCAACTACGGCGACACGGGCTACCTCTTCCTGCTGGTTGACCTCAACGAACCCGACCAACCCGTTATCCACGTCCGCACCTGGCAACCACACAAGAACCCCGATGGGAGTATCTATGGGTTGGGGGACTTTTAGTAGCGTGACCCCCGTCATGGTGAGCCTATCTACACTGCATATGTTGGCAACAAGGCCAAAGGAAGAGCAGGAAGGAACTACGCTGTATAATTGCCCGTAGGGCATACGGTATTGTAAATGAAAAGATAGCAACAATAAAAGGTTGCCTGTAGGGCATAGGGTCTTACTTCCTTATCGCCTACAGCGAATCTCATCATGAGGGTAGGCTTTCTTTACAAAACCGTAACCGCTACACGGTAAGATTTCCAGTATAGCCTGTCCCGCCATGGCAGGAGCATACGGTATTGTAAAAAGGAACTAATTAGAATAACATATTGCTTGTAGGGTTTACCTCACGAAAGGAGACAAAAGCTAAACAACATTATCAAAAAAAATCGAACAAAATCCTCTCATCATATTCCACCTCAAACTTCCTTAAAAAATCAATATACTCATCCTTAAAGGTAACTTTTTTGTGGTGTTGTTCCTGATTTAAAATGTAGTTGTACACATTGTTAAGTTGCGACCTGCTGTAAGTAAAGCTGCCATAGCCCTCCTGCCATGCAAAATTCCCCAAACAGAGCCTCTCGTTATTAATGAACAACGATGTTCCACGCTTGACCTCCTTAACTGTATCGGAAATACTAACAGTAGGGTGCAGTCCGATGAATATATGCACATGGTTAGAAACGCCGTTGATAATGATTGACTTGTGTTTCATGTCGGATATAATACCGCTCATGTATTCGAATACTCTTTTGCGGATGCCTTTATGCAAAACAGCATCTCGATTTTTAACAGCAAAAACCATCTGAACATACATCTGGGTGAAAACTCCTGGTTTCATGGGCTTTTTTTCTACCAAAAGTAATAAACTTTTCCGTATCGCCTACCCCTAGCTACCGCACGATTTTATCGTGGGGTAACGAAGGACAGCAAGTCCCTTAACTCAAGGGCTGAATACCTGCCAAGCAAAGATTCACCCCGTGAGTAGCTTACAGGCTCTCCGTTTTGTAAAAGATATCTCACTTCGTTCGATATGACATTTACCTTTGGGTTTGGGAAAGGGGTGTGATGCGGTGGAGCGGAGCTCCACCGCATCACACCTCCCTATAAAAATCAGAATTGTTGTCATGTCGAACGGAGTGAGACAACTATTTAGAAAAAAGCATTTTGCATTCTCCCCAAAATCCCCTACATTCGTTCCAAAAAACAACCCTTTTACGATGAAGAAGTTTCTCCTCTCTCTGCTCCTCTGCACCGCCACACTTCTAGCAGGAGCACAGAACATAAGCGTTAAAACCTTCCGTCTCATCGAGAACGACCTCGATGCACGGGTGCACTACCCCAAGCGCGACCAGAACAGCGAGGTGTGCGCCATAATAAAGGTGGTTACCACCCAAACAGGCTTTTCGTTTGATGTGGGCTCACTCGGCATCGTAGCCACCGAGCAGAAGGTGGGCGAGATTTGGGTGTACGTACCCATGGCGTTCAGCGCATCACCATTGCCCACCAGCAGCTAGGCATTCTGCGGAACTACGCTTTTCCCATATCCATACAAACAGCCACTGTGTATGAGATGGTGCTCACCACCGCCTGGGTAACCACCATTGTGGAGGAGGAGGTGATACCCACCCAGTGGCTGGTGATAACCTCCGAGCCCGATGGCGCCGATGTGTATATCAACGACCAGCTCCGTGGCCCAACACCTTTTGCCATGGAGTTTGAGGTGGGGCAGTACAGCTACCGGGTGGAGAAGCTGCTCTACCACCCCGAGGCCGGCCGGGTAACCATTACCGCCGATAAGCGCGAGAGCATGAGCCTAAAGTTGCGCCCCAACTTTGGCTATATCCGTGTAAGCACCGCCCCCGAGAGCGGTGCCACCGTAACCGTAAACGGCAGCCCGTTGCCCAGCACCAGCCCCGTAACCACAGAGATGCTAAAATCTGGTACTTACACCGTGGAGGTAAACAAGCAGCTCTTCCATAACGCCACCCAGCAGGTTACCGTAACCGATGGCAAGACCACCGACGTTTCCCTTGCCATGCGCCCCGCCTTTGGTGGCGTAAGCCTAACCACCACGCCCGAAACGGGCGCCGAGGTGCTGCTCAACGGCAACCCCACGGGCAAAACCACACCCACCACGCTGGAACGCCTACCCCGTGGCGAGCACACCATTACCGTACGTAAGGAGTGGTACCAGCCCCAAACACAGCGAATTACCCTTGACGAAGGCGACAGCAAGCAGCTCTCCATTGCCATGCAGCCTACCTTTGGCAATGTGAAGATTACCGCCGAGGCCGATGCCACCATTTACGTTGCCAACGAGCGCAAGGCCAACGGGAGCTGGGAGGGACGGCTGGTTGCCGGCTGGTACACCATTGAGGCCCGCAAGGAGAAGTACACCACCGATACCCAACGCCTACAGGTGGAGCTGGGGCAGACCCACAACCTTAGCCTACACCCCAAGCCCATGCAGGGGGAACTGAAGGTTGTTACCACCCCCTTCGATGCCAGGATTACCCTTAACGGCAAGTACCACGTCACCACACCAACCACCCTGCGCAATCTGCTGGTAGGCGACTACACCCTTACTCTTACAAAACAAGGCTACGGCACCGTAACCAAAACCATTACCATTGCCGAGGGCAAAACCACCGAGGTAACCGAAACCCTGCCCACCGGCATGGAGGTTACCATAGCAAGCTCCCCCAGCGGTGCGCAGCTGTGGGTTGGTGGGGTTTCCGTTGGCACAACTCCATATAAAACAACGCTTGCCTTTGGCAGCCACACTGTAAAACTTGTAAACGGCAAAAAGGTGGTGGAGGAAACCATAAACATAGCTCAGGGCGGAAAAACACGGTGGGAGTACAATGTAGCAGAGTTTGAAGAGCCAGAAATGGTTTTTGTAAAAGGTGGTAAATTTACGATTAGGATGTAAACTAGCTATGAATTAATAACCATCAAATATTCATTACAAACTCTTCATAGTTGTTTTTATTTATAAAATCTGTTTTACACTCTGGATATGCTTTTGTAAAAGTCAACGGGAATCTTGCTTTCGGGCTATTCCATTTAATTTCGTAAGCAAATAGTTTTCCGCTTCTTTCCTCAATATAATCAATTTCTTGTTGCTGCGTTGTTCTCCAAAACCATGATGAAAAGTTTTGCCCTGAGTTTTGTAGCATTTTCATTCGTTCACTGATGATAAAGTTTTCCCATAATGCACCCACATCGGTTCTCGACTGCAACAGGTTGTAATTCCCAAGTATGGCATTTCGGATGCCATTATCCCAGAAATAAACCTTCTTCCCTTTTTTTATTTCGTTTCTCAAATTTTTGCTTAAGGCGTTCATCTGAAATATAATGTACGTCTTTTCTAACAAGGCAACATATTTTTCAACTGTCTCACTTTTTGCCTGAACCAACTGCCCAATTTCGTTGTAAGAAATCTCACTACCTAGCTGCAAAGCCAATGCCCTGAGGATTTTTTCAAGCAGAATCGGTTTTTTAATACCTTCGAGCATTAGCAAATCCTTATATAAATAGCTGCCAGCTAGCAATTTCAACAACTCCTCCTCTCTCCCAATATTGCTAACAATCTCTGGATAGTAGCCGAATATTAACCTGTGATCCAACATCCTTTTCTCCGAAAGCAGGTCTGTATGTTCCACCATCTCCCCGAAAGTCAATGGATACAAAAAATACTCATACTTTCTGCCTGTTAAAGGCTCTTTAATGGAGTCGGCCAATTCAAAAGCTGACGAACCCGTGGCGATTAACTGCACATCTTTTATCTCATCGGCAACAAGTTTAAGCGTAATCCCGATATTTTGTACACGCTGTGCCTCATCAATAACAACAATCCTGTTATTGCCAAAAAAAGCCTTTAATCTGCCAGATGTTGTATTTGAAAGAAGTTCCCTCACATCCGCTTCATCACAGTTCAGCCATAATGTTCTTTCATTTAACTTTTGAGTAATTTTCCTAAGCATGCTTGTTTTACCGACCTGTCTTGCTCCAAATACTATTATGGCCTTCCCTTTAAATATCCTTTCCCTTATTGCCTTTTCAAGTGCTCTTGTTATCATCTTCCAGTTTTTTTGCAAATATAACTATTTTACTTCGTAATGGAAATTTATTATAATATATTTCCGTTCAAAAGGAAAATAAATATAATATTTTCAACTTTTCCACAGTTAAGTATGAGTTTCCTATCCCTAAAAATATACTTCACACGTTGTACAAGCAATTATACCTTGATAAGCCCTTATGATAAGGACGAAATATCAACCCAAGGGAAATAACCGCTTTAAAGGGTACCAGGTTGCATTCTCCTCGATCACCTTAATAAACTCCTTAATGATATTTCTCATATCATCAGATTCCAGCATATCCTCGCAGTTTTTGGGAATGTAACTGACGATTTGCTTGATTTCGAGGGTATAAACAGAATTGTTTCTCATGCTATAATCCTATTATGTTTTGCTTGTTGTTGTTGGAAAGGTACGCCCTGCATTGGAAATCAAAATCAGGGTATAAACTTGTAAACTTCTTATACTTTGAGATTTTAAACTCCGAGTAGTTGAACTTTACTTCCAAAGCTAAGCTCTTCACAGTATCATCCTGAATAATAAAGTCAACCTCGTTACCATCCGAGGTTCTCCAGTATTTCACATTGTCGGCATCATGGAGCTGCCGTAAGCGGATATAAGCATAGTTCTCAATCAGCACTCCCCTATCAACTCTCTGAGAGATAGGGTTAAACTGATTGATAATGATGTTTCTGAAACCATTATCATTGAAGTAAACCTTTGGCATTTTGGTTAGCTCCTTGCGGATATTCGTATAGAATGGTCGGACTAGACTGATGTGGAAGCATTTTCGCAGGATATGGATGTAGTTATCAACTGCTGTTACCGAGAGCTTTAGAGTATTTGCGAGTTCGTTGATATTTAGCAACGATCCGCTTTGATGCGCAAGCAGTGTCATCAAATTGAAGAACTTTTCCTGATTCTGTACGCCTGCTTCCTGGATATCTCGTTTTAGGTACGAAGTAAATAGTTCCTTGAGTAAGTTTTTTTTCCCTTTCACGGTGTCTTCCAAAACAACAGCCGGGTATCCGCCAAATGTAATAAACTCATCAAAAAGAGCCTGAATTTGGCTACGGCTGATTGGTATGTACTCACTTCTTTTCCTCATTTCATGCCACTCGCCGATAAGCTGTTTCTGCCCTCTGAAAGTGAGAAACTCTTCAAAGTCAAGGGGAAAAAGTTCAAATATCTGCTTTCGCCCAGCGAGAGAATCGGAAAACTTCATGTCGATGTAAAAGGCACTGCTACCTGTGGCAACTATTTTAATCCGATTCTTGTGCTTGTCGTATAGAAACTTCAAAAAGTTTGAAGGGTTGCTCAGGTATTGAATTTCGTCAATCAGAAGATATACCCTGCTGCTTTCTGATTTAATAAACTTAAAAATATTTTCGGGATGCTCATTCAATGAGTTCAGAAGCCTTGGATCCTCAAGGGTAAGCAGATAAGTTGGTTTCCCCATGGCTTGTAAAAGGGACTCCATTTGCTCTAATATTGTTGTCTTCCCAGTTTGCCTCGCTCCAACAATAATGGTAACCTGTTTTTTCTCAAGGTGATCCTTTATCTTACCCATTAGTTTTCGTTCAAGCATTTTTCATCCACTTGGTTTGATACAAAGATAGTATATAAATTGAGAAAAGTAAAAAATATCCGATATTTTTTATTTGCAAAATGAAAAATATCCAATAATATTCATTTCTAAAGTGAAAAATATCGAGAAAAATTGAGGGTGTTGAACATAATATATTCTATATCTTAAGTTCAAAAATCTAAAATCGTTGATCCCTGTTCCCTGCCGAACTTAACGTTTGGGCAGGCGGGGAAATTCAAATTCTCTCCTCCACCTCGCGCTCCCTCCGAAAGATGCCTAGCCAACTCTATTTAAGTAGCTCATCAACATTTCTCCATCCAATTACATTTCCATAAGATGTTGGGTAATCCTTTTCTCCACCATACACTAAAAATGTGTTTTCGGGAGGATTATCTGAGATACCATTCCAGTATTTTAGGTTCGACAGGAAGTCCTGATTGAATGTTCTACCCGATTTTATTTCGATTGGAATTAACCTGCCTGCCTCTTCCACTAAGCAGTCTATCTCTTTGCCCTTGCTGTCTCTCCAGAAAAACAGATTGGATTGTTTCCCCAGGTTGAATCTATGTTTTAACATCTCCACAATTATCATATTCTCAAATAACGAACCAACCATAAAATGCGATGTAAGCTGATCTGTTTTCTCAATTCTTAGTAGGGATGAAGCTAATCCGGTATCGTAGAAGTATAGCTTTGGCATTTTGACCAATCTCTTGTTAAAGTTTTTATGGTGCGGTTGAAGAAGGAAGATTGTGTAGCTGCTTTCCAGAATAGATATCCACGATTTTGCAGTGTTTACAGCAATTCCGCAGTCGTTAGCCAGCGATGTAAGATTCAATAATTGGCCAATCCTTCCGGCACATAGCTGCATAAACTTGGTAAAGCTGTTCAAATCACCAATTTGCTTTATACTTCTTACGTCTCTTTCAACGTAGGTTTGTATGTAGTTCGGGTAAAAGTAGTCGGGGCTAATTTTGTTTGCGTAAATACTAGGATAAAAACCCGTAAAAATCAAATCCTCATAATTATTGGGGACCAAATTCTTTTTCTTCATTTCGCTCATCGAAAGCGGTAAAAGCTTCAGCACAGCAACCCTGCCTGCAAGCGATTGTGAAATGCTTTCGAGCAAAAGAAAATTCTGAGAGCCAGATAGCACAAATTGACCATTTTTCCCCTTGCTATCAACCACAGTTTGGATGTAGGAGAATAATTGAGGTGTTCGTTGCACCTCATCAAGTACTGCACCCTTAGGGAAACGTTTCAAAAATCCTCGCGGATCGTTAATGGCAAACTGGCTTTCGTCAGGATCTTCCAACGAAATGTAGGGTAAATGCGAGAATAAATGTTTTATCAGCGTAGTTTTTCCCGACTGTCGTGGTCCGGTAATAGAAATTACTGGGTATTTGGTAAATAGATGTTTGGCAACTTCGCCAATTCTACGGGGTATCATATTGCTCTTTTTTGCAAATATAGTACAATTATGCAATTGAAATGCAAAAATGTGCTAATTTGGCTATAAAATTCAAATTCATATCGCAACGTTTCCATGATCCGCCTACTGGCGGAATAGCTTGCCCCGATGATTATAATTGGGGATGGAAAGTCGCTCGCGCCCGAAGAAGATGCCCTTGCCAAGAGTTCCGATGTCTCCCAAAGCCCATGCCGTTGAGACATCGGAACTCTTACCCTACGCTAAAAGTCGGTGTCAATTTTTTCGAGTAAATAGTTCAGAACTTTTAAGTTGTGGCAGAATTGAAAATTCTGAGCGTCATCAAACAGATCAATTACTTCCTGCCGTTCTACAAGAGTAGGCTTATCGCTTATAATAGCGTTATAAGAGGAGTATTGCCACTCTTCTGGTAAACCGACAAAACCATGTATGACAGGATTTAAATGAATATATGATATCAGATTATTAAGGTACTTCTCATCATTTATCAACTTTCGTCGAATCTTTTGGTAGTAGAGATTCCCTTTTGTTCCAAAAACTTTATGGTAAGATTCCGTCTATGAAATCCGCCAATTTTTAATTGCATTTGTAACTTGATTTGGCAAAATCTCCGAAAGTTCAGATGTGTCAGAAGTTATATTTTCCTTAACCATTATTAAAAAATGAAAATGATTTGGCATCAAGCAATAAGCTAGTGTGTTAACATAAGGAACAACGTACTTTGCATATTTATTAAGGAAAAATTGATAGTTTCCATCATTTTTAAAAAGTTGAAAATTCCCGTTTGAATGATTATACAAATGGTAATAATTTCCTGGAAGAATAGGTTCTTTTGTAGCCATTTTTTAGGTTGATTTTTGAGTTTTTTTCTCTCTTCTCGCCAAGAGTTCCGATGTCTCCTAAAGCCCAAGCCGTTGAGACATCGGAACTCTTACCCTACGCCCGAAGAAGATGTCCTTATCATCCCTGCCTTACGGCAGGCAGGCTTGGTGTAGGAATCTAGGAATTTGAAGGGGGAGGTTGCCATGTTGTTGGTATTTAGTTATTTAAAGTTTTAGTTCGGTTACTTGCCCTCGCTAAGAGTTCCGAAGTCTTTCTTGGCCCCTGCTACTTAGACAACGGAACTCTTACACCCCCGATATCGTCCTTACCATGTCCCTAAACTGCTCAAGCAGTTGGTTGTAGTTGCTGAGGCTTCGCAGGTCGCACTTCTCGGTAACCTCGGTGCCGATATACATCATGTGATCGCCACGCAGCTTGGTGAAGAGAAAAACATCCTTCTTGATGTCAAACTTCTCCTTGTTATCAATCACCTCGGAGTAGGTGTCAATAACCAGGGGAGAAAGGTTCAGGTACTCTTCTATGGATTTTATCGACTTCATTAGCAGGATGCTATTGCTCTCGGTAAAGCTTTGCTCGGTGAGTTCCTGCGCCTTGAAATCGGAATCGGAACTGTTAAGAAGGTTGATGTGATGGTTGAACTGGGCAGGTTGATTCTTGGGATGAATTACTCGTATCTCCCTTACCGAAACCAAGCGATACTTGGAGAAGAAGGCTATTTTCTGAAGAATGAACGTCAACTTCTCCTCATACTCCACGCAGCGTTTCTCGATTTCCTCCTGGGTTAGGTTTATCTGGTAGTGACCAATCTCGTTTCGTTCTGGCACCCAGAAATCGAGGGCATTGTAAAAATCCTTGGTGAAGTTCTCGCCCATCTCGGGCATAAACCATTCTATCCCCTTATCCTTAAAGATATTACCCACCATTCGGATAAGCCAAGAGAAATTCCCCGTGCTCAGCACCATAATACGATTAGAGAAATCGCCCCTAAACGAATCGGGTATCTCGATGGGCTTACCCTGCATCTCCTTCCATAGCTGGCTGAGCATCACGAAGCTGGTGAACTGCATGGTACGCTCAATGGTCTTGAATATTTGGTCGAGACGCATCCTGTCGAGCTGCCGCATGGAGGCCGAGAAGAGTCGCCTTAGTTCAACGCCTATTGGCCAAGGGTAGTTCTTGATGATTAGGTCGCCAAGGACACGAGGGTCAACTTCTTCCTCCTCATCCTCGTCCATAATTAGCATCTTCTGTAGCGAAGGCTTGTACTTCAACATCTCGTCAAACACGAGTTGAATAAGCTTTTCATTAGTTTTTGACATATAAAATTGTATTAGGTTTTTGTTAACCAAGATACAAAAGTTTTATATGAAAATAATGAAATAGTTTTTTTTTATACGTTAACTAAACAATTTATTTCGAGAGCTTTACTTTTTTAATTCTAAGGCTATTGGTAACCACCGAAACGGAGCTAAGAGCCATTGCGATTCCAGCAATCATAGGGTCGAATTGGAATCCAATTACCGAATATAAAACGCCAGCAGCCAACGGAATACCAATTATATTGTAAATGAAAGCCCAAAACAGGTTTTGTTTAACGGTTTGCATGGTTAAACGGGAGAGCTTTATTGCGGAAGCAATCAGTGAAAGATCTGATGTAATGAGGGTAATCCTTGCAACATCCATTGCAATATCGGAACCCTTTCCCATGGCAATGCTGATATCGGCTTGTGCAAGAGCATGAGAATCGTTAACACCATCGCCAACCATTGCCACCACCTTGCCCTGTGCCTGGAGCTCTTCGATGTATTCTGCCTTTTCGTGGGGAAGCAATGATGATTCAAAACGAGTAATACCCACCAGATTAGCAATGTAGTTTGCTGTACCAGCACTATCGCCAGTGAGCATAATTGGCTCAACGCCAAATGATTTAAGTGTTTCTACTGCTTCTCTTGAATTTCTCTTCACCCTATCGGAAAGGGCAAAAACAGCCAGAACCTCCTTGTCATTTGAAAAGAAAACACAGGTTTTACCCTCTGCCTTCCATTGGCTAAGGATCAAAAGGAGATCATCATTAATCGGAACACCAATTTCTGCTACCATCTTTTCATTCCCAACAAGATAAACTGTTCCATCAACTTTTGCCCTCAAACCAAAACCAGCTTTCTCTTCAAAATCGGACACGTCAATATTTTGCACTCCTTTATCCTTTAAAAACGAGGCAACGGCTTCGCCCAAAGGGTGCAACGTGAGCCTTTCAATGGAAAAAAGGATGGTACTTAAACGAGGCTGGTTAAGTTCAGAAACAAACCATAGTTCATTGACAATTGTGGGTCTTCCCTCCGTAATTGTACCAGTTTTATCAAGGATAACCGTATCTACCTTATGCAACAGCTCTAAGCTTTGTGCGTCCTTAATTAGCATGTTCATTTCAGCGCCCTTTCCAATGCCAACCATCATGGCGGTTGGTGTTGCCAACCCCAATGCGCAAGGGCAAGCAATAACCAAAACTGTGGCGAAAGCTAAAATTCCATGTATTACCCCTTTTTCACCACCAAGTAAAATCCAAAGGAAGAGGCTAAGTAGAGCAATTAGAATCACCGATGGCACAAAAATACTGGCTATCCTATCGGCTAACCTTTGAACGGGGGCCTTAGATGCTTGCGCCTCCTCAACCATTCGCACAATTCGGTTTAGAAGCGTTTCTGCTCCCACCTTCTCTGCTCTAACCTGAAGCAAGCCCTTTTGATTTGCTGTTCCAGCAAAAACCTTATCACCAACATTCTTATCAACAGGTAAAGGCTCACCAGTAATAGTGCTTTCATCGACCCAAGAAACCCCTTGAACGACAATGCCATCGACAGGCACACGTTCACCTGGTTTCACAAGAACAACCTGCCCTTTATGGATATGAGATATATTTATTTCAACAAGGTTTCCATCTTGAACAAGAGTTACAGTTTTTGGTTGTAAGCCCATGAGTTCACGAATAGAAGAGGCAACTTTTCCTTTCGCTCTATCCTCTAAAAGCTTGCCAAGCAGAATAAAAGTGATGATTACTGAAGCAGACTCATAGTAGAGGTGCGGTTCTAACCCTCGTTTAAGCCAAAACTCTGGGTAAAAAGTGTTGAAAACACTTAAAAAATATGCCACCCCTGTGCTTAATGCTACAAGAGTATCCATGTTGGCCATAAAATTTTGAGCTTGTTTCCATGCATTTAAAAAGAATCCCCGCCCGAACCAAAAAATAACCGGAGTAGATAATAATAGAGAAATGAAAGGGGTATATGTCCAATTCATGAAGAACATTCCAAGAATAAAAACCGGAAGGGTAAGAATAGCAGAGTAAAGCAATCTGCTTCGAAGGTTACCTAACGAACTATTCGGAGGTTGATTTTGGGCTGTTGTGCTCTGATCTTTGTCAATTAAAAGATTAAACCCTATTGACTGAACGGATTGCTGTAAGGTTTTGGGTAAAACCAAATCGGGGTCGAATTCAACCCAGGCTGTGTGGTTGGCAATATTCACGCTAACGTTTGAAACACCCTTTTGTTTCTTTAGCATCCGTTCAACATTAGCAGAACAACCAGCACACGACATCCCTGTTACGGGATAAGTTCGTTTAACTAAACTCATTTGAAGCAAAAACTAATTCAACCGAAATAATTATTACCAAACGTTGATTTAATAAGTAAAACAGATGAGCCTCGATAATGTTAGAATCTACGAATGGGTTTTACAAACTATTTGACAAAGAGACTAGTGTTTCTCTTTACCACCTTGCCACTTAAAATTGGGTTATACCTTGTATCGAAGGTTCCGCCCGTTGAGATATGACCAACGGCTTTCTCTGGTTCAACAAGCGGATCTATGGGGTTTCCATGCCTATCAACAACATTTTGTTCAGAATCGACAAGAACAATTCCGGTAGGAGTAATTCCAACCCCCTCTTCATTGAAAGGCCTGCTGCTAATCACTTCGCCTGCTGGAATTAAATTTCTATGCTCATCGAGCACAGATCCATCGGACCGGAAGGTGAATGGTATGTTGTCGCTTTCGGAGCCAAAGGCATCTTTTCCCAAATTGAAGCTTTGATCTAGAACTATCTTTCTATATCCCTGAATGTTAAGTTTCATCGTCTCATGAGTTGGGTAGAAAATGTTCCCCTTAATGAAATGATTATCACTTTTTTCATCGACATATAGGTAGGCTAAATTCTTACTGTAGTGACGCATAAGCCTTTGCCTTGCGAGCAGTCGGGGCATTCTTTGTGAGCGTTCCATGCTTTTCAGAATTTCATCGTTAAGTATCTCATCGATTGAGAAACTGATGCTCAATTCTTTTTTTAAATCTATGCTTTTGGCGTAACTTTTTAGTTCATCTCTTACTTCAGAGGGCATTACTCCAAACAAATCGGCACCAACCACGGTGAAGAGGAAGTAGCCAAACTCGCCCATCCCCGATGTTTCGTTGATGTAATCGTGCAATTTTGTTTCGTTAGGTCTCTGTGATTGGTACTTGCCATAGTTCATGTCGGCCCAACCCTCTTCGAAGGGGAACTTTCGTTGAAACGACCAAACAGCATCGATGGTATTTCCAACATTGGAGTGGCAACCTAAGCACTGCATAAGCTCTTCGGTGGTTTGAGGGCGAAGATTTCCCTGCCTATTCTCGATGTATCCTGCTAGTATCCATCCAGCGCCATTATCAATCCATCCATGACCATCGAAACCAACAATCTTTTGGTAATCGCCACTTTCTTCTTCCTCTTCCAATGCTATGTCGTCCAGGGTGACATCCTTCCACTTATACATGTATCTTATTTCTTTCACCCTTTTTGATCGAGTTCCTGGAAACTCGTAGCTTTTCTCTGTGTTTTCAACAACCCCATCAATGCCGATACCAACCTCACCATCAGCATTAAGATCCACATAGTGCAAAGGGTGAGCAAACTCAGTACCAATAGGATAAAAGCCTCGGAGGACAGGAACCTTTTCGGCATCACCAACGTAATTATTCCTTTCTAGGAGGTGGTTCTTGATATTCTTCTCAAGCAAATCGAAGTTTTGCATGTAAGTTTCAACACAAAATTTCCCTTTTGATGACATAAACATTTTGGGCAGTCGAATGTATATTCCGCTCACACTTCCTGTAAGGGGGGTAAAAATTGAATATGGGAAGAAGTTAACAGCACGCCAGCCGGTATATTCGTGATTCTCGTTTCTAACAAATCCTTGTTCATCGATATACCCATGACTACCATAGCCAGTTGGATTCTCATCATTAAATGGGAAAAGGTGATTTGGATCTAGGGCTGGAAAAAGGATAAAATCTTCTTTTTCACAATTCTTATTTAACCATCCGCTATCCTTGCCCTTCCTTGCATATTGAAATACAGGAGACCAGTTATCAAACCGAACATAGTCAACATCGTTTACATCTGGCAAGCTAATCCCTTCATTCAGAAGTCTTTTCTCAATATTCTGAGGATAAATAATATTCTGCCAGAGTATTCGATTAAGATTTGGACTAGGGAAGCTGTAAAGGATTTGATCTTCGGCAATTGGGAAGGCATTTCCATGCTTAATGCTAGCAAGGTAATCGGTATGGCAATACTTACATGCATTCTGTGTTCCATAACTTGTTTCAACCCAGCAATGGGGCGGGATGTTTGGCTCCTCGTTGTAAGATGGCTTGTAGGAAGCACCAGCAATTGCATCAAAGTTCCGTGGGCTAATGCCCTTATAGAATGTTTCGGCCGAAATCAACTCGGTAGCTAGCCCTAACCTAGACAATTCCTTAATGATATTATCTTCATTTGAACCAGTTCGCTTGCAAGTTAAAACTCCTAAGCCAATAAAAAGGATTAAAACTAATCCTAGTATCTGATAATACTTTTTCCTTGCCATTACTATTTTATTTTTGGTTGATCTCACCTAATCATTTTTCCTTTCGAAACTAGAAAAAATTTGCTTAATTAGAAAATATAGATATATCTATATTTCAAAAAAAAGTAAACCAATAAAGCAAAATGCTTTGTTTTTGATTATGTTATACTTACAAAAGTAAAAATAAAAAAATTTGAGTTAAGTGTAGAAAAAATGACATTTTTTTTAAAATAAAAAACACACTCGATGATTAAAAATGTGAAAATTAAAAAAAACATTAATAAATTTAACAAGAATATAACACTTTTGAACACTTTTACAATGCCAACAATTTTGCAGACTTCAACCACCGACGCCCAAAAGTATGGTGTCATTGAGGATAATGTATTCGCTAAGCGAATACTGACCGCTAATGAAATGAAGAATAGAGTAAGGGAGAAGAGTGAATTTATCAAAATAGCAAAGCCCTTTATTGACCGTTTGATGAACATCATTGAACAACCTTCGTATGCAATATTCTTATCGGACAATGAGGGGTGCATAGTTCACTATGAGGCTGATGAAAACTTAACAGCTAAGTTCGAAGATAACTACATACTTCCAGGAATATTCCCTTCGCCTGAAACCATAGTTGCAAAGGGTATAGGTCATTCTATTAAATTGCTTTCACCAATTTTCTTAACAAGCAAAAATTTTCTTGTTGACAGCGAACAGGTTGAGTGGAAGTGCTGGTCGGTACCCATTGAGAAAGATAAAGAAAAGGTTTTTGGTAGCATCACCTTATGCCTGCCTTCTTCAAGTGGTACTGATCCCTTTTCAACGTTGAAGTTTATGGGCGAAACCATTGCGAGCGAGTGTGTTTACCAAGAGGAGAAGGCTAAAACAATGCTTTTAAAAGAGCATCAGGAAGCAATATTTAACAACCACGCTTTCAACGATGTAGCAATTAACAGCAAGAGTGTAATATATCTCATAAGCGATAATGCCTGTAAGCTGTTCGGTGTTGATTCGCATAGTTTTGAGGGAAAAAGCATCTCGGGAATCCTTCCCTCTTGGAATATTATCTCGGACATGCTGAATAGGCGTAAAGAGTTGGTTGACATAGAAGTAGAAGTTGAAAACGTTCCAAATCGAGGACGTTATCTTTTCAACGCAAAGCCGATAAAGCTGCATTCGGGTAAAGCTGAAGGCTATATTTGCTCGTTTCGCTGTATGAAACAGGTTATGAATGAGGTTAATCGATACATTGGAAATCAGGCCTCAATCACATTTAACGATATTTTTTCTACAGCCGACTCATCAAGAAAAATGGTGAAAGATGCAAAGAAGGTTGCATCAAGCAATGCGCATGCCCTTCTTTATGGGAAAGACTTTACTGGTAAAGAAGCACTTGCACAAGCCATACATAATCAAAGCTCTCGTGCAAACTATGGGTTCGTGAGAATTGACTTAACCCAAATACCCCCTGAAGCGATTGAGGAAACTCTTTTTGGTTACACAAAAACCTATAAACCACATCTCAAACGACTACCAAAGCCAGGTGCTCTTGATTTTGCAAACGGTGGAACCCTATTCATTAAAGAGGTTGGATTGCTCCCTATGACCGTTCAGGAAAAACTTTTTAACTCCATTAAATTGGGTAAATACCAGAGGTTGGGTGAAAATTTGCAATCTAGCATAGATGTAAAAGTCATAGCAACCAGCCTCGATGATCTTTCAGAAAGAATTGAGAAAGGGCTCTTCCGTTTCGACCTGTTTTACTTATTAAGCAACTCAACCATTAAAGTTCCACCTGTGTCCGAAAGAAAACAAGATATTTCATCATTCATCCATCATTTTCTCGATGTTAAATCGAAAGAAATGAAGAAGAAAGCACCAGAAATTCCTAAAGTAATTGAAAGAATACTTAAGCGCTACCCATGGCCAAACAACCTGAAGGAGTTGGAAGAATTTGTTGAAATTGTGATGGTGGATGGTGGAAGTATGTTTAAAACATTCAAGA
>CAYZSD010000043.1:0-22685 GCA_964481075.1 uncultured Rikenellaceae bacterium | reverse complement strand
CTTGTCATTCTGAGCGAAGCGAAGAATCTTTACATATTTAATCGGACACTAGTGAAATACTTTATATATTGCCTCAATCATAGTTTTTTATTTTTAAAACATACTACGAAATATCGTGCTTCCACGATATTTCGTAGTTTTTACACCTTCATACAAATACTGAAATAATACATATTCTCATGTATTTCATACACTTACATTGTTTGGCATGTTAAATGTTATAGAAAAGTCAATTAAAAAACTTCTAACCTAACATAAAACTGGAGGACAAAACAATGAAACTAAAAGACCTAAAAATTGGAACCCGCCTAAACCTAATCATGGGTGGCTTTGTAATTCTTGCCTTCGCCATTTTTGGCGTGTACGTTAACAATGTTATTCAAAAGCAAATAGTTGAGAGCACCGATGAAAGGATGATTGAACAGGTAAACGACCTTGTTGAGGTAATTGCCGTAGAGCTACAGAGCAACCGGGAAAAGGTAAACATCTCACTTCATCTTGCAAGCAACTACTTAACACGCCAAGGGCAACTTGTTGAGGTGAAAGACGAGCAAGTTAGCTACAACGCTGTAAATCAAGCAACAGGCACTTCTTCTAACGTTCAGGTGAATAAATGGTACTTGGGCGGGAAACCAGTTCACAACAACTTTGAGGTAGTTGATGCAATAAGTAGGATGGGAGTTTCAACGGCAACCATCTTCCAAAAAGTGCCACAGGGCTACCTACGAATCTCAACCAATGTAATGAATGGTGGAAATAGGGCTGTTGGAACATTTATTCCATTCGATAACCCTGTTGCCCAAGCAATTGACAGAGGGCAAACCTACAATGGTCGCGCTTGGGTTGTAAACGACTGGTATTTAACAGCCTACGAGCCAATAATGATTAATGGGGAAGTAAAAGGAATGATCTATGTTGGCATGCCAGAGAAGAACCTTTCTCAAATTGCCTCGCTATTTAACAAAAAGAAATTCTTCGAAACCGGTTACCCTTACATTGTTGGTGGCGATGGAACATTGATAGTTCATCCAACAAGCGTAGGTACTAACATAAGCAAAGAGGGATTCTTCCAGTTCATGCTTCAGCATAAAACCGGGCAGGTTATACGCGACGAGTACATGTGGCAAGGGCACAATAAAGTGCAGTATATAAAGTATTTCGAACCTATCGATGCGTTCGTAACGGTCGGTTTTTATACTTCAGAAATGAATAAAGTCCTAAGCCAAATTCGAATTACCATACTCCTTGTTACCTTAATTACTGTTGCCTTAGTTATCCTAGTGCTTCGCACGATAGTACAATCGGTGGTTGTGGCTCTTCGCAAGGGAGTAGAGTTTGCTAAACAGGTTGCCGTTGGCGATCTTACGGCAACGGTTGATGTGTACCAAAAGGATGAGATTGGCGAGCTTGCCGACGCTCTTCGCAACATGGTTGAGAAGCTAAAGGATATAGTGGAGAACATCCAGTCGGGTGCCGACAGCATTTCGGGTGCAGGGTTCGAGGTTAGCTCAGCGTCCCAGCAGCTATCGCAGGGTGCTAGCGAGCAGGCATCGGCTGCCGAGGAGGTGAGCAGCTCCATGGAGCAGATGGCAGCCAACATCCAACAGAACACCGACAACGCCCAGCAGACCGAGAAAATCTCGCTGAACGTCTCAACTGGAGTACAAAAGGTAGGCAACGCCTCAAAGGAGAGCCTGGAGTCCATCCGTAATATTGCAGAGAAGATAGGTATTATCAACGACATCGCCTTTCAAACCAACATCCTTGCGCTCAATGCAGCCGTTGAGGCTGCCAGGGCAGGCGAGCATGGCAGGGGCTTTGCAGTAGTAGCTGCCGAGGTTCGTAAGCTGGCCGAAAGAAGCAAAATTGCTGCCGATGAGATTGTAACCCTCGCCTCAAAAAGCGTGAACGTTACCGAGGAGGCCTCCGAGCTCATGGCAAACCTAATACCCGAAATCGAGAAAACAGCCAAGCTGGTGCAGGAGATATCAGCAGCCAGCATCGAGCAGAGCTCGGGCTCCGACCAGATTAACAGCGCCATCCAGCAGCTCAACCAGGTAACCCAGCAGAACGCCGCAGCCAGCGAAGAACTAGCCACCAGCTCCGAGGAGCTGAGCAGCCAGGCCGAGCAGCTTAAGGAGCTCATCAGCTTCTTCAGGGTTGAATCGAAAAGCACTGCATCTTCATTTCGCAAAACAATCCAACAAACCCAAAAGAATGGTAGTGGACACACAACCCAGCATACAAATGGTCACACATCGGTAGGTAGGAGTGAAGTACTCAAAAAATCAAACGGTACACAGAATCTTAAAAAAACTGGTAAGGGCGTTACCCTCCAGGGTTTCAACACCGATGGCAAGGACGCTGATTTTGAGAACTTCTAGCCAAACCAATTAACGGCGTGGCTGTCTAAAAAGACATTTCAATGCTCTTAATAACTTGAGAAATATAACGAAGATTGTAGCAGGTTGAACCTTAAGAATTCATACTTCGAAATAGCAATAAAAGAGTTCCTTTGTTGACAGCCACGCCTCACTAACAAACCACTAAAACAACAAAAGTCATGGAAAACAATAACAACACCAAAACCAGCTCGTACCTCTCCTTCCGCCTTGGCGATGAGCACTTCGCAGTTCATGCGGGCAAGGTTCTGAGTATTCTTGAGATGATAAGGATAACGGCTGTTCCCAAGTCTCCCGGCTTCATGAGGGGGGTCATAAACCTTAGGGGAATAGTACTACCTATTGTTGACACACGCATCAGGTTGGGAATGAGTCCCACCGAGATAACCGCCAACACGTGTATCATTGTTCTCGAAGTCAACATTGATGGTCAACCCGCACGGATAGGGGCTCTCGTGGATGCCGTTCTGTCGGTTGTGGAGCTTGATTACTCGCAGATACTGCCACCGCCTTGCATCGGTAGCAAGTACCAAAGCGACCACATCACGGGAATCACCAACGTCGATGAGAGGTTCCTGATGATCCTTGATGTGGATGCGGTTCTTTCGACCATTAAACAAGCTATACCGGCCCAGCAACAGGTTGCTTAACGCAGTTGTAATATTTTCTAAAACTAGCACAGAAATAATAACTTTATTAGAGACCAACCATGTTTGAACTGAATAACAACGGCTATAAAAGGAGAATCCTGATTATTGATGATGATGTGGAGTTAGCCGAAACAATCAGAGAAGTACTAGAACTTGAGGGCTTTATTGTCGATTCCGTTTCTGAGGGGCATGAAGGATTGATGATGCAAAATTCGAAACCTTACAATTTGATTGTTACTGATATTCTTATGCCCGATATGGATGGACTCGAAGTTATCATGAAAGTGAGAAGCCAAGCAAATAGCACAAAAATACTTGCGATATCAGGTGGAGGATACGGTGACTCAAGGGACTATTTGATTATGGCCAAGCAGCTTGGGGCATCAATGGTGCTTTGCAAACCTTTCGATATGATAAACCTTGTAGCTTCTGTTAAGAGAATCCTATTAGGAAGCAGCTTGAGCTAATACCCAAGCATTGAAACCTATAAACCAACCTATAAAACGATTCAAGAGCATGAAAGGTCAAGAAAAAAACAGTAAAACAAACATACTCTACATCGATGATGACTCAGAGAATCTGCTTGGATTTGAGGTTAGCTTTTCAAGGTTTTATCAGGTTTGCACAGCACTTGACACCACTGAAGGCTATAGAATACTTAAAGAGCATGAGGTTTCAATAGCTCTTGTTGATTACAAGATGCCCAAGGAGGATGGGATTACTTTCGTTGAGCGAGTGAGGGCTGAATTTCCAGATTTGGTTTTTATTATTATTTCTGCATGGGCCGATCTGGAGGTAGTACTAAGAGCCATCAATTTAAACTGTTTCTATGGATTTGTTCAGAAACCCTGGCATTTTGATGAACTTAGAATTACTCTTAGAAACGCTGCTGATCACTACTGGTCGCAAGTTGAGAATAAAAACCTCACTCGTATCCTTCAGGACAAAAACCAGGAGCTCCTTCATGCTATTGATCGAGAACGGGAAGCAAGTAGGGTTAAAAACGTATTTCTTCAAAATATTTCTCACGAAATTCGCACTCCTCTAAATAGCATCATGGGTTTCACAAACCTCATAAAAAGCCATTCGCAGGACGAGAAAATTCAACAGTTTGCAAGCTTCGTTACCCAAAGTGGAAACTTACTACTGAATACTATCCACAGCACACTTGAATCTTCGTTAATACTCAGCAACCAACTCGAAACTAATGTTACATCATTCGATTTAGCATCCTTAACATCAAAAATTGTTAACGATTGTACGTTAGAAGTTAACCCAAATAAACTTCAGGTTGTTAACGGTATTAATCCTTCTATTATACTCGAAAACGACAAGGAAAAAGTTGAGCGGATACTGATGCTTGTTCTTGAGAACGCCATTAAATTCACAGTGAAGGGTAGTGTTGAAATTAACTCTACTTACCACAGCGACCAAGAACAGGTAGTTGTATCTATTAGAGATACTGGAATAGGGATTGAGAAGGAAAAACTAGCACAAATTTTCGAACCTTTTCGACAGTCCGATGAAACAACTACCCGAATGTACAGTGGTTGTGGTATGGGGCTTTTTATAGCAAAATCCTATGCAGAATACCTTGGTGGTAGAATCTGGGTAGATTCGGCACCAGGAAAAGGCTCCACATTCTTCATCTCATTTAGAAAAGCAGGTTACAACGTCCTTCAATACAAGTAGTTTCCTCATACACAACCAATTTCTTAGAAAAATATTTGCTTTGCAATTGTTTTTGCATGTATATTTACATTTACTATTACTTCTGAAGTAAATTCTCAATTAAATGTAAATAATAACTGTATTTAACCATGCGAAAACAAATACTATTAATTGTTGCCCTTATCTTAAATGCAATTATAACTATAGGGCAAGGGTCGTTGGGTTTCAATTACCAGGCAGTAATTCGAAACACATCAGGGCAGCTTGTTTCAAACCAAGCCGTTGACCTACGCATAAGTATTATTAAGGACAATACAACTGGTGTTGTTCTTTACACAGAGACATTTGATACAGAGACCAACGATTTTGGGCAGGTTGCCATAGTGGTTGGGACAGGGACTGCTACCCTGGGTGAATTCGATGAAATCGATTGGGCTACTGGTATCTTTTTCATGAAGGTTGAGGTTGCCCTAAACGGGACAAAAAACTTTATGGAGATGGGTACAACCCAACTACTCTCCGTTCCGTTTGCAAACTATGCCTTTTCAAGCCCAGGAACAAAGGCCTGGACCGATGGTAACGGGTCGGTTTCAACCCAGAAAAAGGTAGGGGTTGGCGTTGATACGCCAGGAGCCACCTTGGTTGTTCAACGAATTGGAGAGGTTGTTGAGGATGTGCCAATCTTTGAAGTAAAGAATTCCTTAGGCGAAACGGTTTTTGCCGTTTATGAGGATGGAGTTAGAATGTATGTAAATGATGAGGTTGGAGAAAAAAGCGAAAAATCTGGTTTTGCTATTGGTGGCTTAACCGGGCAGAAGGTTGGTAAGGAATCTACAGAGTACTTCCGGGTAACCCCCGACAGCGTTAGGATGTTCATTCGTGAGACAATAAGTAAGAACAGCAAGGGTGGTTTTGCTATTGGTGGCTACACGGGTCAAAAGCTTAGCCCTGTCGATTTATTGTACGTCAGCCCTAGCTACACCCGCATCAATATCGACCCAAGCAGCTCCAAGAGCGATAAAAGTGGCTTTGCCATTGGTGGGTTTTCTGGACAGAAAGAGGGTGAGCTAGACTTCCTGACGATAAAACCCAGCAATGTGAGGTTTAACATTCTTGAGGAGACGGGTGAAGGTAAATCAAACAAGGCTGGATTTGCCATTGGTGGCTATTCAGGTCAAAAACAAGACACCTTCGACATGTTGTATGTTAGTCCTCAGCTAACCAACATCTATATCGATACTACCAATTCGTCAGGTAAAAGTGGGTTCGCTGTATCAGGTGTTGTAAACAATAAGCAAGAGGGCTATTTTGATATGCTTAAAGTAGTTCCGGAACGAACTGATATATTCATTAAACCAAACGCAGAAAAGAATTTGCCTGAGGGCTTTAGCATTTACGGTCTTGACGAGAGCTATGGGGCAACAGAATTATTCGTAGTATCAGAGGGAGGGACATTCATCAACACTGACCTTGCCATTGCCCCTAAAGTTACAACTGCTGATGCCATTGAAATTGAACAGACAACAGCTCTCCTTGGGGGAGAAATTCTTCCATATTCAGGGTCAGAAATTTGGGGAAGGGGTATTACCTATAGCACAACACCCCAACCCTCGGTTAACTGGGATTCGTTCGATCCTTCAGTAGCAATGACGGTGTGGGATCCTATTGAACCTCCAGGAACAGGCTATCCAGCCGGTCCATTTAGCATCAACCTTAATGACCCAATGCTAGGAATTACTCTAAAACCAGGCGTAACATACTATTTCAGAGCTTTTGCACAGAACATGGAGGGACTTATTGGCTACGGTGCGCAAAAATCGTTTATAACATTACCACCCGATACCATAACATTTGTTGTCCTTGATGCTGATACAGAAGCACCAATAAATAATGCAACCATTACCTTCTACCCCAGCGGATCGGCTGAGCCAATAGTTAACCCGGTAGGGAACTATAAGGTTTATGTTGCTAAAGGAACCCATTACTACGATGTTAGTGCCCCAGGTTATATGGAGACTTTCTGGCAAGAAGTAGAAGTTCTTGAAAACGTGACCGAAACCGTTTACCTTACACCACAGCCCGCCACTGCTTACTTCCATGTAAAGGATGGTGCAAATAACCCCGTAGAAAGCGCCGAAATCGTAGTTGTTGTCGATGGCCTTGACAACTATGCAATGCCCGATGAACCAGGCGTTTATGTTGTTTGGGGAGTACTCCCAGGTACTTGGGATTACTCAATTATTACACCAGGATTCGAAGATTATTTCGGCCAGATTTCTGTTGGCCCAGGCGAAGAAGTACATGAAAATGTTACACTTACCAGTCTCCCCTTTTTCACCATAACATTTAAAGTATGGGATAATTTCACAAGCAATGAAATACTAGACGCCATAATAACAGTTTACATCAATGCAGTGCCCACAACCAATCCTCAGGGTAATTATATATTCTCTCTACAACCGGGTGAATATGTTTACGATGTTATTGTTCCAGGCTACGAAGAGATATTCTACAACCCTCTTAGCGTTATTGGTGATGCACAGGAGGACGTTTTCCTTGAACCAATGCCTGCGACAGTTATTTTTACTGTAACCGATGAATTTTTCATGCCCGTTGAAATGGCGACTGTCATTATCACAATCGACGGCTCAACTGGAGATATTTGGGCTTCAGATATGGGGAACGGTGTATATGAAGCAAGTGGTGTTCCTCCCGGAACATGGGATTTCACCATTAATGCCGAAGGATTCTTACAGTACGATGGTGTGGTTACTGTAGCTCCAAGCGAGACCAAGAATGTTGACGCAACCCTTACACCTACACCTAAGTACACCGTTACAATAAACGTAAAGCAGGTCAATGGCATAACCCCTTCGGTTGGTGCCGATGTTACCCTTCACGAACCCTACAAAGGAGGGGAAGGTTCGAAGTTTTTCTATCAAACCCTTACAACTAATGCTCTTGGAGTGGTAGTCTTCGAACTGGTTCCCGAAGGAGTTTATGATCTTGAGATAAACCACTTCGAGGATGGTTATTACTATGACTATGGCGTATTAATCAATGAAAATAAGACGATTAACGTAACATTGGAAAACCCGTAGCAGTTAGATTAAACTCAGAAACGGAGTTCATTCTACCTTAGTTTTCAAACTATTGAGATTTTGGTAGAGTGAACTCCGTTTTCATTGTCGCCTTTAAAGGCGCAGAATCTTTCCAAGGTATTTGATTATCAATAATGAACAATCCCGCTTTTCTATGGCTCTGCTGTAATACTTTTAGCATCTTTTACCTTCTCATCAAGAAGGGAATGCTTTAGAACCTCACTTATATGGTTTACATAAACAAACGTCAGCCCATCGATATAGATATCCTTTATCTCCGACACATCCTTCTCGTTCTCTTTCGAAAGGATAATTTCTTTTATCCCTGCTCTTTTGGCAGCAAGTATCTTTTCTTTAATTCCACCAACAGGAAGCACCTTGCCTCGAAGGGTAATCTCACCGGTCATTGCAACACCTGTTTTCACCTTACGCTGTGTAAAAGCAGAGGCAATAGAGGTTACCATTGTGATTCCTGCCGAAGGACCATCCTTTGGAATTGCTCCTTGAGGAACATGTAGATGCACATCCCAAGAGCCAAACACAAGTGGATTTATCCCAATATCATCGGCATGAGCTTTTATATACTGCAATGCAATTGTTGCCGACTCCTTCATGACCTCGCCCAGGTTGCCCGTTATAGTTACAACGCCCTTACCCTTACTTAGGCTGGTTTCTATAAAAAGGATGTCGCCGCCTGTTTCTGTCCAAGCCAATCCTGTAACAACACCTGCTAGTTCATTATCCTGATAGGAGTCCTTAATGTACCTTGGTACACCGAGAATTTTCTTCAAATCCTCAACTTTTACTCGCTTCGAGTACTTCTCACCAAAGGCGATATGCTTAGCTAGATGCCTAACGATTTTTGCTATTCGTTGGTTTAGGGTACGCACTCCACTCTCACGGGTATAACTTTGAATTACCTCTTCAATTACTGGTTCAGGAATTACAATATGTTCTTTCGTAATTCCATGTGCCTCAAGCTGGTTTGGAATTAGATGCCTTTTGGCTATCTCAACCTTTTCTTCTCTAATATATCCACTCACCTCAATTAGCTCCATTCTATCGCGAAGGGCGGGATTAATAGTTGAGATATTATTAGCTGTAGTTATAAAAAGCACCCTTGAAAGATCGTATTCAATATCTAAGTAATTGTCGTGAAAGGCATTGTTCTGCTCAGGGTCAAGCACTTCGAGAAGTGCCGATGCTGGATCGCCATGGAAATCCTTTCCAACCTTGTCTATCTCATCGAGGATGAATACTGGATTTGATGATTTCACCTTTTTGAGGTTATGGATAATCCGTCCGGGCATTGCACCCACGTAGGTTTTTCTATGTCCTCTGATTTCTGCCTCATCGTGTAAGCCACCCAAAGAAATTCGGGCATACTTACGGTCTAACGCTCTTGCAACCGATTTCCCAAGCGATGTTTTTCCAACTCCCGGAGGTCCATAAAGGCAAAGAATTGGTGCTTTCATGTCACCTTTAAGCTTAAGGACTGCAAGATGCTCAAGAATGCGTTCCTTAACCTGTTCTAAGCCAAAGTGGTCCTCGTCAAGTATCTTTTGTGCCCGCTTAAGGTCGAAATTGTCATCGGTGTACTCATTCCAAGGCAAATCAATGAGCAACTGCAAGTAGTTTAGCTGAACCGAGTATTCGCCTGCCATTGGGTTAATTCGGCTAAGTTTTCCTAGCTCTCTCTCAAATATTTCCTCAACCTCTTTGCTCCACTTCTTGCCCTCGGCTTGTTTCCTTAGCTTTTCCACCTCCAATTCTGTTGGGTTTCCGCCAAGCTCATTCTGAATTGTTTTCATCTGCTGATGCAAGAAGAACTCCTTCTGCTTCTGGGTCATGTCAAGACGAACCTTTGCCTGAATGTCATTCTTTATCTCAAGAAGTTGTATTTCACGTGAAAGAAACAGGAGGAGCTGTTCACTCCGGCTCTTCAGGTCGTTCTTTTCTAAAAGCGTTTGCTTGTCAGTAGCAGGTAGTTCAATGCTTGAGCAGATAAAATTTATAAGAAAGTCGTTCTTGTCAATATTCTTGATGGCAAAGCTAGCCTCCTGAGGCATATTGGGGGAAAGGCTGATTATTTTTAGCGCAAAGTCTTTAATTGAGCCAATTAGTGCAACAAACTCGCTATCTTTCTCATTGGTTGGCGAATCGGTTAAAACCGTTACCGATGCCGAAAAGAATGGTTCGCTGGTTAGCATCTGCTCCACTTGAAACCGATATAACCCCTGAAGTATGACAGAGGTGCTTCCATCGGGCATTTCAAGCACTTTCAATACTCGAGCAACGGTACCTAGCTTAAACAGATCGTCTGCACTTGGCTCTTCGATCTTTGCATCCATCTGCGAAACAGCACCAATAAATCTATTTTTCCCTACTAAGCTCTTCACAAGCCTAACCGATTTCTCTCGTCCAACAGTGATGGGTAACACCACATTAGGAAAGAGCACGGTATTTCTTAGGGCTAATATTGGAAGTGTGTTTGGGATATCGGACACCGATAGCTGACCATCGTCTTCACTAACCAATGGGATGAATTCTGCATCCCTGTCAATGGAATCGAGGGAGAAGGGTTTGAAAAATTTCACATCTATCTTTTTGCTCATTTTGCCATTTTATGTAATGCCATTTTGACACAGTTGAAAAAAAAATTTAGCTGGATACCTATTTGCAATGCTTATGCCAAAAAGCTAGAAGTGTCGGTTACTCCTTGTTAATTCATATACTTTTTCTAACAGTTGCCTTTCCACCGCATCAAGTTCAATGCCTCGTCTGTCGAAAACTTTCTGGGTTGTTTCCAACGCTTTTTCAATGCTGTATGTTGTAAAGCCTTGTGCCCCACCCCACGAAAAGCTGGGTATGAAATTCCGGGGGAAACCATCCCCAAAAATATTTGCGCTTACACCAACTACAGTTCCCGTATTGAACATAGTGTTTATTCCACATTTTGAATGGTCGCCCATTATCAAACCGCAGAATTGTAAACCCGTATCTACAAAGCCGCCCTTAACGTAACTCCATAACCTTACACTAGCATAATTGTTCTTGAGGTTTGATGTATTTGTATCTGCCCCTAAATTACACCACTCCCCTACTACCGAATTTCCTAAAAAGCCATCGTGAGCCTTATTGCTGAACCCAAAGATAACGCTGTTGTTCACCTCTCCACCTACCTTACAGTATGGTCCTATGGTAGTTGGGCCATAGATCTTGGCACCAAGTTTCAGGGTAGAGTTCTCACAAAGAGCAAAAGGGCCACGAATCAAGGAGCCTTCCATAACCTCCGAATTTGCCCCAATGTAGATAGGGCCTGTTTTTGCGTTCAGAACAGAGCACTCAACAATTGCTCCCCCTTCGATAAAAACCCTTTCAGGGTTTATGACGCTATTGGTTTGAGAGATTGGTTGAGAAACACGCCCTTGAGTAAGCAATGTAAAATCCGCTTCTAAAGCAGCTCCATTTAGGCTAAAGATATCCCATGGGTGCGATATTGAAAGATACGAGCAATCTATTTGTTGGGCAACTGCCAGAAGCTGGCTTTGAATGCTTTCAAAATTCTCGGGCAGTTTATCAACGACTGCTGCAATAATCACAGAATTACATGCAAGAGCTTCACCTAGAGATAGATTCGTGATTAAATCAACCAGTTCCTTATTGGGAAGAACGCCTCCGTTGATTAGTAGGATAGGTTGATTTTTTACTGGAGTTTGATACTTTTCGCGAAGGTAATCGACGGTAAAGTGGAAACATACCTGATTTAAAGCCCTCTCCCACTTCTCCTTGATGGTAAGAATTCCCACCCGGATAAGTGAAACTGGTCGTGTAAAGGTAAGTGGGAGTAAATGCTCTCGACGACTGTCGTCAAAGAGGACTACTTGTTGGGTCATTGTCATGATATAAGCAATTTATGGCAAAGACAAAGGTAATCCATTTAATAAAAATGGGACTATTGCTAACAAAAAAAGCTCCTCAAGGGAGCCCTTTTGCAAATCTGTAAAAAAATGAAACGTATCGGGATGAATCGAAATTTCGAACTAACTGCTCTTCTTATCAAAGTGTTTCTTGTACTTCGACATGAACTTATCAACACGTCCAGCAGTGTCAACCAGCTTCATCTTTCCTGTGTAGAATGGGTGTGAAGTGTTTGAAATCTCAACCTTCACAAGTGGGTACTGCACGCCGTCCACATCAATGGTCTCCTTGGTATTCACAGTCGATTTGGTGATGAAAACATGCTCATTCGACATGTCCTTGAACGCCACCAGTCGATAATTCTTGGGATGTAGGTCCTTTTTCATTGCTATAGTTTTATCTTTTATTGTTACTTTCTGCTAAAATATGGGCTGCAAAATTATTAACAATAAACAGAAAATCAAAATAACTAGGTGTATTTTTTACAATAAATTTCCGACTAATTCCTGCGGTTAAGTTTTGAAAGCAACCTCAAAAACTCAATGTAGAGCCAAATTAAGGTAACCATAAGACCGAAAGCACCGTACCACTCCATGTATTTGGGTGCACCCATATTTGCCGAACGCTCAATGAAATCGAAATCGAGGGTAAGATTCAACGCAGCGATTCCAATTACCACTAGGCTAATCACAATACTAATAATACCACCATCGTGGATAAATCCGATTGATACCCCGAAAAGGCTTAGAATAAAGGAGATGAAGTACATTAATGCCACTGCACCAGTAGCTGCAAAAACACCCATACGAAACTTATCGGTTACCTTAATGGTACGCGATTGATATAGGATGAGCATAAAAAAGAATGTGGCAAATGTTAGCCCCACAGCTTGTGTAATTATCCCCAAACCATACGATGCTGCCATAAAGGCAGAAAGGCCACCAAGCATAAGGCCTTGCATAACCGAATAGATAGGTGCTGTGATGTGAGCACTCTTAGGTGAGAATACAGTGATTAAAGCAGTAATCAATCCACCAATACCACCAACAATCATCCACATTACAACAGAAGGAGAATCCATAAACGCTAAGCGCCAAGTATAAATTGCCCCAAGAATAACCAAGCCAAGCATGATAAGGGTCTTATACTTTGTCCCCTCGATTGTCATTACTTCTGTTGAAGTAGTTACCCTTTCTTTGGCAAAAATTCTATCAGTTAGTGCGGGATTCGAAGAATTGAACATGTTTTTTTCAAATTAAGGTTAAACAATATAATACACTATCTCAATTTATATACCATTACTAAAATATGACAGAATATCAGTTAGAAAATGTTTTTACCGTTTGTTTTCGGTTTGGGAAATAATAAATACTATCTTTCCCATGTTTTTCTTTCAAGTAGAATTATTTGTTGCAAAAAATGTTCAAGTGGACAAAAATACGAAAGCAATTTTTACCTAGTTCGGAATTACTAAAAAATTTTTTAACCCTTTTTTCGGGTGCAACCCTTGGGCAAATTATCCCATTTCTTGCGGGACCTCTCCTCTCTCGGCTCTATTCACCCGAAGATTTTGGCCTTTTCGCCCTTCTTTCCTCGGTATCAGGCCTTGCTTCAATTGTTGCTACTGGCACTTACGAGGTATCAATCCTTACAAGCGAAAATGAGGAGGAAGCAGAGTCTGCTTTCCTCCTATCGACCATTCTGACTCTTCTTTTTTCTTCCGTATCAGCCATTATTATTCTTGTAATGGTAATTATTGCAAATCCTTGGGCAACAAATTCTTTGGGATGGATATGGTTACTCACACCTCTATTCATCCTATTCACAGGACTTTTAAACTCAACAAGTTACAGGTTAAACAGGCAAAAGCGTTATGGAAAGATGGCAACGGGTAAAATAATTCGCTCAATTGCAATGACTGTTGCACAGTTAATCCTGGCTCTTGGAAAATTTCAGTGGGGGCTTTTCCCTGGTATGCTTGTTGGTCAGATTTCTTCGTCAAGTTACCAACTATCTAGTGTTAAAGAAAACCTTAAAAAATCGATAAAAGCTATATCATATACAAACCTAAAAGCTATTGCAATCAAACATAAACGATTCCCATTGTTTCTGCTTCCTGCGCAACTCACAAATGAGCTTTCTGTCCAAGTGCCCATCTATATGCTGAAAATGTTTTTCACAACATCAATTGTAGGTCTTTATGCCTTGCCCCAAAAATTTCTGAACATTCCTGTTGTCCTTATCGGTAATTCGATGGGGCAGGTTTTCTTCCAGAAAGCAGCAGAGCTGAAGGATGACCGACAAGCCCTTGCACAAACTACCTTGTCCCTCTTTAGGTTTCTCTTCAGGATTGGCGTTGTGCCATTCTCGATAATCCTGGTTTTCGGCGATTACCTTTTCTCCTGGGCTTTTGGAGGCGAATGGCTTCAGTCGGGAGTATTCGCACAAATGCTATCCCCCTGGCTACTTTTTGTACTGTCGGGGTCACCAATTTCAAAACTGTTTACTGTTCAAAACCGACAGGAACAAAGCCTATACTTCAATCTTTCATTGCTTTCGCTCAGAGTTCTTGGACTACTTTCAGGCGCTTTATTTTTCAAGTCGGAGGTCATGGCTGTACTTCTTTTTGGAGTAACTAGCTTTTCTTACTGGGTCTTCCTAACGTTTTTTATCTTAAGGATTGCCAACGTGAACGTATTAAAGGCTCTTGTAGAAACTTTCGTGACATGGCTATTAGTTCTAACTCCTTTGGCACTTATTAGATTCATTTTCTTCTGATAATGAACAACATAGAAACATATTGGGATTATGGAGGTGGCTGGTTTCAGCATGGAAAAATCGTTGCTAAAGGCTATGCATTCATGGAGGGTCAGCTACTTACTGAAAATGAACTAATTGAAAAGATTAGCAGGTGCTCTTCGCCAGAAGAACTTTCAAACCTGGCAAATAGCCTTAACGGTCTTTTCTGCATCGCAGGAGAATTAGCTTTTGGCACTTTTGCTCTAGTTGATAGGATAAGAAGTATCCCTCTTTTTTACAAGCTTGACGGCAATCAACCAAGGGTTTCCGATAATCCATATCAACTGGCCAATTCGAACGGCATTTGCAATACTGCTCTTGTTGAGTTTAAAACATCAGGTTACTCTCTTGGGAATAAAACACTTTTTAAGGATGTCCTTCAGGTTGAGGCTGGTTCATTTGTTTATTTTACAGAAAATCAACCCAATGTAGTACAGTATTTTTTATATTGTACCCCTTCCACTTCTGGAATTTCATTCCAGGAGGCAAAGCAAATCCTGCGAAGGATTCTTGATGAAATTATGAAGAGAATGGTTGCAAGCATTTCCGACAATCATATTGCAATTCCTCTCAGCGGTGGCTACGACTCACGTTTCATTGCAGCTTGGCTATCAATAAACGGCTTCAAAAGCTTTAGCACCTTCACCTATGGAAGGGAAGGGAACCAGGAGATGTTGCTTGCCGAGAAAGTTGCTAAAACATTGAGGTGCAAATGGATTCCTATACCATATACAAGTAAACTTATTTACAAATTTCCAGAAGTTCAGAATTTCGACAGCTTTATTCGGTTTGCATCTACAGCATGCTCAATGCCATTCTTTCAGGATTATCATGCGATGAAAGAGCTCTTTAGCAAGAACCAGATTCCACCAAATAGTGTTATAGTCCCAGGACATTCTGGCGATTTCATTGCAGGAAGCCATCTTTTACCCAATCACGAAAGAATTAGGGTTAACAGAATCATTAGGTATCTAATTGATTTACATCACACCTACTGCACAATTTCAGGGAATGAAAGGAAAGAACTTTTAAATGAAATAGCCAATTTCTTTCAAGACCATCGAACTTTTATACCCTACAGCGTTCTAGAATGGTGGGATTTTAAGGAGAGGCAGGCAAAATTCATTGTAAATTCGTGCAGGGTTTACCAATTCTTTGGCTACAATCTAAGGCTTCCTCTTTTTGATAATGAATTGGTTGAATTCTTCAAGTATCTTCCCTTTAATCAAAAGCTTTACAAAAAGCTTTACGATGAAACCCTTGAGGAGTACTACTTCAAACCCTTGAACCTTCAGTTTGAATGGGAGCTACAGCCTTCACCATTCACTATATTTGCAAAGCAGGCAAAGATCTCTGTAAAAGCGGTTTTTCCTTTTGTGAAGCGTTTTGCACGCAAGCCCCAAGATACAATTTGTTATACCGAAATTGCTGATGAGCTCTTTACCTACTTTGGTTATACTAAAAGAAAGGAGTTTAATGTTAAGAAGCTAAATGCTCCAATAGTTGATTGGTATTTGCGTTACTTTCAGAAAGAATTACAGAGTCAAAAAAACATTTTTTTGAAGTAAAGAGCTTTTCTAGCAATATCCTCTTTGGTTTTTGCCCTCAATGAAGTTGATGAAGGAATTGTTTACAACCTTATTGCCACCTGGGGTTGGATAGTTTCCTGTGAAGTACCAATCGCCCTTGTCGTTAGGGCAGGCTGCATGAAGATTTTCTATGGTTTGAAAGACAATTTTCACCTCGGCCTTCATCCCTTTTGGGGTTAGTAATTTAGCTATCTTATCGGACAGTTGATCGGGCGTAAAGGGTCTGTAAATATCTTTCACAAAGTTAATTATCTGATCTTTAGGAAGATTTTGTTGAGCCTTGCAATTCTTGTAAACGTTATTAATAACGCTCTCATTTCCACTTTCCTTGAGAAGTTCAATGGCTGCCCTGAAAGCGACAAAATCGCCAAGCTTCGCCATGTCGATACCATAGCAATCGGGGTATCTAATTTGAGGAGAGGAAGAAACTACAACTATCATCTTTGGGTTAAGCCTATCGAGAATTCGAAGGATACTCTCCCTTAGGGTTGTACCTCTAACAATTGAATCGTCGATAACCACAAGGTTGTCTTCTCCCTGCCTGATTGTCCCGTAGGTGATGTCATAAACGTGTCCCACCAGGTCGTTTCTTCCCTTGTCCTCAGTGATGAAGGTTCGAAGCTTAGCATCTTTTACAGCGATTTTTTCAACCCTAGGTTTCGATGAGATTATTGTTTCAATTTCAGCTTCCGAGAGTGAACCATTTCTCTGTTTCAACAACCGGGCCTTCTCCTTCAGCATGTAATCTTCAACGCCTTTTAGCATTCCATAGAATGCTGTTTCGGCGGTATTAGGAATAAAGGAGAACACGGTATTATTGATATCATATCCGATTTTATCAAGGATTACTGGGGTAAGAAATTCACCCAGCTTAATCCTTTCGCGGTAGATATCACGATCGGTTCCCCTAGAGAAGTATATCCTTTCGAAGGAGCACGATGCTCTCCTTTGGGGTATGCGAATTTCTTGCATGTCCACCTCTCCATTCCGCTTGATGGTAAGGGCATATCCGGGTTTAACCTCACTCACCATGTCGGTATCGATATTCATAACCGTCTGTATAACTGGACGTTCAGAGGCAACCACAACAATCTCATCATTAGCATAGTAGAAAGCAGGTCGAATGCCCCACGGATCGCGGCACACAAAGGCATCGCCATGACCAATCATCCCAGCTAAGGCATAGCCACCATCGAAATCCTTGGTTGCTTCCTGAAGTATCTTCTTAACACTTAGACTTTCTGCAATTAGCTTGCTTATCTCACGGTTCTGATATCCCTCATTCTTATAGGTTCGAAAAATTTGCTGGTTCTCCTCATCGAGGAAATGGCCAACCTTTTCGAGTACAGTTACAGTATCGGAGTAATCTTTTGGGTGTTGACCTAAATCCATTAGCCTCTGAAAGAGCTCATCAACGTTGGTCATGTTGAAGTTTCCTGCAAGCACCAAAGTCCTCGACTTCCAATTATTCTCGCGCATCACAGGGTGAACATAATCGATAGAGTTGTTACCGAAAGTTCCATACCTCAGGTGACCGAGGTAAAGTTCAGCAGCAAAAGGTATATTTTGCCTCACCCAGGGGATGTCGTTAAGGATTTCAGGCTTACTCTCCCACTTCTCGAAGGCGGAGTGAATGGAATCGAATACCTCACGTATAGGAGACGAAGAGTTGCTCCTAACTCTGTCGATATATCGATACCCTGGATTTAAATCGAACTTAATGCTTGCAACTCCAGCCCCATCTTGCCCCCGGTTGTGTTGCTTCTCCATAAGAAGGTATAATTTTTGAAGGCCGTAGGTCCAACTGCCATACTTAACCTGATAGTATTCAAGTGGTTTTAGCAGCCGAATGAGAGCTATACCGCATTCATGCTGAAGCTGATCGGACATGGATTCTATTTGATTTGCTGTTTAAAACTTTTGGATAACCGTTGGGTTTTCGAGAAAACATTCCTTTGTGGTGTTTTTCAATCAATTGGAGGAAAATTTATCCATTCTGGAACAATAAAAGCCTTTGGATATTTTTTCACAAGGCTACTGTATATCCTTAGGGCTTCATCTCGCGAACGAAAATCGCCAACAGATACCTTGTAGTAGGGACTATCAAATGTTCGGTAAACTGCTACTCCTGGAAAGTTTTCCATAAACTCATTCATCACATCCAAGGAGTTGTTTCGTGACTGCTGACCTAAGTCGAAAAAAATTCTGATACGAAAACCGTTCATCCCTGGTCGTGAAGCATTCTGGATGTAGTACTGATTCATTAACAGATTGATACGTTCATCCTGAAACACCTTTACCTTTCCACTTCCAGGCGAATCGATTTCCAACGATTTTATAATTCCGTGAGTAGCTTGTGAGTATCCCTTAGTTGCCAGAAATGGGGAGAAAAAAGGAAATAGAAGGAGGATTAGCAGCTGCGGTTTAAACCCTTTCAACATAAAACTAAGCTGTTATATTTTGCCCCAAAGGTACATCTTTTGGTTTGAAAATTACTGCTTTTTCAAAAAAATGAGCTAAAGTGTTGATGCTAAATCTTTAAAAGGTTGTCGCTTGATTAACACTTTTCGTTTCACAGGAAACGATTTCCCTTTGATAAAACCCTCTACCTCCATCCTATCGAGAATACCTTCAATTGACCCTGAGGAAACCAATCGGAAGGCATCGGCTACTGTACGTAGCTCTATCTCAACGGGAACAGAATACTTACTTTTTGAGCATGGAATCAGGTGAATGTCATTCGTCGTTCGAAACGTACCAAACTCCCTGTTGTTGAGCCATGTTTTAAACTCAATGTTAGTAACAGTAATGTTTCTGGTGTTTGGATTGTCAATCACCACCTCGAGTGACAGTAGAAGAACGTTCTGCTTCAACCCTCTGAACTTAACTTCACTAATATCCTTAACGCTAATATGATTAACCTTTCCACAACTGGAAATAAGGATAAGAACAAAAAATATGCCTATAAGTTGAATGAGTTTACTTTTCACACTCTTTATTTAAAATTGAAGATTTACACTAGTATTACTAAATTATTCTACTGAATGTCTTCGGTAGCTTTGAATCCAGTACGCCTTTCTTTCGCTTAATAGTTGACCATTTGCTATGTCACGATAAAAATCATGTATTTGATTTACAGTCAAATTGCCTACATATTCTTTATATAACCAAATCATTTTTCAACCTTCAAAGTTAATAAAATATAAAACTAAAAAACAAAACGATACATAAGCAATGGGGTTAATCCAAGTTGCGTGGTCTCTTCAATCCTTTGGGTTGATGGGTTGTAGGTTTGGATGAAATGGTTCTTCCGATTGGTGGAATTGATTAGCTCAATGGCAAGGATATGCGATACCTTCTGGTAGTTGAGCTTAATCGATGCTTTTATGTCCAATCGAAAGTAGTCGCCAAACCTATTTGCAAAGGCATTCTGATAATCATACACCGTTCTACCCTGTGCCTTCGATGCTTTTAGGTCGATGGGTAGCTCTCTCAAACCTCCGGCCCAAATCGATTTAATATCGATGGCAAGGCGGTGGTTTAGGGAGAGATTTAATTCGTACCCACCAACCATGTTGAAAACGAAATTGCTGTTAAACAGAGTATTTCGTAAAACATTATCACTTCCCTTATACTTGGAGTCGAATATTGAAGCGGTGAAAAGCATGTACCACCCTCGATTGAGGAATCGTTCGAGGGTAAGTTCTAGGCCATAATTAAAGCCTGTACCCTCGTTCACAAGGCTGTCGGTATTGTTGCCCTCATCCAAACCGAAGCTGCCATAGTTTATTAATGAGAAATAGCTAGACTTTTTTTCAACAGGAATTTTGTGTAATTGCTGATAATAAACCTCCGATTTCACCCTGTACAATCGCTCTAAAACGTACTGATGCCCAACTACAAAATGTTTGCTCTTTGAAAAACCAAGGTTTTTATTTGTTTGTGTGTAAACTCCCTGTAGAGTGTCGTTTAGGGTCTCGATGAAGTAGAAATGGCGAGGTTGAATCTGGTTGTGCTTACCCATTCCAGCACTGATTGTATTGTTAGGATTTATTTCGTAGTTGATGGCTACACGTGGCTCAAAAGCCTTGCTGTTGCTTATTGTGATATGCTGAAAGTTTATCCCTGCCACAATTGAGAGATAATCGGTAAACCTATGCCGATGCTGTATGAAAGCCTGTGTATATGTGTAAGAACCTTCAATATTGTTAATGAATATGTATCGATTAGTTGGAATATGAAAGGCACTATCAGTCAGAGAAATGAAGCCAAAATTTTGGCTAACGCCAAGGTTAAGTGTATTTCGATTGTCTATCTTGTACCTTGCATTAAGATTAGCCTGTAGCCCTCGTTCCCATGAATCCTGCCCGTACCATCTATCTATCCTTCCCGAGGTGGTTGTTGCCGTGTCGGTTGTGTAATCGCCTCGATATGTAAATGCTATCCCAGCGGTTAATTTAATTTTGTTCATAAGAAAAACTGAATGGTTGAAACCCGCAAGGGCTGTAGCGGAACCAAATAGAGATGCTCCAGAAATGGTATCCTGCCTTTCCCTCTCAAACTTAATGTTATTTTTCCCAGCTACAAGGATAATAGAGGTGTTCCCAAACTTACCCGCAGGAATATTAACATGTGTTGTAATGTCCTGAAAGTATGGAACAGCACTTACAGGCAACGATAGGCCCATCCAATCAAACACCTCAAGGGTCGAGTATCTGTAATGGAGAAGGTAGGTAGCTGTGCTTTTGGAAGAGAATGGGCCTTCGAGCCCAACCTCAAAACCATTGAATCCAACCTGAAAGAGGTACTCTCGCTTCTGGCTATTACCCCTACGTAACTTAAGGTCGAAAACGCCCGAAAGGGCGTTGCCGTATTCTGCAGGAAAAGCCCCCGTGTAGAAATCGGAGTTGCCCATGGTATTGCTATTCAACATGCTGATTGCCCCACCCGATGTACCAGCGCTGCTGAAATGGGTTGGGTTGGGAATTGTGAATCCGTCAACCCTGTAGAGTAATCCTGCAGGGGAATTACCCCTTATTATTATCTCATTGAGTTGGTCTCCACCTTGCATCACCCCGGCAAAGTTTGTGGCCATTCGGGCGGGATCGCCAAAACTACCAGCATACCGTTCCGTTTCCTCCATGCTGAAGGTTCGCGCGCTTATCAGCGCCATGTCGTTCTGAGGTTTGTCCTTCCGTATATCGGCTCTGATGATAACATCCTCCTGATAGTAAACCTGTTGTTCAAGAGCAATGCTTAGTTGGGTCTCCCTGCCTGAGATAACCTCCACATTTGGTAATGTGAATGTAGTATAACCCACAAACGAAACCTGAATAGTGTGCCGACCAACACTAACTCCCTGTATCCAAAAGCACCCGTTTACATCGGTTTCAACACCCAGTAACTCGGAGCTATTGATTATAACCACGTTGGCACCAGTTAAGGGAATCTCGCTGTCCTTATCGAGGACAATCCCTGAGATTCTTCCTGAATGTTGTGAGAATGATGTTGTTGGACAAAAAAAAAGGCAAAAAATGTAAACTGCTAAAACTATGGTTCGGGAGTTATTCATCGTACTCTAGTCAAGTAAACCTAAAAAAGGCCTGGCTTGAAGTCTTTGGCATTCACTAGGCTAGCGCTATCGCCAGTTGCTCGTATGACGAAAAGTCCTGATTTCTCAGCCATTGTGCGTGCGCCAGGGTCGGATTTGAGGTATGCAACGCATCCCATCACCCGATGGCTCTTGTACTCGGGGGCATAGGTTTTGAATCGATTCATTTTTGCAATGAAATCCTTGATGTCTTTAGGTTTTAGTGTAGTTTTCACCTCTATCACCACCACCTCGTTACCATCGTGGGCGATAATATCGAACTCATAGTTCTCGCCCTGATAGCTTCCACTCATGCGCTCAGTGGTGCGTTGAACCAGAATCCCCACCTCATTGAAAAGCCTAACCACAGCACCCTCAACCAACGACTCAACCAATCTGCCCCACTGGGAAGTGAAGAGATACGATAGCTCTTTAATCTTTTTGTCGGTTTCCTTGAACTGCTTGTCGGTTTCTTTAAATCGTTGTTCCGTTTCCTGAAACTTTCTGTCGGTTTCCAGAAATAGCTGCCAGATGTACTCAAAACTCAACGGCTCCTCACCATAAGGAACATAAGGTTCTCCAGCAATAGGTGTAGTAGGTTTTCTTTTCTTGGACATTGCAAGTCTATTTACAAGCAAAGGTAATGATAAATGACCAATATCTGAAAAACTGATGAGGACTTATTGCAAGCACTAGAGGAACGAAGTGGATTGAAGAATCTTTTTCTGTTTAAGAAATTTGTCGGATTTAGAAACTGTTTAAATTTCATCAAAAGTAGTATAAGATGCAAGCATTTAATAAAATGTCTCACTTCGTTCGACATGACAAAGGTTATTATAAAAACATAGTAAGGGGGCGGAAAAGGGCATGTTGGTACCCTTCAAATACCAACATGCCCTTTTCCGCCCCCCCCCATATCTAAGTATTCCAAAAAATGTCATTTCGAACCCCGTTTTTTGGGG